>JAZSRK010000128.1:0-55595 GCA_045538465.1 Candidatus Limiplasma sp. | reverse complement strand
ACACCAACCATTAATATTTTATATTTTCACTCTTGATTTGTCAAGTGCATTTCAGTAATTTTTTGTTGAGTGGTCAAGTGTATTTCAGTAATTTTTTCAAAATTTGTTTATTTTTCCAAAAAATCACGCTTTTCAAGACATAAAAAACACCCCTTGACGCTTCTCATATAATACAAGTATAGCTATTTGTATTGAAAACCTACATTTTTATAGTATTCAACAATTTTTTGATTATTTTATAACGCTAAAACGCCCCTTTATCCGTATAACGAAGAACCTTTCCTATCAAGAAAAAGTCCTTAATCTCATACTTTTCCGTAATCATTTAGGGGTTGTCGGTGGTGTACCCGCTGGGGTTCGAACCCAGACTCGACGGCGTCGGAGGCTGTTGCTCTATCCAACTGAGCTACAGGCGCACACCTTTGGGGGGAACCTCTGCGAGGCCGCTAACAGTATGGAATTGTAGCACAAATTGCTTGCTATGTCAACTGGTTTTGTTAAGAAAAAAGAGAAAAATACACAAAAGGCAGCGCAAAGCGGAAAGAAAATCAGCGTTTTGGGTGCAGCTTGCGGTATATTTGCTTGTTATGGTACATGTCTTTGTCGGCGGCATCCATCTGTTCCACAACGTTTACGTTCTGTTCGCGGTAGTTGTAGCCGACGGATACATTGGCGTTTTGCTGCGCCAAAAGGCAGTTCATCTGCTCAATAAGAGCCGTTAGCTTAGCCTCGTCTCCATCCTTTATAAAGGCCACAAATTCGTCTCCGCCGATACGATAGGTATGCTCGCCAAAAACCTGACGGATGACCTGCGCTGTGGTTTGGATCAGCAGATCGCCGGCATCGTGCCCGTAGTTATCGTTGGTAAATTTGAGGTTGTTTAAGTCCATGTAAACAACGCCTAATCGAGCGGGTGGCGACAGGAGCATTTCACCCAGCTCCTGGTTAAACTTATGGCGGTTGCACAGACCGGTAAGGCTGTCTTGATAACTGAGCTTTTCTAACTTTTCCTGATACGCCCGCTTATCCAATGTATTGAAGATGAAGAATGTAATGGCTGATAGGAGAGACGTATCTTTGTAGTTTTTGCGGGGATTATCCACCCCAAAGAAGCCGATGATCTGATTATCCTTCTCCAATGGCACAGCGATCAAGCTGCGGATGCCTTGCATCTCCAGTATGCGGTAGGTATCGGAATCGCGATCCACATTTTCGTCCAAATCGGAAATGTAGAAACTGCCGTGCTTTTCAAAAGCGACGATCCATGTGGAGATCACTTCAAGGGGCACATTCTGCAAAACGTCGATCTCTTTTTCAACGCCTTCGCCTGCCCACTCATAGGTGTTGTTGGTTACTTGCTTTGCAAAGTCAAACTCGAACAGATAAGCCCGATCGCCGTTAAAGTACCGGCCAACGATCTCCAAAAGACCATCCATGGCGCTTTGAGTATTTGCAGCGGATTCCAATGTTGTTACACATTGCAAAAGTACGCGCTCTTTTTCCAACTCCCGTTGAATGGCTCGCTCCTTTTCCACCTGTTCGGTCATGTGCATGGCAAATTCCAGATAGCAATCCTCACCGTCTACGTCGATCAGTTTGTTTTTTACCCAGTAATGCATTTCGTTGGTTTCGTCATAATGCGTCCAGCGAAAAAAATCGTTGCGGTTTACAACGCTGTGCTTGCAGTGTTTGCAGGGTTCGCTGTTTTTGTGGAGCACCTCATAGCAGGGCTTGCCGATATAGCTGGTATCGTCGGCCGGCAGACCGCACATCAACCGACATTGCTTATTCATGTACAAAAGAGAATGATCCTTCATACTGGATACATAAAGAAGGCTATCAGTGTCGTCTAAAAGAGCTTTAGCGGTGCTTTCCCATAGCATAGAGGTCACCTCGGTTCTGTTTTTATACTGTATTTATCATAGCATTTTTCTTGCGGTGTGTCAAAACCTTCGTTTTTGTTGTGGTTACATTTGCAAATACAAAAAACAGACCGGATGCACAGCAACTTGTAATATGGTCTGCGGCATACGGTCTGTTTGATTTGCAAAAAAATTACAGAAAACGATCGATCAGTTGGCATGCTTCTGCCATGGGGTCGGTTTGCATATCCAGCCAGTGGATGTTTTCATTGCGGCGGAACCAAGTCATCTGCCGTTTGGCAAATTGCTTGATGGAGGTAGCCAGCAGGGTCTCCAGCTCCTGGCGTGTATCGATCACGCCGGTCAGGTATTGGGTAATGATGCGGTATTCCAACCCCAATTTAAGCAGGAAAGTGGGGGAGACCCCCTCATCCAGCAAAGCCTGCACTTCCTCTAACATACCTTCGGAGAAGCGGCGGGTCATGCGCTCATCGATGCGCTGGCAGAGGATCTCTCTGGGCCATGTGACCCCAAGATGCAACACATCGTACCGCGGCTCCTTAGAAGGCACAACATCGTCGCCATCGTGGAGTTTTTCCAACAGGCGCATCACACGGTTGCGGTTGCGGCGCTCCACATCGCAATCGGGGCGTTGCTCCATGAGCATGCGGTACAGCGCCTCGGTGCTCATCTCCTCCAGCTTGGCTCGATAGGCCAGATCGGGCATCTTGTTGCTGAGCACATAGCCATCCGCTACCGAGTCCACATACAGGCCGGTACCGCCCACCAAAAAAGCAGGCTTGCCGCGGGCGATGATGCCGTCGATGGCTTCGTAAGCCAACCGCTGGAAATCTGCCATGGAAAAAAAGTCGCCGGGGTCGCAGATATCCAAAAGGTGATGGGGCACGCCGTCCATTTCCTCCGGGGTGATCTTGCCGCTGCCCAGATCCAGCTTGCGAAACACCTGCCGGGAGTCTGCAGAGACGATCTCGCCGCCGTAGTGCTTGGCTAACTTTACGCCCAGCGCACTTTTGCCGGAAGCATTGGTACCAGCAATTACAATCAGCTTTGGCAGCATGCTCATCCCTCTGCTTTCTCGGTTTTGTGGTAGGCGATGCGGGGGGTGCCATCCGCCACCCAGATGGTGCCACAACGAAGAAAACCATTGCGCTCAAAAGCTTTCTGCATGGGCAGGTTCAACTGATGGGTATCGCCCCGCAGGTTGCCGTACTGCTGATAGGCCCAATCCACGATCATATCCACCATGCCCCTGCGTTCACCGCTGGAAGCGATGCGGTGCAGGGTGCCATAGGGCAGATCGTTTTTCCAAGCGCCATCAATGACCTGATAGGTGGGCTCATCGCTGGACATGAGCACAAAGCTGGCGTAGATGTGACCATCTTCTTCGCAAACGTAGCTCTGGCTCAGTGCAATGTCTTTTTCGATCATCTCTTGAGTGGGATAGCCGCCCCACCACTGCTTGTCGTTGCCGTTGGCGACCATAAACCGGCGTGCGCCTGCAAACAGCGTCATCAGCTGCTCCATGTCTGCTAAAGTGGTTTTGCGAATGATCATGCGGGGTCATTCCTCACAATTCATGATAATAGGGACAAATGTCCTCGTAGTGCCCGTCCGGCATCAAAAAGCCGCCGGGAATAACGCCCAGCTGGTGGAAACCCAGCGTTTCATACAGGTGACGGGCGACAGTGTTGGTGGCTACCACTGCGTTAAACTGCAGGATACGGTACCCCAACTCTTTGGCCTGCTTGAGGCAGTCTGTAACCAGCGCCTTGCCGATGCCGCAGCCTTTCATGCTGCGCTCCACCGCATAGCTGGCATTGCAGATGTGTCCGCAGCGCCCCACGTTGTTGGGGTGCAGGATGTACAGCCCGCAAACGGCGCCATCGATCTCGGCCACGGCGGTCAGATCCTGCTGAGCGAAGAAAGCCTCGGCGGCAGGCAGATCCAGTATCTCCAGCTGAGGAAAGGCAACGCCATCCTCCACTACTTGGTTCCAGATAGCGGCGGCAGCGGGCAAGTCCTCCGGCTGCAAAGGACGCACAAGCACGTTTTTCTTCTCAGATGCGCTCATCAAAGGCCTGCCTCCGCTTCCATGGAAATATGGTACAGACGGCAGGTGTTCTCAAAGGCTTTTTGAGCCAAGTCTTCTGCTTCCATGCCTTTGAGCTGCGCCACCATCTGCGCCACATACTGCACGTTGGCAGGCTCATTGCGCTGGCCCCGCTTGGGTACAGGCGCAAGATAGGGGCTGTCGGTCTCCACCAGCAGCCGATCCACCGGGCAATACTTGGCAACTTCCTGCAAGTTGGCGGCGTTCTTGAAGGTGACCGGCCCAGCAAAGCTCAGGTAAAAGCCCATATTCAGGTACTGCCGGGCGCATTCCAAACTGCCGCTAAAGCAGTGCAGCACACCTTCCGGCAACCGGTTCTTCCGGTGGCTCAGCATGTCCAGCGTGTCGCCGTGGGCATCCCGGATGTGGAAGGCCACCGGCACTTTTTGCTCAAGGGCAAAGTCCAGCTGGCGCTCCAGCACACTGCGCTGCACCTCTCGGGGAGAGTGGTCGTAATAGTAATCCAGACCGATCTCGCCCACACCAACGATCTTGCTGAGTTTCAGCCACTGGGCCATCTGGCTCAGGTCGCTTTCCCGAAACTGGGAGGCTTCGTGGGGGTGAAAACCCACCATGCCGTACACCTGCGGATATTTCTGCGTGAGAGGAACGATTTTTTCCATGGTGGGCATGTCGCTGGCAGCCAGAATGCAGCGGGTGACCCCCGCTGCATCCATGCGTGCCAATACGTCATCCACTTCGCCTTGGAAGCGCTCGTCCTCCAAATGGCAATGGGAATCAAACAATTCCATCATCCGACAATGGCACCGTCCTCAACGCCTTCGCCTACGGAAACCAAGCGCAGGTTCTCGTTGGCATCCACCGCAGAGAGGATCATGCCATGGCTTTCGATGCCCATCATCATACGGGGTTTCAGATTGGTGATGGCAACGATCTGCTTGCCCACCAACTCTTCGGGGTTGGGGTAGTACTGAGCGATGCCGGAAAGGATAGTGCGCTCGCCATCCTTGCCGAAGGACAGGCGGAATTGCAGCAGCTTTTTGGACTTGGGCACATTGGTGCACTCCAGCACACGACCGACTTGGATCTTGGATTGGAAGAAGGTGTCGATGTTGATCTCGGCAGGGAACTCGGGCTCCTCGTGCTTCTTCTGTGCCTTTTCAGCCTTCTTCTCGGGCTTGGCTTCGGCCTTGGGCGCTTCAGCAGGCTGTTCGGGAGAGAGGGCTTCCAACTCCTTCTTTACGTCGATACGGGGGAAGAGCGCCTCGCCCTTGGAGACCTTGGTGCCTTCGGGCAGCGCACCGAAAGACTTGAGGGAATCCCAGGTCTTGAGGCTTTCCTCGGTAATGCCAAGTTGCGCAAAGATGCGCTCGGGGGTGGTGGGCATGAAGGGATAGATCAGCACCGCCACATAGCGGACGCACTCTGCGAGGGTCAGCAATACATTGCCAAGGCGATCCTTTTTCTCAGGATCCTTGCCCAAAATCCAAGGCTGGGTTTGGTCAATGTACTTGTTGCACTCGCCGATCACCTTCCAAATCTCGGCAAGGGCTTGGCTGTACTGGAGCTTGTCCATCTGTGCTTCTACGAGAGAAGGCAGAGAGGCACAGTGCTCATGCAGGGGCTTGTCCAGCTCTGCATCAAAGGCTTCGGGCTTCCATGCAGGCACCACGCCGTCGAAGTACTTCTCGATCATGGCTACCGTGCGGCTGACCAAGTTGCCAAGGTCGTTGGCAAGGTCGGCATTCAGACGGGTCAGGAAGGCTTCATTGGTGTAGTTGCCATCGGCACCGAAGGGCATTTCACGCATCAAATAGTAGCGCAGGGCATCGCAACCATAGCGGGCAACGATGGGCTGGGCATACTGCACATTGCCCTTGGACTTGGCCATTCTGTCGCCGCCGAAGAGCAGCCAGCCGTGACCAAAGACTTGCTTGGGCAGGGGCAGCCCCAGTGCGTGCAGCATGATGGGCCAGTAAATGGTGTGGAAACGGACGATCTCCTTACCCACCAAATGTACATCCGCAGGCCAGTACTTCTTCATCAACTCGTCATGGTCGGTGCCGTAGCCCAAAGCGGTAATGTAGTTGCTCAGCGCATCGATCCAAACGTAGACAACGTGCTTATCGTCAAAATCTACGGGCACGCCCCACTTGAAGCTGGTGCGGCTCACGCACAGATCCTGCAGGCCCGGGCGCAGGAAGTTGTTGAGCATCTCGTTGGCACGGGCAGCGGGCTGGATAAAGTCCGGATGGGTCTCGATGTAATCGATCAGCCAATCCTGATACTTGCTCATGCGGAAGAAATAACCTTCTTCCTTCATGGGCTTGCAGGGGCGGCCGCAGTCGGGGCATACCTTCTCGCCGTTCTTTTCGGCCAGCTGAGACTGGGTCCAGAAGGACTCGCAGGGGGTGCAGTACATGCCCTCGTATTCGCTCTTGTAGATGTCGCCCTGCTCGTAGAACTGACGGAAGATCTTCTGAACGATCTTCTCATGGCGCTCGTCCGTCGTGCGGATGAAGTCGTCATACTGGATGTTCATCAGCTCCCAAAGCTTTTTGGTCTCAGCTACGATCTTGTCTACGAACTCCTTGGGGGTAACACCGGCTTCGGCGGCCTTTTCTTCGATTTTCTGGCCGTGCTCGTCGGTACCGGTAAGGAAGTAGGCATCGTGACCGGTCTGGCGCTTAAAGCGGGTCATGGTGTCGGCTGCAACAGTGGTATAGGTGTGACCGATGTGCATATTGCCGCTGGGGTAGTAGATAGGGGTCGTGATGTAAAACTTTTCTGCCATTGGGGTGCCCTCCTTGTATCTGTCCATGGTGATGAGATCGCCTTGGGAAAAGAAAACCGCCCTTTTCGCTTCCATACGGAAACAAAAGGGGCGGAGAATTTCCGCGGTACCACCCTGGTTTGTCGCTTTGCTGGCGGGTAACGGTGCCTGCCGTTTGACCCTACCTATCGGGCCAAAGCGCTCCCGAGCCATGTTCGCCGCTGCCATCCGGGCTGCCTTTCACCTGCCGCAGCTCTCTTATGCCGGTCTCATACGGGTACTCTCTCGTTCGTTGCGCATAACTGTACCCGGTTATTATACCTGATTTTGCGCAATTGTCAACGAAAGAAAAGTCCGGCTGTCCAAAGACCGGCTAGCATCCCCAAAAGGGCGCAGGGGATGGCATAGCCGGTACGGCGATCCTTGCAGGTGCTCATGTAAACGCAGACCGTATAGAAGATCGTTTCGCTGGAACCCATCACGGTGCTGGCGACCAAACCAATGCGGCTGTCTGCGCCGTATTGGGACAATATGCGCTCCAGCACAGCCAGTGCCGCTGAGCCGCTCAGGGGACGCACCGCCACCAGTGGCGCGATCTCCGGGGGTAAGTTGAGGAGGCGAAGCAGCGGCTGGCACAGCTTGCATAGCTGCGTTGTTAAGCCGGTGCGCTCCATCAGCGTAACAGCTACCAGCATAGCCGCCAGATTGGGCAGCACTTGCAAAGCGATCTGGATGCCGTCTTTGGCACCCTCCACAAACAAATCGTATACCGGCAGTTTGCTGTAAATTCCTGCCCCCAGCAATAGCAGCAATAGAACCGGCCATAACCATTCAGCTGCCATGGCGTACCTCCCATGTTTTTTGGCATAATAACCCCAGCATTACCCCTGCAAGGGTGGCGGCCCCAGTGGAGACCAGCGTTGCAGGGATAATAGCATTTGGCTGCGACGACCCGGCTGCAATGCGCAGGGTAAGCACGGTCGTAGGCAATAGCTGCAGACCGGTGGCATTGAGAATAAGCAGCATATACAAGCCGTGCCGGTCTTGCGAATCTTCCAGATGGCGGGCGGCTTGCATGCCGTAAGGGGTGGCGGCATTGCCAAGCCCCAGCAGGTTGGCGGACAGATTCATGCAAACGGCTTCCTGTGCTGCACTGCTGCAGCGGCCGATCAGACGATCGGTGGCAGGATGCACTGCACGGCATAAATATTGACAAATTTTCAACTTGTTCACAATTTGCATCATGCCGCAAAAAAACAGATACCCGGATAGTAACTGGAGCGACAATGTAACTGAAGCGGCTGTCCCTTCCAGCACTGCTGGAAGAACTATGTTCCCTTGCCTTGTAAGCAACGCATGTACCAGCGATGCAGTCAGGATACTCCACCACAAAAATTGCAGAAGCATTATTGATTACCTCCATACACTAAAAATAGTGTTGATTATGTGGCCAAAATACACTTGATCGTATGTAAACAAAGGGCTTACCAAATGTTAACGATACGCTTTCATACACCAAATAATATGTAAAAAGGGAGCGCTATGCGCCGTATTGTGCATTGACAACCATTTGTTTTTCGATTAGAATAGTCCTGTCTGATTTCTTGATATGCAAAAGAACAGGAGGCGGCATAGATGAAATCCACTGGTGTTGTACGGAAACTTGATAATCTTGGACGAGTGGTCATCCCGATCGAACTTCGCAAAACGATGGGCATCGAGATCAAGGACACTCTGGAGATCTTCACTGAGGGAGACGAGATTATCCTCAAGAAATATCAGCCCGGCTGCATTTTCTGCAACGATGCACGCAATGTGACCCTCTTCAAGGGCAAGCGCATCTGCGAAAAATGTCTGGCTGAAATGAAGAGTCAGGATTGACCGTATATTCCTCACCAACGGGCATGCAATAGGTATGTCCGTTTTTTGTTTTAACCCAATACGTCATAAGAAAAGCACCCCGGCAATGCCGTGGTGCTTTTGTATATGGCTGATGGTTCCTTAGAGCATATCGACGATGCCCTGCTTGCCGGTGTAGCCTACCGATTGACCGCTCACCTTGCCGCCTTTGAAAACGATCAGGGTGGGGATGCTCATAACGCCGTAGCGGGATGCAATCTCGGGGGCCTGATCCACATTGAGCTTGACTACCTTTACATCGGGATGCTCTGCAGCGATCTCTTCAATAACGGGGGTAAGCATTTTGCAGGGGCCGCACCAGTCGGCGTAAAAATCCACCAGAACGGTCTGGGGGTGCTGCAGTACTTCGGTATCGAAATTGGTAGCGGATGCATGAAGGATAGCCATTTCATTTCCTCCTGTCTTTGTCGTTTCAGGGTATGCGTTAGTTCTTGCCGGCAGAACCCTTCTTTTTGCGCCCGGCGATGACAGCTTCTTCCTTTACGGGAGCAGGGGCAGAAGCCGAATAGAGGGGGCCTACACGGTAGCTGAACATAACGTTGCTGTTGGGGTAACGCTGGTAGAAGTAGCGCTTGATGCGCTCGATGACCATGTGACTGGTCTCATCGGTTACGGTGGGCAGAAGCAGTGCAAACTGGGAAGGGCTGAAGTGGGTGAAGGTATCGCCCTTGCGCAGACGCTCCTTCAGAATGGTGGCCAGCCCCTTCATAATATCATCCAAACGCAGCGGGTCGAGGGCTTCGCCATCCATGCTGCTGACCATGATCATCGCCAAAAACATGTTGGTGCCAAAACGTTCCAGATTGCGCAGCTGCAGGTTGTAGATCTCGCGGAAGACCGCGTACTCGCACTCGAATGCGCCGTGTACATCGCCGTATTCCTGCAATTCTTCCCGCATGGCGTCCAGATTCATTTCCAGACTGCTGCCGGCTTGAATGATCTGCTTGTAGAACTGCTGTATGCCATCCGGCGGCTTAACGCCCAGATAACGGAAGTGCAGGTTGGTAACGTGCTTGTACTGCATCAACGCTTCGTTGTTACGGTTGGTTTTTACCAGTGCATTCATCAGTTCCAGATGCAGCCGCTCGTCGAAGGCATCGGTCTCCAAAGCAAAACGACAGGTCTGGATGATGGCGTTGTAATCCTCTGCCTTTTTGAGAAAGGTGAGGTAATCGTATACGAGCTTCATGTACTGGCTGTGCAGGCTGACGCTGGCGCTTACCACCCACTCATCCTGTTCGGCGGTGGAAAGCAGATCGCCCGAATACAGCGTAAGCGCCCTCTGATAGAGTGCACGGTTTTCATCGGTCAATTCCTGTGCAGCTTGCAGTTTGCGGCAAATGTCTTCAAACTCGAATACGTCCACGCTCATGCCGGGCAGCAGAATAAAGCGGTAGCCGCCGCGGCTGGCTTCTATGCAGTTGCCCAGCCCATCGTAGCACTGGTTCAGCAGTGCGCGGAAGCGGCTGATGAGCGTTTTGAGGGCATTTTCGGGGTTGCTGCTTTCCTCGTTGGGCCAGAGAAGCTCGATGAGGCGGTAGTTGGGCACTGCCATACCGTGCTTGAGAATAATATACTGCAGCAGCGACAAGCCCTTTTTGGACTTGAGAACGCCTACATTTTTACATTCGTTGTCAATATAGAGGTTAAACCCTCCAAACATACAAATGCGAATATTGCTCTCCATTTCGCAGCACCTTCCTGAATGAAACAATCGTCGTTATGACAAATAGAAATTATACCAAATGTTTTCTCTTTCTTCAAGTTAAAATGTCAAAAACAACAAAAAAGAGGAAAAATGGATCCTTTTGTGTTGCAAAGGCTTGCTATTTGCCAATTTCATCCCAAGGAGCATCTACGTTCAAGCACCCGGCAGGGATAAACCCGCGAACGGTTTTACCTTCCGCGGTGGTCTCCACATAGTCCCACGCGGAAGCGTTGAAGTAAGTGGATAGATAGGTCACAGTCTGGTTGGGTTCGAGGGTGATGATGGCGGTGTTGGTACGGGCAGGGTCGTCGGTCAGGGTGCAGCGGGTGTGCACGGTGGCAACGGCATAGTCGTAGGTAAGGCGGCGGTTTTCCGGCACATTTCCTTTGATGGCATCAGCAGCCACATAGCCTACACGCACAGAACCGCTGTTGGTTTCGTACATGACCAGCAGCCAGCCGTTTTCCCACCCGGCAGACCATACGTTGCCGTTGGTGCTTACCTTGGCTTTGCCATTTGCACCCTGCCAGGAATTGCTGGAGGGTGCGGAGTAGACCGGCAGTTTTTGTCCGGCTTTTAGCTGAACATACTCAAAGCCGTTGAGGGTATCAAAACCGGTGGAAAAATAGTCCCAAACCGATTTGCCGCCGGGGTTGTAATTTCCGGTGGCACGCATGGTCCTGCGCACAGCCTTGATGGCTTGCTCGTTATACCATTCAATGCTGTTGAGCTTGGGGTAACAAGCCACGGTGTTATCCGGGTTGGCATTGGGGGTATACCAAGGCATGCAGCGAAAATAATAGTCATATTTTTCGCCCGGGATAAAGTTGTACCCATGGCGGGCGAAAATCTCGTTGAGAATGTACCCCAACGATTCATAATCCCATTGCCAGAGCTCGTCCTCGGTCAATTTGCGGGTGTTGCTGTCTGCGATCAGGTAGCTGAGCTCTGCTGTGGATGCGGCGGGAATGCTAAGGCACACCGCAAGTACCAGCACAAGCGATAGAAACTGTTTCATTGGAAAAACCGCCTTTCAGAAACGGGGCATTGTTAAGAATAAATTATTCATCGGGCTCGGAGGTCTCCGGGGTGAAGCGTTCGAAAATGGGGTAATCGTATACATCCATGCAATCATCCAGCACGATCTGCTCCCGAATGGTCCACGCGGCCAGCAGGGGATGGAACAGGTGTTTCATCAGCCACATGGCTAAGGTACGATCAGTAGGTACCGAATACGCTACAAAGTGAGGACGGGATACGCAGTTGACCAGCAGGTGCTTCATGCAAAAGTGCGTTATGAGGGAGTTATCTTCCTTCTTCCACTGGCCGCCGTAGGCCAGCTGCCCCCGCAGCACCTCCGGCGCATTTTTGCGGAAATAGTACATCGCCAGCGGATGGAAGGATTCCACGCAATAGGCGCCTTTGTAGTTTTTTAGGGCTTCGTGGGTCGCCTTGGCGATGGCGGTCACATCGCCGTGATACTTTACTTCCACGATCATGGGCACCTGCCCGTTTACCAGATCCAGCACCTGCGAAAACAGGGGGATGGTGGAACCATCCGGCAGGGGATAGAGCTGCAACTCGTCGTAGGTAAGGTTGTGCAGCACCAAATCTGCGCCGCAGACCCGAGCGAGGGTCTTATCGTGGAATACCACCAGCTGCTTATCTTTGGTCAGCTGTACATCCAGCTCCATACCGTAACCGTTTTCTACAGCCAGCCGGAAGGCTTGCAGGCTGTTTTCGGGGATCTGCTGGTTGCCATCGTGCAGGCCGCGGTGGGCATAGAGCCAGCCCTCCGGCATAGCAGCTTCCGGCGGCGGATCGGCGGGGGCGATCATGAGCAGATAGAGTCCTGCTAAAAGCAGCAGGATGGCAACGATCCAAAGCAGGGTCATCATCAGTCATCTCCTACATCAAAGGCTTCCAGAACATCCTTGGGCGGTTCGGGTTTGTTATCGCCGTGCTTGGTGAGCGAAATGGTCACCAGTGATATCAGAACCATTACAGCGGCATAGGGCATCAGAATACCATAGCCCAGATGGTCGATCAGGAAACCGCTGAGGATGGGCGTAATGATCTGCGCTGCCATGGAGAAGGTGTAGTAATAGCCAGTATATTTGCCTATATTGCTAGATTTGCTGATCTCGACCACCATGGGGTAGGAGTTTACGTTGATCATGGCCCAAGCGATGCCCACAGCTACAAACACGATGTATGCGCTCCAGTGGAAATTGCGGAACAGACCGGCCAGACCAAAGCTGGCGGCCAACAGGGTAACGCCGCATTGGATCATCTTTTTGCGCCCGATCTTACTGGATATGATGCCCACCGGCAAATAGCTAGCCACAGCGCCGATGGTGGCGATCATCAGCAGATTGGAGCTGGATGCCAGCTCATAATGCCAGTAGTTTTCCATGTAGCGTGTAAAGGCCGAGGTAACAGCATTGTAGCCCATAAACCAGAAGGAGACCGATACGAGGATCAGGATCAGGCTGCGCAGGGTGGGCTTATCCAGCTTGTCGGCCACCGTTGCTTCGGCTACGGGTTGCTCAGAGGCACAGGCATCCAGCTCTGCCTGACGCGCAGCAGTCTCTTCGGCCAGCCGTTTTTCGCGGATGGTAAGCAGCAGCGTAATAACGCAGAAGACCATCAGCAGGCTGACGGCAAGATACAGCCAAGTGTAGTTGTACTGCGCCAGTGCTTCGCCTTCGGCGTTGATCTTGTCTTCCAGCCGGATGGCGAGGGTGCCGGTGGTGGCCAGCACAAATACACCGCCCAGTGCACCCATCAGGTTGATGATGGCATTGGCTTTGCTGCGCAGAGGTTTCAAGGTGACATCGGGCATGAGAGACACGGCGGGGGAGCGGTAGGTGCTCATGGCGATGAGCAGCAGCGCCAGCACGATCACAAAGGGAACCAGCTTGAGCTGATTATGGAAATAGGGCAGCAGGTTCATCAGGGCAACGGCTGCAGCGGTACCGCCGATAATGAAAGGCGTGCGGCGACCCAGCGGCGTATTGCAACGGTCGCTGATGCGACCGAACAGGGGCATCAGCAGTACGGCCAGCACGTTGTCCATTGCCATGATCACGCCGGTCAAAGTGTCGTTGAAACCAAAAGAATTTTTCAGGATCAGCGGCACAACATTGTCGTACAACTGCCAGAAAGCACTGATGGAAAGGAAAGCCAAGCCCACCAAAATGGTGCGTTTTGTGTTGAGCTTCATAAGACGGGATCCTCCTGCTGGATAGCGATTTTTGTTTTGGATGAAAACATTCGGTTACCTGTATCATAGCTATTTCATGGATAAATGTCAATGCCGACTTGTTGGCACGGGCGGCATTGGCGGTTTGTGAAAACGTTGCACAAGCGCAGGGAAAAATGTATAATAAAAGCGGTGCGACGGATGAGAGCGCACATTTTAGAAGGAGAGACCTACGCATGCAGGAGAGAAGAACCGTATGGGTCGCTGGTGCATCCGGCGGCCTGGGGCTGGCCACGGCAAAGGCTTTTGCACAGGCTGGATGGCTGGTGATCGGCGGCGCACGTTCCTTTAGCGAAGCCGCCCCGGATGGGGAGGATGGCTTTTACCGTTTGCCGCTGGATGTGACCGACCCGGAGAGCTGCCAAAACTTTACCGACAAAGCACTGGGGCTCTCCCCGCGGGTGGATGCCTTGGTTTGCGCAGCTGCAGTGCTGGTGCTTGGCTCTTGCGAGCACACCTCCTGCGAAGAATACAGCCGTGTGCTGGATACCAATTTTGTGGGCGCTGTGCGCATGGTGCAGTTGGCTTTGCCGCATATGCGCCAGCAGCAAAGCGGGCGCATCGTTTTGTTTTCCTCCATCAACGGGTTGCTGGGCGTTCCTTTCCAGAGCGCTTACACGGCCAGCAAGCACGCGATGGAAGGATATGCAGAATGCCTTGCTATGGAGACCCGCCGTTTTGGCGTGCAGGTCTGTCTGGTGGAACCCGGCGACCACCGGGGCGGCAGCGACCACACCCGGCTCCATGCTGAGGCGGAGGGGGAGCAGTCTGTGTATCGGGAGGCTTACCGCAGCACCTGTGCAGCCATCCATCGGGATGAGAGCGGCGGTCTTGCACCGGATCGGCTCGGTCAGAAGGTGGTGCGCAACACCCAGCGTGCCCGCATGCGTTTTCGGCTCCGGGTAGCCAAGCCCGACCAGCATTTGGCGGTGTGGCTGCACCGCTATTTGCCCAATTGCATTGGCAGTTGGGTGCTGCGCAAATATTATGGCGCTGAGAAAGCTAACCATTGAAATTTGATTCGTTACATTGTATAATAAGAATGGTATCATTCAATTTATACTCGGAGGAAATAGCGTGTACAGGTTATTGATCGTTACGGAGAAACAGAGCGTGCGGGACATGTTCGAAGGCATGAATGGCTGGGAAACGATGGGTTTTAAGCCGCCCAGACTTCGTGCCACGGTAGAAGAAGCACTGGCCTGCATGGATAAGCACCATATCGATGCCATTGCCATGGATCAGGGCGATGCCTTTGCCGAGTTGGAGACTTTTGTTGAGCAGAACCATCCTACCATGCTTCGCTTTGATGTGGAGGATACACCCGAGGAACAGTTCAAGAGCGTTCGCCTTCTGGACCGTTTGCTGGGTCAGCTTCGGGCAGATCATTCCAACAACCAGTACGACGATAACAACGCCCTCCAGTTTGTACGCGAACGCCAGATGAAGGCGGTGCTCAGCGGCGTTGTGGCCACCAGCAAGGAGCTCAATGCCCGGCTTCGCATGCTGCGCTGCCAGGAACAGGGCGATGTGCCCTGCATCGTTGCCCGCTTGGGGCTGGATGAAGAGGATCCTTTCCTGACGGAGCGCTGGCACTACGGCAGCGACCGTTTGGAGGTGGCGCTGCGCAACTTCTTCGGCGGCGAGCAGCCCCATATGCTGGTGCATGTAGCGGTCGTTTCGCAGGATGAGGTCCGTGTGCTGTGCTACCCCCGCTCCGACAAGGAGCCGCTGGCAGTAGACAGCGTGCGCGCCTTTGTAGAAGAAGTGGCCAAGCAGGTAGAAAACTACATGGGGCTTCGTATGAAGGTTCTGGACGTGCAGCAGATCTCCGGTCTGTGCGCCTTTGCACGGGAATGCAGTGCATCCTGAACATCAGATAAACATACAATAAGGTAAACGAAAGGGGTCTTGTAAAATGGGTATTTTTGATGGTATTGGCAACATGATCAAGGGCCAATTGATTGACGTGATCGAGTGGACGGATTCTTCCGCCAACACCATGGTGCACAAGTATGACATGAACGGCAAGGAAATTATGATGGGCGCCCAGCTGACCGTTCGTGAGAGCCAGAATGCGATCTTCGTTAACGAAGGCCAGCTGGCTGACGTGTACACCCCCGGCCGCTACGAGCTGACCACCCAGAACATGCCCATTCTGACCGCTCTGAAGAGCTGGAAGTTCGGCTTCAATTCTCCCTTCAAGAGCGACCTGTACTTTGTAAACACCAAGCAGTTCATGGATCGTAAGTGGGGCACTACCAACCCCGTTATGATGCGTGATACCGATTTTGGCATGATCCGCATCCGTGCCTTCGGTTCCTTCTCCTTCAAGGTGAAGGATGTGACCACCTTCATGAAGGAAGTGTTCGGTACCAGCGCCCTGTTCACCGTGGAAGGCGTTGAGAACCAGCTCAAGAGCATGGTGGTCAGCGGTCTGAGCGATGCCATCGCCCAGAGCAAGATCGCCGCACTGGATCTGGCTGCCAACTACATGGAGCTGGGTCAGTACTGCATGCAGGTGCTCAATCCCAAGGTAGAGGCTCTTGGTCTTACCCTGAGCGACTTCAACATTGAAAACATCAGCCTGCCCGAAGAAGTGGAGAAGGCCATCGACCGCCGTACCTCCATGGGCGTTGTGGGCGATTTGAACCAGTACACCCAGTTCCAGGCTGCCGAAGCCATGCGTGAAGCTGCCACCGCTCCCAACAGCATGGCCGGTATGGGCATGGGTATGGGCGCTGGCGTTGGCATGGGCAACATGTTTGCACAGGCCATGGGTATGGGCATGATGCAGCAGCCCGTTCAGCAGCAGGCCGCACCTGCCGCTCCCACTGCTCCTGTACAGCCCGCCGCTCCCGCTGGTGCTCCCTGCGCCGGTTGCGGCAGCGTGGTTCCCGCTGGCAGTAAGTTCTGCCCCAACTGCGGTCAGAAGCAGGAAGCTCCTCAGGCTGTTTTCTGCCCTGAGTGCGGCAACGAAGCTCCTGCTGGCAGCAAGTTCTGTGCGAACTGCGGCACCAAGCTGGCCTGATCGCTGATCGATCACACAAACAAGGCACCCATTCTCCGTGAAAAGAGAATGGGTGCCTTTTCTGCATTTGATAGCATCAATCTTCTACAGGGGTGATCACATTGGCTTCGCCGGGGGTGGCGGTGCTGGTGAAGGAGTATACGCCATCCTCGCCAAGGGCATAGGAGATGTCGCTGTACTGCTGGGGATAGGTGAGAATATCCACAGCCAGACCATCCTGCATCAGATAGATGGATTCACCGCTGGCGCTCAGCTTGAAGGGGGTGTGCAGCTCGTCGGCTACGTTCTTCTTCAGACCGGAAGCGTAGATGATCAGATAGGCGCCCGGCTCAACGATCAGCCCATCCGGGAACTGGTAGCGTTCCAAGTCCTTCTTGCTGTCGCTCAGGTACATGCCGGTCAGGTCGATGGGCGCATCGGTGGTGTTATGCAGCTCGATCCAGTCGGCAGTGTTGCCGAAGGAGTCTTCCAAGGTTTCAGTGTTGGAAGCCATTACTTCGTTGATCCGCAGACCCTTAGCCTTGGGCTCGATCGAAGAGGCGGTAATACCATTCTCCTCAGCCAGTGCGAAGGTCGGCAGGCAAAGCATCAAGCACAGCAAAATGGCAAGCAGTCGATTCATATGCATTCATCCCTTCTTTATTTATATGCCGGTAAGAGCATAGATCAGGTGTTCTTCATTACAACGGTCTCTACGCAGTCGCCCACATGCTCGCAGGCATCGGAGCAGCGCTCCATGCGGTCGTAGATCTCGCGCCAAGCGATCACGTCCAGCGCATCGGTGTACTGGGCGCGCACGTTCTTGGTGGCTTCCAGATAGAGCTTGTCGCACTCTTCCTCTACATGGTTTACTTCCACGATCATCTCGTGCAGCTTGGCAGGCTTTTTGAAGTTGACAAACTCGGTGAGCATGTTCTTCATCAATTCGCAGCTTTCCACCAGCTTTTTGGCAAACACGATAGCTTCTTCGGGCACAGAGGTGATCTGGTCTACATAGAAGCGCTGCAGCACTTCTTCCAGCGCATCGGAAACCTCATCGATGTTCTGGCTGATGTCGGCCAGGTCGTCGCGCTCGATGGGGGTAACGAAGGCACGGGCCAAAGCGGCGGACATCTCATGCTTCTTGCCATCGCCGGCATGCTCGAAGGTGTGCATGGTATCCAGCATTTCCTTCAGGTTGGCGGGGTCGTAGTTGGTCAGGCACTCCACCAAGTAGTTAGCACCTTTGCAGGCACAGTCTGCTGCTTCCACAAAATTATCAAAATAGAAACGATCTGTCTTGCTAGCCATAATTCACAATTCCTTTCATCGATATGGTCATAGGGTCGAAAAACAATTTAGAACAGGAACATAAACAGTTTGGTCATCAGGAAACCGATCAGGCCGCAACCGGGGAAGGTGAGCAGCCAAGTCATGCCCATTTCCTTGACCACGCCAAAGTTGATGGCGGACAGACGCTTTACAGCGCCGACGCCCATGATGGCGGTGGTTTTGGCATGGGTGGTGGATACGGGAATACCAAAGGTGGAGGAGAAGAACAGGGAGATGGCGGCTGCGATATCAGCCGAGAAGCCCTGATACTTTTCCAGCTTGACCATGTCCATACCCACGGACTTGATGATCTTCTTGCCGCCGATGGAGGTGCCCAGACCCATGATGATGGAGCACAGCAGCATCAGCCACATGGGCATAGCCACGGGTTCGGGCTGCTGACCATTGACAAGGAACAAGCTCAGCAAGATAACGCCCATGAATTTCTGGCCATCCTGTGCGCCGTGCATAAAGCTCATGGCAGCGGCACCAAAGATCTGAGCGCCCTTGAATACTTTTTCGGTCTTTTGCCGGTGCACTTTTCGGAATACGATGGTCACCAGCTTGCATACAATCCAACCAAGGCCAAAGCCCATCACAACGGAAATAACGAGACCGTAGAGCACCTTGACCCATTCGGCACCGTTTACACCGCCGAAACCGCCGTGCAACGCGATGGCGCCGCCGGTAAGACCGGCGATGAGCGCATGGCTTTCGCTGGTGGGAATGCCGAAGTACCATGCCAGCGTAGCCCATACCACGATGGCGAACAGGGCGGCGCTGAGGGCGACGATCGCTTCGTGGGAATCGGAGCCGAAGTCTACCATCTTGGTGATGGTCTCAGCTACGGTGGCGTTTAGCATACTCATGAGGAAAACGCCCAGAAAATTGAATACAGCGGCCATCAGGATGGCTGCGCCCGGCTTCATGCAGCGGGTGGCCACGCAGGTGGCAATGGCGTTGGGGGCGACCGTCCAGCCGTTGACCAGTATTACGCCAAGCGTAAGCAGCACAGCGACGGTCAAGAGCGGGTTCTGGGTCATCTGGCCCCAGAAATAAGCCAGTGAAAGATCCATTCCGTAACAGTCCTCCATTCTTACTCTCTCGATGGCTATCGAGAAAAATGCATACAGTATAAACATTCGTGATGTTTCATCTTTTTTCCTGCTGTTTCTGCCGGGGGCAGATACCGAAAATATTCCTGACGACTTTCGAAATGTATTTAAGTTGTATTTGCCCTTCCATTTAAGACAAACATGATGCTATAATTCGATTAGCGTCTTAACGACTATAACGTATGGAGGAACTCACATGAAAAAACGTAAGCTCATCATCATCTTGGCTGCTGTATTGGTGCTGGCACTGGCTGCTGCCGCCATTTTCTTCTCCCGCGACGGCGGTGAGACCTTCCTGTCCATCGCCACTGGCGGTACCAGCGGTACCTACTATCCCTTGGGCGGCGATCTGGCTAATCTGTTCAACACCGCCGTTCCTGGTGTGAACGCATCTGCTCAGGCCACCGGCGGTTCTGCTGACAACCTGCGCCTCATCGACAGCAAGGAAGCCGGACTGGCTACCGTGCAGAACGACGTATCTTGGTTCGCCTACACCGGCACCGACTCCTTTGAAGGTGAGAAGATCGACAGCTTCTCCGTTATCTCCGCTCTGTATGCCGAGTATGTGCAGATCGTTGTTCGTGCCGATTCCGACATCTACTCCATCGCCGACTTCAAGGGCAAGAGCATTTCCATCGGTGCTGCCGGTTCCGGCGTGTACACCAATGCTCTGCATGTGCTGGAAGCTGCCGGCCTCACGCTGGACGATATCGATGCCCAGTACCTGAGCTTCGCCGAGAGCGCCGATGGTCTGAAGAACAATCAGATCGATGCAGCTTTCGTTTGCGCCGGCATCCCCAATGCCGCTATTACCGAGCTGAGCAGCACCGTTGGTGTTCGCCTCATCTCCCTGACCGACGAAGAAGTAGCTTCTCTGATCGCTGCTCATCCCACCTACGCCAACCTGAAGCTGCCCGCTGCCACCTACGGTCTCACTGAGGATGCCAACTGCATCGCCATCACCGCTCTGCTGGTCTGCTCCAACGATCTGGATGAGGAACTGGTTTACAACATGACCAAGGCCATGTTTGAGCAGAAGGACATTATGACCCACGCCAAGGCTGCTGAGATCACCCTTGAGAACGCCTTTAACGGCGTTGGCGATCTGCCCCTCCACCCCGGCGCTGCCCGTTACTTTACCGAGATCGGTCTGTTGGATGCTGAGGGCAACGTAGTTGCTAAGTAAAAACCCCCGTTAAACTGCCGCCCGGGCTGCTGGGCAACCCGGGCACGGCTTTTGTTGAGGCGGCGCCATGCGCCGCCTCAATTTGTGCAGGAACCATTGTCCGCTTTTGCCAGACGGCGCATGTTCCCCGCAGCGCTGCGCCTATGTGCGCCACAGACGAAAACCGACAGAGGAGGTAACCCCCTTGAGCGAACTGACCAATGAGGCCATTGAACCCGTTGTGAACGATCAGGTTCCACAGGACGACGTTCAGGCCATTATGGAAAAGTACGACCGTGAATCGGTCACCCGGCATCTGACCGGGCCGGCCAAATGGCTGGTGTTTATTCTCAGCATTTTGTTTGCTGCTGTGCAGTTGTACAGCGCCTTTACCGGCCGCGTTGCGGCTACCCAACTGCGCCCCTTGCATCTGGGCTTTGTTATGATGCTGGCTTTTCTTATTTACCCCGTTAGCAAGCAAGCACGGCGCGATACCTTGCCGATCTATGATATTTTATTGTCGGCATTGGCTATGGGCGTTTGTCTGTATATTGCGCTCCAGCATGTGGAACTGGCCAACCGCATCAACAAGAATACCATGTTGGATCTGTGCATCGGCGCTATCTTGATCGTTCTCCTGTTTGAGTGCTGCCGCCGCGTGGTGGGTACGCCTATCATGGTGGTTGCCGGTGTGTTTATTCTCTACGCTCTGGTTGGCAAGTATTTGCCCGGCGGCTTGCGGCATGGCGGTTTCAAGGTAAGGCGCATCATCACCCAGCTGGTGTACACCACCGAGGGCATTATGGGTACGCCTTTGGGCGCATCCGCAACGTTTATCTACTTGTTTGTTCTCTTTGGTGCGTTCCTTGAGCGCACGGAGGTGGGCAACTTCTTTATCGACTTTGCCAACGCCATCGCCGGTCACAAGCGGGGCGGCCCTGCTAAGGTGGCTGTGCTGGCCAGCGCTCTGGAAGGCACCGTTTCGGGTAGCTCTGTTGCCAACACGGTAGGCTCTGGCTCCTTCACCATTCCCATGATGAAAAAGTTGGGCTATCGCAAGGAGTTTGCGGCTGCCGTTGAAGCCACTGCATCCACCGGCGGTCAGATCATGCCTCCGGTCATGGGTGCTGCTGCCTTCCTGATGGCCGAATCTGTGGGCGTTCCCTACATGGATGTGGTCAAGGCTGCTTTGATCCCTGCACTGCTGTATTTCGTAGGCATCTACATCATTATTGAGTTTGAAGCCCGCAAGTACGGTCTGGTGGGTATGGATAAAAAAGATATGCCGCCCTTCCTGCCGCTTATTAAGAAAAGCGGCTACCTGATCATGCCCCTCATCGTTATCGTGGCGTTCCTGTCCATGGGCTACACCGCTGTGTTTGCTGCTTTGGTGGGTATTGCTACCTGCGTGCTCTGCGATATCATCCGGCATCTGATCATCGGCATCTCCGGTGCCATTGCGGCTCGCAGGGAACGTCAGGAGGCGGTTTCCGCAGCCAAGGTGGCTGGCGATGTGGCGGTCAAGACCGGTATCGACATCGTCGCTTCTCTGGATAAGGGTTCCCGCAGCGTACTGGGCGTAGCTGTGGCTTGCGGTATGGCCGGTATCATCGTGGGTATGATCACCCTTACCGGCATTGGTATGACGCTGGGCAACAGCCTGACAGCTCTGGCTGGCGGCAATATGTACTTAACGCTTGTCTTTACCATGCTGGCTTCCATTATTTTGGGTATGGGCGTTCCCACCACGGCAAACTATCTCATCACTTCCACCATTATGGCCGGTACGGTCAAGGCGGTGGTAGGTTGCGAGGTTCTGGCTGCGCACCTGTTTGTGTTCTATTTCGGCATCATGGCCGATATCACCCCGCCGGTGGCGTTGGCTGCAATGGCTGGTTCAGCCATTGCCAAGAGCGATCCTTTCAAGACCGGTCTCAACGCCGTCAAGCTGGCTATCGCTGCCTTTATTGTGCCGTACATCTTTGTACTCAACAACGAAATGCTCTTTATTGGTGTTGATCTTACCAAGTTTGCAGATGTTTTGAGCATTGTGCGTATTGGTGCTACATCCGTTATTGGCATGATCGGTATTGCTGCTGCTTTGGAAGGGTATTATACCCGTCATGCACACCTTTTGCAGCGCCTGTTGTTCCTTGTGGGTGGTTTGCTGCTTATCGAGCCTAGCTTGAAGACGGATATTATTGGCATTGTGATCATTCTGTTGCCCATTGTCTGGCAGTGGCTTGAAAACCGCAAGTTCGGCGGCAAATTAGAACCCTCCTATGAGGTTTACGCCGGTATGGACTTTGGCAAAAAATTGAGCGCGATTCTCAAAGAGTCCTTCGTGATGATCGGCAAGCTGTTCTCCAAAAAGAACGATTCCGTAAATGCATAAGGCTAGTGGCCTAACGCGCTTAGCAGTAGTCAATTGAATAATAAGACCCGCTTTCCGGTAATGTGGAAAGCGGGTCTTGCTATTGAAAGGGCAGTGGATCGGATGACGATGGTTAGGCAAGCGGCCGTCCCCATTTGTCCTTGGAACCGCCGAACAGAAGGATAAGCGTATCGATCACCCAGCCAACTCCAAGCAAGCCAATGGTAAACAAGTATAGCAAGCCAACACCAGTTTTGCCTACATAGAATTTATGTGCACCGAGACCTCCAAAGAAGAGACAAAGGAAGAACGCTGCCCAGCGGGATTTCTGCGGGAAACTTACACCGCCTACTTGGTTTGTGTTGGTGTTAACATTACTGTTGGAATTCATTACATTGACAATGATCGGCTGCGTGGAAGGGGTGCTGACCGTTTGTGTTGCTTGATTACCAGCACCACATTCTGGACTGAATTTAGTGCCTTCGCCGATTTGAGCTCCGCAATGAGAACAATACATAAGGATCCTCCTTTGTGATGCAAATGTACTTGTGCTTAGTATCAGGTTACGCACCAAAGCACGATTTTGCTTGTGAAATATGCATTAATTTATATATATATTGTCAAGGTTTTTGTGCCGGTTATATGTTAAAAGTCGTTCACGAGCAGAGAACAAAGCGATATTGCAAAAAAGCTGGAAGCCTTCTTGAGTTCCGAATGCGTATATGGTATGATTCCACCAGCACAGCTCTACGTGAGAAAGGAGCAATTTCAATGGAAATGTATCAGGAGAAAAACCGCCTCGTTTTGGCACAAGGAAATAGCCAGCTTTGGATCGAGCCTTGGGGAGCAAACTCCCTGCGTGTACGTATGACTGCCCAGCCCCAGATGGACGAAAACGATTGGGCTCTCAGCGAGCGTATGCCCGATCTTCAGCCGGAGATCACTTTTGAAAGCATCGATGTGACCGATCCTTGGTACAAGACCGAGGAGTTTGCCAAATATCATCAAACCGGCACTCAGGCGACCCTGCGCAACGGCAAGATCGAGGCCCGTGTATCCCACGAGGGGTGGATCAGTTTTTATAACCAGAGGGGCGAATTGCTCACCGAGGAATACTGGCGCAACCGCAACCGTCTCAACCGCTATTGCGTGCCCATCCGGGTGGATGCCAGAGAGCTGAAGCCGGTGCAGGGCGGCACGGATTTTGAGTTGACCGCCCGCTTTGAAGCCTTTGATGATGAGATGATCTTTGGTATGGGACAGTACCAGCACCGCCATCTGGATAAGAAGGGCGCAACGTTGGAACTGGCCCACCGCAACTCTCAGGCCAGCGTACCTTTCTATGTATCCAGCCGCGGCTACGGCTTTTTGTGGAACAACCCCGCCATTGGCACCGCCACCTTCGGCACCAACAAGACCGAGTGGACAGCCAAGCGTACCAAGAAGCTGGATTATTTCATCACCGCCGGGGACAGCCCAGCGGAGATCGAAGCCCAGTATACCTTTGCTACGGGGCGCACCCCCATGATGCCGGAATATGGTCTTGGCTACTGGCAGTGCAAGCTGCGCTATCGTACCCAAGACGAATTGATGGCTGTGGCTCGGGAGCACAAGCGCCGTGGCTTGCCGCTGGATGTGATCGTGGTGGACTTCTTCCACTGGACCATGCAGGGCGATTTCAAGTTTGAGCCCCGGGATTGGCCTGACCCGGAAGGCATGGTGCGGGAGCTACGGGAAATGGGCATCGAGCCTGTAGTATCCGTATGGCCCACCATCGATGAGCGCAGCGAAAACTTCGGCAAGATGGCTGCCAAGGGCTACTTGGTAAGCGCCGACCGCGGCAGCAACCTGCACATGACTTGGATGGGCAACACCGTCTTTTACGATGCCACCCATCCCGGGGCCCAGAAGTTTGTCTGGGAACGCTGCAAAGAAAACTATTACGATAAAGGCATTCGCTGCTTCTGGCTGGATGAAGCCGAGCCGGAGTATGGTCCCTACGATTTCGATAACTACCGCTACTGGGCAGGCCCTGCTCTCAGCTGTACCAATACCTATCCCGTGGGCTATGCCAAAGGTTTCTATGAAGGGCTCAAGGCAGTTGGGGAGAAGGATATTATGAGTCTGGTGCGCTGCGCGTGGGCTGGCAGCCAGAAGTACGCCGTCCTCACTTGGTCGGGCGACATCTACTCTTCCTTCCGTTCCATGCGGGAGCAGCTGCAGGCCGGCCTGAGCATGGCCATGGCAGGTATTCCGTGGTGGACCAGCGACATCGGCGGTTTTATCGGCGGCGATATCAGCGATCCGGCCTTTAAGGAACTGCTGGTGCGTTGGTTCCAGTGGGGCGCTTTCTGTCCGGTGTTCCGCATGCATGGCGAGCGTTCGCCGTGGCACGAAAGAGAGCAGGAGTTTATCAACAACGTGCGGCAGCTGACCAGCGGGCAAGATAATGAGCTGTGGAGCTTCGGCGAGGATATTTACGAAATTTTGAAGCCCTATCTGTTCATCCGTGAACGGCTGCGCCCCTACATTCGCCAGTTGATGAAGGATGCCAGCGAAACCGGCGCTCCGGTCATGCGCCCCCTGTTTTACGATTTTCAGCAGGATGAGAATTGCTGGAAGGTAGAGGATTCCTACATGTTTGGCCCCGATCTGCTCATCTCTCCCGTGATGGAAGCGGGTGCAGAGACGCGAGAAGTCTACCTGCCTGCGGGCTGCCGCTGGGTGGACGCCTACACCGGCGAAACCTATGAGGGCGGCCAGCGAGTCACCGTGCCTGCGCCCATTGGCATCATTCCTGTTATGATGCGGGAAGGCCACGAATACCCCATTTACGAAAAGGACAAGTAAGAAAAGTATGACAACACTTGCGCAAAAACAACGTTTTCCTTGGAAAAACTTCTTCTTTAGTGTAATGGCTATTGCTGTACCGGTGGCGCTGCAAAACCTGCTTACCACCACCGCCAGCATGATCGATACCATGATGCTGGCGCCTCTTGGCGAATTGACAGTAGGCGCAGTGGGTCTGTGCGCCCAGTTTTCCTCGCTGATGTTTACCGGTTACTGGGGCTTTGTGGGCGGCGGTATGCTGTTCTTTGCCCAGTACTATGGCGCGAAGGACGATGACGGCATCAACCGCTCCTATGGCATCACCGTCAGTTTTATGATGCTGGTGGGCTTCGTGTTTGGTTTGGCGGCGATCCTGTTCCCGGAAGCCATCATGCGGGTCTATACGGACAAAGCCTCCATCCAGCAGCTGGGCGTTAAGTACCTGCGTATCGTGGGCTTTGCCTACCCGCTGCAGGTGTATGCCATGGCGTGCAGTGCGCTGCTGCGCACCACCGACAAGGTGCGCATTCCGCTCTACGGCGGTATTGCCTCGGTGGTGACCAACTGCTTGCTCAACTTTTTGCTTATCGAGGGGCGCTACGGCTTCCCTGCATTGGGCATCCGCGGTGCAGCTGTGGCTACGGTGTGCGCTGCCATTGTGAATGTGGTGCTGATCCTTGTACTGGCCAAGGCGCAGGGGCATCCCTATCTGCTGCGGGTGAAACGGCACTTCCGCTGGAAGAAGGAGCATTTGCAGGCGTACCTTCGCAAGTGCTTCCCCATTATCTGCAACGAAGTGATGATCGGCGTGGGCGCTATGATCATGAACATCGTGCTGGGGCGGCAGAGCGAGCAAGCCATTGCCGGTCTGGCAGTGTTTCGCACCATGGAAGGCTTCATTATCGGCTTCTTTGCTGGGTTCTCCAACGCCGCCTCCGTGCTGGTGGGCAAGGAAGTGGGCGCTGGCAACCTGAAGCTGGCTTATGAACGTGCCAAGCGTGTGGTCTACCTGTGCGATTTCTTCATTTTGCTGGGCTGCTTGCTGCTCATCGCCGTGCATACGCCCTTGTTTACCGCCATGAGCCTCAGTGGTGAATCTTTCGACTTGTGCTTTGGCATGCTGCTCATCTACTCTGTTGCGGCTTTGTTCCGCATGGGCAACTGGACGCAGAACGATACCTATCGCTCCGCTGGCGATGCTGCCACCGGCACCATTTTGGAGATCGTGTTCATGTACCTGATGGTGGTGCCCTGCGTGTGCCTGAGTGGTCTTGTGTACAAAGCACCGTTTTTGGTCATTTTCGCTTGCTGCTACATCGACGAGCCTATCCGCTTTGTGCTGATGCAATTGCATATGTATTCCGGCAAGTGGATCCGCCCTGTCACCCCCGAAGGACGTGCAAAATTGGCCGAGTTTATGGAAGAACGCAAGCGGGAAAGGGAGGAACGAAGGGCTGAGCGCGCTGCTGTATGATGCGGCTATGGCTTGCTTGACGTGCATAGAAATTCATAGTAGAATGCATGGGAATACACGAAAAAAGGAGTGTGTATCCTGTGGAAGAGAAAGCGACTGTCAAACAAAAAAAGAAGGCCAACTGGCTGCAATGGGTCATGATGTTGGGCTATATGGTCATCGGTGGCTTTTTTGGTGTTTTGATGATACAGACCATGGAGGCGGCTTCCCAGAACGATGCATCCGAGGGCAAGGTAATGCTACTGTGGCTTGTGCTGATGGTGAGCATGTACCTTATCATGTTTCTGCAAATCGTGCTGCATGAGGCGGGGCATCTGATTTTTGGCCTTGCCACTGGGTACAGATTTGTTTCCTTCCGGGTAGGCAGCTTGATGCTGGTAAAGAATGAACAAGGCTATCGCCTGCGTAAGCTGCGCTTAGGCGGCACAGGCGGTCAGTGCTTGCTGGAACCCCCGCCTATGGTGGATGGTAAGATGCCCAATGTGCTGTACAATCTGGGCGGCAGCTTGATGAATCTGCTGGTGGGCATCGTTTGCCTGATCGCTGCGCTGTGCTGCCCTGCTGGTAGTGTGGGGCGGGCGATCTTGCTGCTGTCGGCTGTGGTGGGCATCATGTATGCGTTGATGAATGCGCTGCCCATCAAGGGCGAAATAGACAACGACGGTCGCAACGCCCTGTACCTGAGCAAGAACCCCAAGGCACTGGAAGCCTTCCGCACCCAGTTGGTCATCAACAAACTCAGTAGCGAAGGCATGCGCCTTAAGGATATGCCGCAGGAACACTTTGTCTGGCCTGCCGCAGAGGATCGGAGCAATGGCCTCATCGCCACCATTGCGGTATTCTGTGCCAACCGGCTCATGGACGAGCACCGTTTCGAGGAATGCGCCGCCCAGCTGGATGAGCTGTTGAACGACACCGAGCATCCCGTGCCGGTGCTGTACCAGAAGCTTTGCACTGTTGACCGGATGTACCTGCACCTACTGGCAGGGGAAAACGAAGCCGCTACTGCCTTGATGACCAAGGAACTCAAGCAGTTTCTGAAAGCCATGAAGGGGCAGCCGCCGGTACACCGTACCGAGTACGCCTATGCCATTTTGGCAGAGGATGATGCAGCCAAAGCCAAAAAACAGCTGGCTGCATTCGATGCCATGGCAAAGAATTATCCCCATGAGCAGGAAATTGCCGCCGAGCGGGAGTTGATCGCTTTGGCACAAAAGGCCAAAGCCCAGCAAACTTCCCTGTCCAGCGAAAGTGCAGAGGCATAAGCTATGTAAAACACTGCCAGCGTCCATTTGCAAGCCAAGCAAGTGGACGCTTTTTGCATGTAAAATGCCGCTTGGCAAAACAATCCAAAAAAAGAACGAGAAACCATGTTTTGATGAATTGACGCAACCCCATAATTCTGTTAATGTATACGGTAATATCCCATTTTTTCACCAAGGAGGGCTTCTCTCATGGCGAATACCCACATCGAGACCAAGGTGCTGCAGGAAGGCTACAAGCCGGAAAACGGCCAGCCTCGTATTCTGCCCATTTACCAGAGCACGACTTATCAGTACGAATCTTCCGAGTTTCTGGGTCAGCTGTTCGACCTGACTGCGGATGGCCATATGTACACCCGCATTTCCAACCCCACCACCGCTTGCGTGGAAGCCAAGCTGGCTGCCATGGAGGGCGGCGTGGGCGCTATGCTCACTTCCTCCGGTCAGGCTGCATCTTTGATGGCGGTGTTCAACATCGCTTCCGCCGGCGATAACATCGTGTCTTCCTCCAGCATTTACGGCGGCACCCTCAATCTGTTCGCCGTTACCATGAAGCGCATGGGCATCGAGACCCGCTTCATCACTCCCGATATGACCGACGACCAGATCGAGGCACTGTTCGACGACCGCACCCGTCTGGTATTTGGCGAGACCATTGCCAACCCTGCTTTGACGGTGCTGGATATCGAGGCCTATGCCAAGCTGGCTCACAGCCACAATGTGCCCCTGATCGTGGATAACACTTTTGCCACCCCCGTGCTGTGCCGTCCCCTTGAGTTTGGAGCGGACATCGTTACCCATTCCACCACCAAGTATCTGGATGGTCATGCCAGCGTGGTGGGCGGTGTCATCATCGACGGCGGCACCTTTGACTGGAACAATGGCAAGTATCCCGAACTGTGCGAGCCGGATGAGAGCTACCATGGCGTGCGCTATGTGGAGCAGTTCGGCAAGGCGGCCTACATTACCAAAGCTCGCGTACAGCTGATGCGCGACTTTGGCTGCACCCCCAACCCCATTGGCATGTTCCTGCTCAACAACAACATCGAAAGCCTCGCCGTGCGTATGGATCGTCACTGCCAGAACGCCCTCAAGGTGGCGCAGTTCTTGGAGAATGACGACCGCATTTCTTGGGTCAACTATCCTATGCTGCCTTCCAACGAGTATTATGCTTTGGCGCAGAAGTACCTGCCCCAGGGCGCTTCCGGCGTGGTATCCTTTGGCGTAAAGGGCGGCCGTGAGGCAGCTACCCGCTTTATGGACAGCCTGAAAATGGCTGCCATCGTGGTGCATGTGGCCGATGCCCGCACCAGCGTGCTCCATCCCGCATCCACCACCCACCGCCAGCTGACCGATCAGCAGTTGGTGGATGCCGGCATCGGCCCGGATCTGGTGCGTATGTCCGTAGGTATCGAGCATATTGACGACATCATCGCCGATATCAAGCAGGCGCTGGATCAGATCGGAGGATAACCCATGCCCATCAAGATCCCCAACGCCCTTCCGGCCACCCGCACGCTGGAGGATGAGAACATCTTCGTGATGACCGAGACCCGCGCCATCACGCAGGATATCCGTCCCCTGAAGATCCTTCTGCTAAACCTGATGCCTACCAAGATCGTTACCGAGACTCAGTTTGCCCGCTTGCTGGGCAATTCCACCTTGCAGGTGGAGCTGCAGCTGTTGCAAACCTCCACTCACAAGGCCACCCATACCGCCGAGGAGCATATGATGGCCTTCTACAAGGTGTTTGACGACATTAAGGATCAAAACTTCGACGGCATGGTCATTACCGGCGCACCGGTGGAGCAGATGCCCTTTGAAGAGGTACGGTATTGGGACGAACTATGCCAGATCATGGAGTGGAGCAAGACCCATGTGCATTCCACCCTGCATATCTGCTGGGGCGCACAGGCCGGTCTGTACTACCATTACGGTATCAAGAAGCACGATTTGTCCAAGAAACTTTTCGGCGTGTATCCTCATACGCTGGATAAGCCCCGTGCCATTCTTTTGCGTGGCTTTGATGAGGTATTCATGGTACCGCATTCCCGCTATACCACCGTGAAGCGGGAGGATGTGGAGGCAGTGCCGGAATTGAGCATTCTGGCTTCCTCCAAGGAGGCGGGCGTGTTTTTGATCGCCTCTCCTGAGGGCAAGCACATCTTTGCCACCGGCCATGCGGAGTACGATGCCCGCACGCTGGAAAACGAGTATCTGCGCGATAAGAATGCCGGTCTTGGCACAGCTGTGCCGGATAATTACTATCCCGATAACGATGATAGCAAGGCACCCAACGTTACTTGGCGGGGTCATGCCAATCTGCTGTTTTCCAACTGGCTCAACTATTTCGTTTATCAGACTACGCCTTACGATCTGGAAAAGTTGTAAGGAAAACTATGCTGCGCTGAGATGCTTGGCGCAGCTTTCTTATATCAACGAGTATGAACAAGAAAAGGATGGTGAATCGAATGATCTATCGGCTTCCTGAACGAAGCGATAATGATATGCTGCAAGCATATGTCCGGGAACACTTCGAGCATAACGAAAACAGCGTAAGCGCCAGCTTGGGTTTGTTGGCCAGCGAGTATTCCGAATGGGTGGAGAAGATCCATCGAAACGCTACCCTTGGGGATGAAGCATGGGGCAAATCGCTGCTCTATCTTTGCTTGGAGGGTGAGAAGCTGGTCGGTCTGCTCAGCATTCGCTACAGTTTGCCCGAAGCCCTTACCAAGGAGCTTGGCGATATTGGCTTTGGCGTGCGCCCCACAGAGCGCAGAAAAGGCTACGCGACCGCCATGCTCCGCTATGCCCTGTCCGTCTGCAAGGAAAAAGGGATGAGTCAGGTGTTGCTTGGCTGCTACAAGGACAACGCGGCATCACGAGCCACCATTTTGAAAAATGGCGGCGTGCTGGTGGATGAAAACTGCAATTACAACGAGGAGCGCATCAGCCAGTATTTCGCAATACAACTATAGAACAAACCATACTGACCTGTTTTGCAAAGAGCCGCTGCACCAGCATCCGGCTCTTTTGCTTTCCTGCCTTGACGCTGCCGGGGTGAAATGGTATCATCAAAATGGAATTTTATTGGCATGGAGGGATCCGCATGCAGGTGGAGAAGCGTTTTCTGGTTTTTCCCGTTGATTGTAAGGGCGACGAAACGCTGGTGACCTTTACCATCGGCGGTCAGCTGGTGTACGATCTGAATATGCGTTTGACAACGGAAAAGCCCGATTTTTATGCTTTTGTAGATGTGCGCCGCTTTCTTGGGCAGGATGTGGAGATCGCTGCCGAAAGGGATCGGCTGCCCGCTATTGACCAAGCGGACGATTGGGACGAGCGTGCGCCCATCCATCCCGAGACCCGCCCGCTATTGCACTTTGCACCCCGCAACGGCTGGAATAACGACCCCAACGGACTGGTGTATGCCAACGACACCTACCACATGTTTTTCCAGTACAATCCCTGCGATGTGGTGTGGGGCAATATGCACTGGGGGCATGCCACCAGCACCGATCTGATCCATTGGCAGGAGACGGAGATCGCTTTGTTCCCGGATGAACTGGGGGTCATGTTCTCCGGCAGCGCCATGGTGGATGAGCGCAACCAGCTGGGGCTCAAGCAGGGCGATACGGATGTGATCCTGCTATTCTACACCGCCGAACCTATCAGCAAACTGGCACAGGGCCGCCAGACCACCCAGTGCCTTGCCTACTCCACCGATAACGGCAAAACCTTCGTTAAATATCCCGGTAACCCTATCGTGCCCACCTTTGTGAACGGCAACCGTGATCCCAAGGTGTTCTGGGATGAGGCTTCCGATCGATATGTAATGACCATCTTCTTGGAGGAGGATCGTTACGCCATTTTGCATTCCACCGATCTGCTCCATTGGCAGAAGGTGCAGGAGCTGCATTTGGAAGGCGACAACGAATGCCCCGATCTTTTGCTGCTGACCGCTGATGATGGTCAGCGCAAGGCAGTCATGGGCGGTGCCCATGGTCTCTATCAGGTGGGCGATTGGAAGGATGGGCTGTTTGTACCCACCCAGCCCATGCGCCATCTGTACTTGAATGAATATTGTTACGCTCACCAAACCTATTCCGGCGTGTCTGGGCGTACCCTGCAAACCACTTGGCACCGGGCCAATGTGCAAGACGCTGCCTATAGTCAGGAGCTGAGCTTTCCTTGCGAGCTTACCTTGCACCAACAAGGGGACGGCTACCAGCTGCGAATGCTGCCCGCCCGGGAACTGGATAGCCTGATCACCCATTGGAGCCGTGTTGAACAAGTGGATGGGGGAAACCTCACCCAACCGGTAGCGCTCCCTGCTGCGATCCGGGTGCAGCCGCAAAACGAAGCTGCACTGGAAATAACACTGGGCGACCAGTCTCTTTGCTATGACCCAGCAGCACGTACCATTACTGCCGAAAACATTTGCTACGATCTGCCGCAGGAGGCCATCAGCAACGACATGCTGATCGTGGCAGACCGGAACACCCTCAAATTGCATCTGTGCGGCGGTGCTGCGCTGCTGGCTTTGCCGGTGCGCTGGGGCGATGCATCGACCATGCTGCTGTCAACGGCTCAGCAAAGCTTGCTTCCTACGGTAGAGATCGCACAGCTGAAAGCGGCAGCCTCATGGCAAACCAACGCATAACCACCCATAACGGAGGAAATTGATAGATGAAGATCAGTGTTTTAGGCGCAGGTACTTGGGGCGTTGCGCTGGCGAGAGTTTTGTCGCTGGCAGGGCATCAGGTAACGGTTTGGTCTGCTTTGGCGCAGGAGATCGATGCGCTGGCCCGGCATCATGCCCATCCCAATCTGCCGGGCATGGCGTTTCCCGAAGAGATCGTTTTGACCAAGGAATTGGCACAGGCTTGCGGCGATGTGGATATCCTGCTGTTTGCTGTGCCGTCGGTGTATGTACGCAGCGTGGCAGCGCAGGTACGCCCCTTGATCGGCGACGGTCAGGTGATCGTGGATGTAGCCAAGGGCATTGAGCCGGATACCCTCTACACCATGAGCCAGATCATCAAGGATGAACTGAACAAGGATGGCGCCCACCCCAACGTGAAGGTGGTGGCATTGTCCGGCCCCACCCATGCGGAGGAAGTGGCTCGTGACCTGCCCACCTTTATCGTTTCTGCCTGCGAAGATATGCAAGCAGCCCAGATGGTGCAGGAGGCCTTTGTGAATACCTGCATGCGCGCCTATACCAACGAGGATGTGCTGGGCGTTGAACTCTGCGGCGCACTCAAAAACATCATGGCGCTAGCAGCCGGCATCTCGGCGGGCTTGGGCTTTGGCGATAATGCACTGGCGGGACTCATCACCCGCGGCATTGCCGAAATGACCCGGCTTGCCAAAATGATGGGCTGTCAGGAGGCGACCTGCGCTGGCCTCGCTGGCATCGGCGATGTGATCGTTACCGCAGGTAGTGTTCACAGCCGTAATCGTCGGGCTGGTTTGATGATCGGTCAGGGCGTGCCCCCGCAGGAGGCGATACGCAAAGTGGGCATGGTGGTAGAAGGTGTACATGCTTTGCCTGCTGCCATGCAGCTCATTCGCCGCTATCAGGTGCAGATGCCCATCATCGAGGGCGTTAACGCCATCATCAACGAGGAACGATCCCCTGCAGAAGTGGTACAAGCTTTGACCAGCCGCCGTTTGCAGGATGAGCTGAATTGGAAAGAACATAAATAACGATTGCAAACAGTTGTTCGTATATGATATAATGAAACGGCGCACTGGCTTTGCTTGCATGCGCAGAGGCTTCAAGAAAACGGAGTGATACGGAAACATGGCTAAGGCATATAACTCTGGAAGCATACAGGTTTTGGAAGGTCTGGACGCAGTACGCATGCGTCCGGGCATGTATATCGGTTCCACGGGCTCCCGTGGTTTGCACCATATGCTGTGGGAGATCGTGGACAACGCCATCGACGAAGCGATGGCGGGCTATGCCTCTCAGGTGGATGTGGTGCTGCACGAGGATGGCTCTGCCAGCGTGCGGGATAACGGCCGCGGTCTGCCGGTGGATATTCACCCCACCATGGGCATTCCGGGCGTGGAGCTGATCTATACCAAGCTGCATGCCGGCGGCAAGTTCGATAACGAAAACTATGCTTACTCCGGCGGTCTGCATGGCGTAGGCGGTTCGGTGGTAAACGCCCTCAGCCGGTGGATGACTGTGGATGTATTCCACGATTTCCGTCATTACCAGATCGGCTTTGAAAGCGCTGTGGATGCCGAAACCGGCAAAATCGTTTCCGGCCGGCTGGCCGATCCCCTCAAGGTGCTGGGCAATACCACCGAGCGTGGCTCCCTCATCCGTTTTATGCCGGATGACCGGGTGTTTGAGACCGTTCATTTCAATGGCGAAACCGTCTCCCGCCGCCTTCGTGAGCTGGCGTACCTGAACAAGGGTCTCACCATCACCTTTTTGGATGAACGCGCCCAGAAGGCAGCTGCCCTGGTGGAGATGGATGCGGATGCCATCGATGCAGAGGAAGGCGCACAAGAGGGCAGCAACGAAAATGCGAACACTGCACAAGTCACCGGCAGGCAGGTGTTCTGCTATGCAGGCGGCATCAGCGACTATGTGCGCTACCTGAATACGGAAAAAACGCCCATTCACGAACAGCCCATCTATCTGGAAGGCACCCGGGAGGATGTGATCTTCCGTTTTGCCATCCAGTATACCGATAGCTACACCGAAAACGTGTTTTCCTACGTCAACAACATCCCCACCGGCGAAGGCGGCAGCCACGAGACCGGCTTCAAGGCCGCCTATACCAAGGTAATGAACGACTTTGCCCGCCGTTTGGGTGCCCTTAAGGAAAAGGACGCCAACTTGGGTGGCGAGGACTTCCGGGAAGGCATGACCGCTGTGATGATCGCCATGGTCAAGAACCCGCAGTTTGAGGGGCAGACCAAGGGCAAGCTGGGCAATACCGAGGTGCGCCCTGTGGTGGAAGCCATCGTGGGTCAGCAGTTGACCGCATACTTTGAAGATTTAAAGAATCAGGAACTGTGCCAGCAGCTGGTGGAGAAGGCCGTTCGTGCTGCCAAGGTGCGCGAAGCTGCCCGCAAGGCTCGTGACAATGCCCGCACTCAAAAGGCGCTGGAAGCCACGCCCTTGGTGGGTAAGCTGGCCAGCTGCACTGGTCGCAAGCCGGAGCTGAACGAGCTGTTCATCGTTGAGGGCGATAGTGCCGGCGGCAGCGCCAAGCAGGGCCGTGACCGCCGTTTTCAGGCCATTCTGCCTCTTCGCGGCAAGCCCCTCAATGTGGAAAAGAGGCGGCTGGATCAGGTGCTGGGCAACGAGGAATTCCGCTCGCTGATCACCGCTTTGGGTACCGGCATCGAGGAGAGCTTTACCCTTGGCAGCCTCAAGTACCACAAGGTCATCATCCTCAGCGATGCCGACCAGGACGGCGCTCACATCCGTGCCATTTTGCTCACCTTCTTCTACCGCTACATGAAGGAACTGATCACCGCCGGGCATGTGTACATCGGCATGCCGCCTCTTTACAAGGTGCAGCGGGGCAACAAAGTACAGTACGCCTACGATGATAACGAGCTGCGCAAGATGACCAAGGGACAGACCAAGGGTTATCAATTGCAGCGGTACAAAGGCCTTGGTGAGATGAACCCGGAACAGCTCTGGGCCACCACCATGGACCCTGCCCAGCGCAAGCTGGTGCGTGTCACCATCGAAGATGCCGCACAGGCCGAGCGCCTTGTGACCATCCTCATGGGCGACAAAGTGGATCCCCGCCGGGAATACATCAACCAGTACACCAACTTTGACCGGGAGGATAGCTTCACCGCTATCGCCGACAGCATGGAGGAAGGGAGGCGCAACGCATGAGCCGCAAGGATGAACCCATTGCCGTAGACCAGAATATCATCCAGATGCCCATGGAAGAGGTCATGCACATGAGCATGATCCCCTATGCGGAGCATGTTATCATGGATCGTGCTGTGCCCCGTGTGGAGGATGGTCTCAAGCCGGTGCAGCGCCGCATTCTCTTTACCATGAACGAGTTGGGCATCACGCCGGATACCCCCTACCGCAAATGCGCCCGTATCGTGGGCGATTGCCTTGGTAAATACCATCCCCATGGCGATAGCAGCGTGTACGATGCCTTGGTGCGTCTGGCGCAGCCTTTCAGCATGCGCGGCACGCTGGTGGACGGCCACGGCAACTTTGGCTCTGTGGATGGCGACAGCGCCGCCGCCATGCGTTATACCGAAGCCCGCATGACCCCCTTGGCCATGGAAATGCTCAAGGATCTGGACAAGGATACCGTATCCTTCCGTCTGAACTTCGACGATACCCTCAAAGAGCCGGATATGCTGCCCGCCAGCTTCCCCAATTTGTTGGTGAACGGTGCCAGCGGCATCGCCGTAGGTCTGGCAACCAATATTCCGCCCCACAACCTCCGGGAGAGCATCGAGGCAACCATCGCCCTCATCGATAACCCGGAGATCACCTCCGAGGAGTTGATGCAGTACATCCCTGCCCCGGATTTTCCCACCGGCGGCATCCTGCTCAATACCGATGAACTGAAAAACGCCTACCGCACCGGTCGCGGCAAATTGCTGCTCCGGGCTCGCACCCACATTGAGGATGGCAGCGCAGGCCGTAAGCTGATCGTCATCACCGAGCTGCCCTATCAGGTCAACAAGGCCGCTATGCTGGAAAAGATCCTGCGCCTTTCCGAGGAAAAGAAAGCAGCGCTGGGCTGCATCTACGACATCCGGGATGAGAGCGACCGCACCGGCATGCGTGCTGTTATCGAGCTGCGCAAGGAGGCGGATGTGGATAAGGTGCTCAGCTACCTGTTCAAGTACAGCGATATGCAGGTCACCTTCGGCGTGAATATGGTAGCCATTGCCGATGGCAAGCCCAAGCTGCTCAGCTTGCGCCGCATGCTGCGCTACTATGTGCGCCATCGTAAAAATGTGGTCACCGCCCGCACCAAGTACGACTTGGACAAAGCCAAGGCTCGGGCACATATTTTGGAAGGCTTGATGATCGCCCTCGACCATCTGGACGAGGTCATTGCCCTCATCCGTGCCAGCGAAAGCCCCAAGGTGGCGAAGGCTGGTCTGATGGAAGCCTTTGGCTTGACAGAAATTCAGGCACAGGCCATTCTGGATATGCGTTTGCAGCGCTTGACGGGTCTGGAGATCCTAGAGCTTCGCAAGGAATACGAAAAGCTGCTCAAGCTGATCGCCGAGCTGGAAAGCATCCTTGCCAGCGAAAAGAAATTGCTCAATGTGATCAAGAAGGAACTGCGGGAGGTCGCCACCAAGTACGGCGACGACCGCCGCACCACCGTGGAGGAAGTACAGAACGTGGTGGAAGCCTTGGTCAAGGAGGAAGTGGTGGCAGAGGATGCCGTGGTCACCTTCTCCCGGGAAGGCTACCTGCGCCGCACCGCGCCCCGCACCGGCCGCCGCAATGTAGCCAGCGAACCGGTGGACGAGTACGCCGATCCCGCCCTGTACCGTTTTGAGACGGACAGCATGCACACCCTCTACTTCTTTACCAATCTGGGCAACTGCTACCAGTACAGCGTGGGTGCCTTGCAAGAGATGAACAAGCCCAAGGAGCGCGGACAGCTGCTCAGCGGTGTGCTGGCAGGCCTTGAGGACGAGGAAAAACCTGTGCTCATCCTCTGCGCCAATGGGCAGGAACTGGCTCAGATGCCCGACCTCTTGTTTGTTACCAAGCAAGGCCAGATGAAGCGCTCCAAGGCAGAGGAGTACGATGTACGCCGTGCCAAGTTTGCCGCCCTCAACCTGCGGGAGGGGGATAGCCTGCTGGATATTCTGCTGTTGGATGAAAGCCGGGATATGCTCATGTTCAGCCATAGCGGCATGTGCATCCGCTTCCATACAGACTCCATTCCTGTAATGGGGCGCATCGCCGCTGGTGTAAAGGCCATGAATCTGGAGCTGGGCGACGAAGTGCTCTGGTGCGGTCAGCCGCAGGATACCGATCAGGTGCTCCTGTTTAGCGACCGCGGCTTTGGCAAAAAGATCCTTTATTTGGACTTTGAACCCCAAGCTCGCGCCGGTAAGGGCGTTAAGAGTTTCTATTTCAACAAGAGCGGCTCCAATGGTACCTGTCTGGCAGGTGTGTGCCTCATCACAGGCCCCGGCCAGCAGGTGGAGGCGGTGCAGAAGGTGAGCGCCCCCAATATCGTCTATGCGGATGTGGTCGTCCTGCAAGGCAAGCAGGATAAGGGCATGCCCTATGTGATGGCGCTGATGGATGATGTGGTCACCCAGCTGCGTCTCTTGCCAGCAACGCCCGTTGCCGAGACTGCCCCCGAACCCGCTGCCCAGATTTCTGAACCTGAACCGGAAGCTTGAGCAAAATAGCCCATCAAGGTATGATCGTAAGAAAAACCGCGCATACTCCTCATTGGAAAGGGTGAGGTTGTATGCGCGGTTTTCGCACGGATCTGGCAATGGAAAGTGTGGGCGACGGTCAGGAAGGGTTGGAAGGTGTGGTGATCGATCGCCAGCAGTTGGGGGAGATCGACCGTACGAGGATCGTCATTGAGAGCAGACGGGCGGCAGAGGCGCTTTCACGCCCTTGCGGCGAGTATATCACACTAAGCTGTGGCAGTTTGTCCCGCTGCGATGCGAATAATCGGCAGCGGCTCATCCAGCTGATCGCACAGGCGGTGCGCGCCATGCTGCCCAAGGACGGGCAGGTGTTGGTGGTAGGGCTTGGCAACCGGTATGTAACAGCCGATGCGTTGGGTTCCCGGGTGGTGGAAAAACTGCTGGTCACCCGGCATCTAAGGGAGGCACTGGCACAGGAAATGCTGGGCAAGCTGCGGGGCGTAAGTGCCATCGCTCCCGGCGTGCTGGGGCTTACCGGCATCGAGACCGCTGAAGTTTGCCGAGGGCTTGTGGAGCACATAAAACCCGCTGCTGTTATTGCCATCGATGCGCTGGCTGCCTACGAAAGCGCACGGATCTGTACAACTGTGCAGATCACCGATACAGGCATCGAGCCGGGCAGCGGTGTTGGCAACCATCGCTTGGGGCTTACACAGGACACCTTGGGCGTGAAGGTGATCGCGGTCGGCATTCCCATGGTGGTCTATGCTTCCACCATTGCCCGGGATGCGGTCGTAAATCTGATGGATGATTTTGGTTTGCTTGATGATATGCATGAAACAGCGGCGGACATGCTGCTCAGAAAAGTATCCGAAAGTTATTTGGGCGAAATGGTGGTAACGCCCCGCGAGATCGATGATATGGTGCTCAGTGTAGCAGATCTGCTAGGCGAAGGGTTGAACCGAGCCCTTCACCCACATTTGGATAGCGAGACCCTGCATACTTTTCTGCATGGGTAACATAGGCTGATGAGGAGGGGAGGTGCCTCATCATGACCAAAAGGGAATGGAAACAGCTGCTGCTGGTGCTGGCGGCAGCGTTTGTGGGGTTAACAGCAGGTTGGCTCTGGCACCCGCAAAAACAGGTCCGGGAGGCGGACGAGCCGATCGCAGAAGTGTTTGCAGCGCAGGCACAGACCACTTTGCCGTTTTCTATCGCGCCCGTTACGCCCCAGTCGCAGAATGCGGAAACTGCGCCAACGCTCCCGCCAAGCGCAGCGACGTTTTCCATCGTACCGCTCAGCAAAACAGACATTCAAGCCAAGGGGCGCATACTCATTTACCATACCCACACCTACGAGGCTTATGAACAGCCAACATCGCCATATCAGGAAACGGAGCGCTGGCGAACAGCAGATGCCGCATGGAATATGCTAAGGGTGGGGGAGGAATTGTCGCAGCTGCTTACGGGGCTTGGGTATACGGTGGTGCACGATGCAACAGCTTTTGAACCGCCGGAGCTAAGCACGGCTTATGCCCGTTCCTTGACCATGCTGGAAAAACGCACCGCTTCGGGCGAAACGTACGATCTGTATATCGATCTGCACCGGGATGCGTATGTGGAAGGGCAGGCAGGGGCAAATACGGTCGTGGTTGCCGGGGCAGAGGTCGCAAGGCTGATGCTGCTCATTGGCAAGGGAGAAGGCTATGCCAATGCTGCTAACGACCAGCGACCGGATTGGCAGGCGAATCTGGCAGTTGCGCAAAGCATCACCGATGCATTGAATGCACAGCTGCCCGGTTTGTGCAAGGAGGTACGGCTCAAGTCGGGGCGGTTCAATCAGCATGTTGCAAAAAATTGCGTGCTCATCGAGGTGGGCAACAATCGCAATACCCTTGCACAGGCCTTGGCCGCCATGCCTTATTTAGCTGATGCCATCGACGGGGTGCTTTGCCCGTAAAATTTGTAACACTTGAAAAACCTCCGCTATCCGGGTATAATGACTTGCGGAGGTGGAAGAAAAGTGACGGATCGTCCAGTGGGGATGTTGGATAGCGGTCTTGGCGGCATCAGTGTGCTGGCACAGGCTCTGAAAGATTTGCCCCGGGAGGATTATGTCTATTTTGGAGACACCGCCCACATCCCTTATGGGGATAAGGAACCTGCGGAAGTGCTGCGCCTCATTCGCAATGGGGTGGACAGGCTGATGGAGCACGATTGCAAGGCCATCGTTATTGCCTGCAATACGGCTACCAGCGTTGCAGCACAACACCTGCGGCAGGAACTGTCTGTGCCGGTCATCGGCATCGAACCTGCACTGAAACCGGCTTCTCAACTGCCGGGCGACGGGCAGATCTTGGTGCTGGCTACGCAGGTCACGCTAAAACTGCCCAAGTTTCAATCCTTGATGGAGCGCTACGGCGACCATGCAGTACCGGTGCCTTGCTCCGGTTTGATGGAATGCGTGGAAGATGGGCATCTGGAAGGCGAAAGAGTACAGCAGCTGCTTTCTGGTTTGTTAAAGCCATACCTTGCCAAACCGATCAAAGCGGTGGTGCTGGGCTGCACCCACTATCCCTTTTTGCGCGGTGCTATAGCAGAATTGCTGCCAGCGGGCACGCCGCTGATCGACGGCAACGCCGGTACGGTACGACAGCTGGGCAGGCGTCTTGCCGAGGAAGACCTCCTATCCACGCCGGAGCATACAGGCGGACAGGTCACCTTCCTTAGCTCCGCCCAAGACCCCGAAACCTTATTGCGCATGCAGCGAATGCTCCAAATAGCCTTGGAGCGTTTGTAAACCCTTTACGACCAACGACAAAACGGCGGTCTGCCGCCAACGAAAGGTACGAGAGACCATGAAAAAAGTGATGCTCATCTTCGGAACCCGACCCGAGGCCATCAAGATGTGCCCTTTGGTGCTGGAACTCAACAATCACCCTAATTTTGAGACCGTGGTATGCGTCACCGGTCAGCATCGCCAAATGCTGGACCAGATCTTGGAATGCTTCCATGTGGAGCCGAAGTACGATTTGTGCATCATGCAGCCCAAGCAAACGTTGTTTGATGTGACCATCAATATTTTGAGTCGCCTCAAGGAGATCCTTGAGCAAGAAAAGCCGGATGTTGTTTTGGTGCACGGCGACACTTCCACTGCCTTTGTTACGGCACTGGCTTGTTTCTATATGCAGATCCCTGTTGGCCATGTGGAGGCTGGTCTGCGCACCTACAACCTGTATTCTCCCTTCCCGGAGGAGTTTAATCGCCAGGCGGTGGATCTGATCACCCGCTTCTATTTTGCTCCCACCGATATGAGCCGCGATAATCTGCTCAAGGAAAACAAGCCTGCAGAGCATATCCACGTTACTGGCAACACGGTGATCGATGCCTTGGCCACCACCGTTCGGGAGGACTACATCCACCCGGAGATCGAATGGGCCAAGGGCAGCCGTTTGGTATTGCTGACGGCGCACCGCCGCGAAAACCTGGGCGAGCCCATGCGGGATATGTTTACCGCTATTCGCCGTGTTGTGGATGAGACGCCCGATGTAAAGGTGCTCTATCCCATGCACATGAACCCTGCTGTGCGGGAAGTGGCCCATAGCTGCTTTGATGGTCAAGACCGCATCCATATGATCGAACCGTTGGATGTGCTGGATTTCCACAACTTGATGGCAAGATCCTACCTGATCCTTACCGATAGTGGCGGTATTCAGGAGGAGGCTCCTGCTCTTGGCAAGCCTGTGCTGGTCATGCGGGATACCACCGAACGGCCGGAAGGCGTAGCAGCCGGTACCCTCAAACTGGTGGGCACCAGTGAGGATGTGATCTATCAAAACGTGCGCCAGTTGTTGGATTGTCCCGAGGCCTACCACAACATGGAACAGGCCACCAACCCTTACGGCGACGGCAAAGCCAGCAAATACATTGCTGCCATTTTGGAAAAAGAACTGTAAGCATACGCTTTCAGACTGTCGATAAACCTTGGGAGGTGTCGGAGGGTCGCAACCCTCCGACTGTGATCCGAAACCAGCGGCGTGTACGGTGGTTTCGGCACCCCTTGCGTAGCAAGGGGTTCCTATCGCCGTTTGCCGCCCGGCGAGCCGTAGGCGAGTAGGCAAACGGTGCAAACCTCGTCGAAAAAGTCGCCAAAGGCGAGTTTTTTGACGACCGGAGACAATCCCACAAAAGGCTTGCCTCCAATACTGCATGCAACTGCAAATATACGCTGCTTATTTGTTCCAAGTGATCGTCTCCAGCAGGTCGGCCACCTGATCCAGCTGTTCGTTGCTATTTGCGATACCACAAAAGTTATAAACGCCGCCCGCAAAATCAACTGGCACTTGATAGTAGGAAATGTACACGCTCATAGTACCAAGACCGTAAGCAGATAGGTCGTATGTGCAGAGACCATCGACTCGAAGGGCGGTATACCCATCGAGAGAGATCAGCTCGTGCGATAAAAGCTCGCTATCGCATTCAAGACCGGATTGCGCCATCCCGGCTACGAGTCCCTCTAACATAACTGTGCTGGTAACTTGTAAGTCTTTGCTTGATAGGGCGTTTAGGTCTAAAAAGGGTGCTTCCTGCCACATGATCATAACAGCGGTCGAGGTGTCGCCGGATTCTGCAAAGGGGTGAATGTTGTACAGAAAGGCTTCTGAGCTTTTTTCGCCGGCGATATCCATCCCGCCGGGGGTGTAGGCCATGGAAAAGTCGCCGTAATCATACACTGTTCCAAGACGTGTGACGCCGGTTTGTGCAGCGGTGGCAGCGGTGACATCGTTCCATGTGATGGTTTGGACAAGCTGTATCAGTTTGTTGTAGGCGGCTTCGGTAGGGGCTACGCAAATGATCCCCAATGAATCGGTGCCAAAGTCTACCATGAAGGTGCCAAAATAAAGGTCAGTGCTTGCGCCTGCGATATTTGCAGAGTTCCATTTTGCTTTTATGGCCAAATATCCGGCTTTGTTGCCGTCAAGCATGATAAATTTTGTATCAAAGGGTTCAGCATCGGTATAGATGGAAGTGCCGTCTTTCATGGCTTCTATGCTCATGCACATGAGATCTGCATTGGACTGCAGATCTGCTTCGGTTAAGTCTGCAATGCCGTTTTGCTCCGTCATATAGGTAAATGTTATTTCACTTAAGGGATCATCGTTGTTGGCGAAGGGGAATAACTGGATATCCGACCCATCGCTCCCGTTCAAAGCGCCGATAACATCGGCAGCGCCAGTTTCGTAATCTAGGTTAAACAGCCAAGTTTCCAGCGCCAATGCGTTGGTCGTAATGCTTGCCATCAGCAGCAGAGCCATGAATACCGCGATCAACCGTTTCATATGCGCACCTCTCTCTGTTGTTCCTTGGAAGATATACACATTTTTTTGCATGTGTCTGTTGTTGTCAAGTTGGGGGGGATAAAGCCCTACACAGCCATTTGACAGCGTTCCTCAGATGCAATAAAATAGCAACGGAAAAAGCTTTGACCATGGGTTGGCGCCTGTGGGTCGGCATCCTGGTGAAGACGAAAGATAGGTGACCATTATGTATTTTGACGACATCAAGCTGCATACAGAGATACAGATCGCGCCAGCGGTGATCGAGAAGCAGAAAATGCTGGATTTTGCGCTTGCCTACGATAATGTCCCTTTGCATACCGACGAGGAATATGCCAAAACGACGCCCTTTGGTAAGCTGATCGCTCCGGGCGTGATGTCCTTTATGTCGGTGTGGGCGAAATATCTGGAGGTGGATCTGTTCGGCGACGAGCTGTTGGCTGGCAAATCCACCAAGATCGAATGGCATAAACCCGTTTTTGCCGACGATGTGTTGACCGGTAAGGCCGTGGTGACCAAGCTGACCGAGCGTAATGCCAAAAACGGCATCGTGGAGATCACGATCTACGCCTATAACCAAGATGGCGTTTTGGTGCTGACGGATGTTACCGAGGCGATCGTTAAAAGAAAACAGTTTTGATGCGTTACGCTGTATAAAACATAAGACCCGCCGCGGCTAAGGGGGGGATCTCTCCCCTCGGCTGCGGCGGGTTTGGTATACGGGGTTCCGGCTTGTGCTGCTTATATCAAGCGGCTTTCTTTTTCGTGAACTGCCAATCGGCCAGACCTGCTTTGTGCAGCAGAAGTACGCCGATCATCAGGCACAGCTGAGAGGCGGTGTTGATGCTCTGCTCGATCCAGTTTACGGCAGCGGAAGCGGAATCGTGGCTGGCCATGTAGCCCATGGCCATAGAGCCCACAAAAGCCAGAATAAACAGAAGCATCACCGGTGCCTTTTTCATCTTGACGGCTATGGTGCTCAGCACGGTGCACAGAATGCCTAAACCGGCTATCATCATGCCGATGAATACGAAAGTGCCCTTGAATACCACAGGAGCAGCTGCAACCGACAGCACCTGTTCAGATCGCTTTTTGATCAGCAGCATTCCCAAAAGCCCCAGCCCCAGCAGCAGGAAGCCAATGGATTGCAAGGGCAGGAACAGGCTGTTGAGCACGTCAAAATCGCAAATGGCGGCAGCGTAGAGCAGCTTCCATGTGGCTTTGAGAAAACCAGCGCAAAAGACATTGATGGTGCCTGCGGCAAACAATGCAAAAGCGCCCTTGCTCATTTTGTTGTACAGATCCCGCTGGAGCAGAATGGCAGTCACGCCGAAAAACAACACGGGCAGATAATCCATCAGCGCCATGGGCACGGTGAAGTGGTACATCATTAGTAACCTCCTTGGTTACGGCTGCTTGTTGAGGTGGTAGACAGGAAGCAGCGGGATGATGATGGGGGTCTTGTCGGCGTAGGCTTTGTATTCGGCGTTGTCGCCATAGCGGGCCATCTGGCGCTTTTCCAAACGCTGAGCACCATTGAACATTACGAAAACGATGCACACATAGCCGATCAGCACAGTAGCCCACTGGCCAAAGCCGGTAAGAACATCCAGCGCAGAAACGGTTACGCCGGTCCAGAAGAGGATCTCGCCAAAATAGTTGGGGCAGCGGACGATCTTGTACAGCTGCTTCATAGCGACCATGTCGGGGCGTTCCTTTTTCTGCTGAGACTTCTGCGCATCTGCAACGGCTTCCAGCACAATGCCAAAAATGCTGATGGCGATGCCCACCCATTGCCATAGAGAGGTTTCGCCGCCGTTGTACAGCCGGAAAGCTACACCGGAGGTCTGCATCACATAAAGCACGGCGACGCTCAGCCACATGACCACCTTGACGAAGAAGGGCATCTTGCTTTCATCGCCAGCGGCTTCGGAAAGGGTCTTGCGGTAGCTGGCATTCTTGATCTCCCGAACCAGCAGGAAGCCAGAAAGCCGAATGCCATACACCACGAACAGCACAAACTGGATGTAGTGGGCAATGTTTGCATTGAATACGCCCATCAGGCTCATCACCGCCATGGCCACGCCAATGACCGCCACAGAAAAACCGTAGCCAATGGAGAGAAAATACACATACTTTTTAAAGCCGCACAGACAAACCAGCAAGCTCAGTGCAAAGTAGATACCAAGATAATTCCAACCCATTGTGCTGCCTCCTTACTTAGAAAAATAGTTCTTCAGGTACTGGGCAAAGCTGGCTTCGCCCACGCAGGTGTCGCCCACCAGATCGTGGCTCAGTGTCCACTTGGAAAAGAGAATAATATCGTGCTTGCCCATCTTTTTGATCTTGGGCAGGTTGGCCAGAATGCCAAAGAGCCAAATAGGCGCCCACTTGATCTTGAGGGGCTTGCCCGCTGCATCGAAGCACATCTTTGCCATTTCTTCGTAGGTGTACGTTTCCTTGCCGCCTACGTTGTAGGTAGCATTCTCATCCATCAGGTGCTCCACGACAAAAGCGGCAAAATCGGCACAATCCACCACATTGGCCTTCACGCCGCCAAAGCCCTTCAAAAGCTGCATCTCGCCCTTGTCTACATAGGGTTTGAATACTTTGGCAATATCGTAAAAATAGCCGGTGGGGCGGTGGATGACATAGCTCATGCCGCTGACTTTCAGCTCATTTTCAAACAGGTACTTGGCGTGCAGCATGGGTACCTTCTCCGCGCCGGGTTCGTCGCAGGAAATAACGGAGATGTAGCTGAACTGCTTTACGCCCGCCCGCTTGGCTTCTGCCAGCAGGTTGGCGTTGCCCTTCTGGTCGATATCGTAGGCAGTATAGCGGGTAGAAGCGCCGGTAAGCCCAACGGTCGAGATGATGGCCTCTGCACCGTCGCACAGGCCGCACAGGGTCTCAGGGTCGGTGGCGTCGATTGCCTTGAAGGTGTACTTGCCTTGCAGCTCGGGTATGCTGCCTTCCTTTAGATCGGCAGCCACCACTTCGTAACCGGCTTCGCACAGTTTTTTGAGGATCTCTGCACCCAAATGACCAAAAGCACCTGCCAAAACGATCTTCATAGTTTTTGTCCTCCTTACTTCTTTGCTTTTTCCTTGGCTCGCTTGTCGTTAATGATCTTCATATGTTCAGCGGTGACCAATGTTACGTTGTTTTCTTTGGCCCAGTCCACGCAGCCCTTGAGCACCAGCGGCAGGAACACACGGGGCACGTTGAGAATGGTCTCCAAGGCCTCATCGGTAAATTTTACTACATCGTCTGCGCGGTTGGCAGCGTAGCGTACAGAATCGATGGACTGTTTGCGCATGGGCAGCAACTCTGCCAGCATGCGCTTTTTACGGTGGAACCAGAAGTTCTTGCTGTCGCGGTAGCCGTAGTCCACCGGCAAGGCGGGGAAATCGCTGGCCTTTACCCCGCGGATGATGGCATCCGCATACTTTTTCTTCATCAGGATCTTATCGATCTTCAAGATAAAGTGTGCGCCGAATTGGGAGGTGATGCCGTTGAAGTCGTGGTAGGGCGGTTCGTAGCCATTCAGCTGACCGGGCTGGTCGCTTTGTGCATTGTCCAATTCCCGCATCCAAGTGCATTCGATGGCTTCAATGGCATCGGTGAGCACCATGGGGCGGGTTTCGCCGGTGGTTTCTTCAATGAGGCTTTTTTCCAGCTTGAAGTTGCACTTGGGCATTTTGTCCTCGGGCTTGTCGCCGGGCCAGGATAGCTTGACGCACTCCTTGAACGTTTTGGGTTTGTCATCCACAAAGTTCAGGCAGCACTTACCATTTCGTAGGATGTTCTGGGCGGTGTTGGAGGAATTGCGGCAGCTGAGCAGCATGGCATAGTAATCCTTACCGGCTACATAGTAGGGCTGCACCAGAGAGTAGGGGCCCAGAGTGGTGCTGCCATCCTCACACAGGGTGCTGATGACCACCGTGGGCATGGGGAAAAACAGAGAGGTCTGGTAGAAGTTATCCACGATGCGTAGGTTCTCAAAGCTGGACATGGCGTATCTCTCCTTTGTTAGGGTATGTGTTGGAGAATGCTGTGCAAAGCATCGAAGGGTTTACCGGCCACGGCCCATGTGAGCATGCTTTCGGCGATAAACTCTGCTGTAAAACCGTCTTGGCAGAACCGGGCAAGGGGCGTTGCCAGCTGAGCGCGCAGCAGCGCATGGTATTTGCTGTGGGCGCCGCCAAAGCTGGCAGCCGCTGCTGCATCCCGGAAGAGTGCCTCGTGCCGTTTGGTAAAGCCGGTCAGGCTGTTGTAGATGGCGAGAAGTACGTCTTCCCGGTGGGCTGCGGTTTGTGCACTGGTGCAGATGCTGTCAAGGCAGTTCAGCCAGTCCTCCAGCATGAAGGCAGCCACCAATGCATCTTTGGAGGGGTAGTAGTTGTATACCGTCCCCACACCAACGTGGCAAGCTGTTGCCACAGAGCGGATGGTCATGGCAGAATAACCGTTTTCCTGCACCTGCCGCTGGGCTTCCAACAATAGCCGCTCCGGCAGATTTTCGATGATCTTTGGCATAGGATCTCCTTATAATGAACACGTTCATAAAAATGGTACCATCGAAAACTGAGTTTGTCAAGATATTAACAATGTTTCCGATTTCATTGTCAAACGCCTGCAATGCGTTGACACAGCTTGCTGTGAACGTGTATAATATTTCCATTGTTGAAACAGAATCGCGAACTCCGTTTCTTTGTTATGCTTTGAAAGGAAAGCATAGACCTGTTCAATTATTCGCTTTGCAGCAGGAAACCACTGTTTTCGATAAACGGAAGCGGCGTGAAGCTGCATAATGCCATACCCCAAAAGGAGGACTCCAAATGATGAAACGAATGCTGGCTTTGCTTATGTGCCTTGTGCTGCCCGCCGTGGCGGTAGCGGAGGGCTGGATGAACGATGATGACCAGACCGTTGCCGTAGAGACAGTGACCACCGAAAATGTGTACGATGCAGCGGATAGCGTAGGCACGGTCGTCAATACCGAAGCCCCCGACGAAGCCACTCAGCAGGAAGAAAACCTCTATGCCTTTACACCGCTGGATGTGGTACTGGTGCTGGACTCCTCCGGCTCCATGGATCGCAGAAATTCGGTCAATAACAAAGACCTGCTTTCCTATGCGCAGGATGCAGCCATTGCTTTCAGCAAGACCCTGTATGCCGTCAACCCCGCCAGCCGGGTGGCCGTGGTCGCTTATGACAGCAACGCCTATGCGGTATCGGATTTCTGCGGCATTGCAGACCAGACGCCGCTGCAAGCATCCATACGCGGTATTCTGCTGGGCGGTACCACCAACATTGGCGATGGTGTGGATATGGCGCTATCCATGCTGGATCGCTCCGCCCTGCCGGGGCACCAGCGAGTGGTGCTGCTGCTTAGCGACGGCGTAGCCAACGAAGGCAGCGACGACCCTGTGCAATATGCCGTGGATCAGGGATACCGTGCTGCTTCCAATGGCTTGGTGTATACCATTGGTCTGGTGGGCGGCATGAGCAGCGGCGAAATACGGACCACCCATAGCACATTGGCGGCGGGATATGAGACCCGCTACTTTGAGGTAGATTTTGACGAGGTGGGCGATATCACCATCGCTCTTGCTTCTGCTTTTATGACCATCGCCATGTCCGGCTCGGTGGATGAAGAAAACGAGTACGGCTTCTATCGCCTGTATGTGGACGGCTCCATGGATGTGTATGTGGAAAGCAGCAACGGCGACTATCTCTCCTCTGCCACCCATAACTATAAGGATTCTGCCGCCTTTGGTTCCTTCTACACGCTGGGCGACAATATGGATGAAAAAATGGTGGTGCTCTATGAGGGAGACTACCGTATTACCCTACATGGTACCACCACCGGCAATGGCTCCTATACCCTTACCCATGTTCAGGGCCGCAAAGCGGAGGAAACTGTGCTGGTAGAGAACGCAGTGCATACGCATCCTGCTTTTTACCAGACCCTTTATCTGGTAAACGGCGTGGTGACCATTACCGATGAAAGCTATGAACCGCTGGATATTTACGCTACCGACCCCTTCACCGGCGATAAGAGCCGTGGCTTGGAGATACCCGCTGTGGGCACCCTTTCCAACGAAGCGACCGTGTATGCTTACCCGGCTAAGGATGGCGAGAAGATCTGCACATTAAAGTCCAGATCGCCTATCAATGTGCTGGCTCACGATCAGGAGAGCGGCTACAGCTTTATCTCCTTTACTGGCTCTGATAACTGGGTGTGCCGCGGATGGGTGCTTACCAAGTATGTAAAGACCGAAGATTATGTGCCCAACATGGTCTGGCTCAGCATTCCGGCCACGCTTGCCCAAACGGCTTCTGCCCGCAGGATCCCTTCGGCTTATGTGCCGGAGGCTGCCCAGATCGCTGCTGGTGCAATGACGGTTTTGCACGCAGAACGAGACACCGAAGGCGCAGAATGGCTCTATGTGCAGCCGGAGGGCGTAAAGGCCGCCTACTACATCCCGGCGGAGGCTATTGAAAACTGGGTCGCGATCACTGCAAAGGGTTTCCGCATCGGGTATGCCAGCATGGGCTTCCTGTGGCGGCAAAGCTTTGCCGGTGGCTATACCGAAGTAATGTGGGCCGTTCCGCAAAAGGATGGGGAAGGCGTGCTTCTTTCTGGGCGCACCACCTCTGGTAAAGCGCCCTTTGGCAGAAACCAAGGCAACCGAGATGCCTTTGCCATCGCTTTCAGCCCGGAGGGTGCGGTGGATGAAGCCGTTACAGCTGGCGGTTCGGGCGTAGATTCCTATCATTGCATCATTCCGGCAGCGGATGGATACTATGTATCTGGCATTACCCGCTCCAACGACAGGGATTTTGACGACACATGGGATCCCTCCTCCACCACAGGCAGCACCGGTGCTACGACCAGCCGCTCCAATGCCTTGATCGGTCACCTGAACGAGGACTTCTCCATCGATTGGCTCAAGAGCTTCGGTGCTGGGGATGCCTCCTACGGCTTCGATGTGGTGGTGGAATTGTCTGATGGCAATATTGCCGGTGCAGGCTGGATGATCGAAAGCGGAAAGTCCACCATCGACGGCTATGGCGGTCAGGATTATTATGTGGTCAAGCTTTCGCCCGAAGGCGAGGTGCTGGCAGAGGCCTGCTTTGGCAGCCGTGCCGATGATGTGCCCGACAGCGCCGTCGCAACCCCGGATGGCGGCCTTATCATGGTCGGCAGCACCCGCAGCAACGGGCTCCACGATGGCTGGCTCCTTGTGTTGGATAGCGATTTGAATGTGGTAAGCCAATGCACCTACGGCGGTCAGGGCGAGGATATTTTCGACAATGTGCGGGCACTGGATGACGGCACCTATCTGGTGACCGGCTTTACCAACAGCCCCTCGGGCAACGGCGTGGGCGTTCCCCGCGGTGGCCGGGATTTCTGGGCGATGAACATCGACGGTCTGGGACGCTCCATCTGGGTAAAACGCTATGGCGGCAGCGGCGACGAGGAGCTTTGCGGCACCACCATTTTGCAGGATGGACGCTGCCTGCTGGTGGGCTATACCAACTCTGCCGATGGCGATGTACGCGGCGCTACCGGTAAGGATCAGGATGGCTGGTGCGTCTGCATCGACCAGACAGGGCGCTTGGTATGGCAGTATGCTACCTCCATGCCGGGCGACGACTACTTTAACGCCGCCACCATCGACCCGGCAGACGGTGGCTATGTGCTGGCAGGTCTGTGCAACAACCAAAGCAGCAGCAAAGCGCAGGGCTTGGTGGTCAAGCTTCTGCACTGATGCGTTAGCAGATAGGGGATAACGCTTGGTATAGACTGGTGGCTAGCAAGAGGATATACTTCTGCGCCATTGATCCTACCCATATTTGAAAAAACAAGATGATCCATAACGCCCCGCATAAGCAGGAAACTTCGGTAGCCTGCTTGTGCGGGGCGTTTGTTTGCTGTGCCATAACGGGTTATGTGTTGCTATGCTTGCGCTTTTGCACTGTGCGTTCGCATGCCAAAAATATTTTTATTCAATTTGACAATAATTGTTGACAAAAGAACCATCATGATATATAATTCAATTGTGGTCAGAAAGACTATAAAAGAAAGGCGAGCTCATAAGGGTTTGCGTTTCAAGGCTCAAAATGTACCGAACGAAAGGAGAGAACCTGTATGACATCTTACTTTGAAGGGCTCTGCGGCAAAATAGCACCCGGTTTGTGCCGCTTCTCCATGGATGGTCGCCTGGCGATCAAAACCAGCGCAGGGTATCGTGCTTACGACCCGGATAAGCGCACTTTGATGAATTGCGACCACTTCGCCTTTGATGCAGGGGACGATTTCTTCTTCGTCGTTCCCACCAACAAGGTAAAGCCGGGCGACATCATTTTGGCTGCAGGCCGCCCCAAGTGCGTTCTGAAAGCGGATGGCGATACGATCACCGTGATCAGCTACGAGGATGCGACCATCGAGACTATGCTGCCTGAAAGGCACATGTTTATGGGCAACACCTATTTGTACGGCAAGATCATCTCCATGTTCGGCAACATGCACAAGAAGGGCTCCAAAGGCATGGGCAGCCTTATGAAGTACATGATGTTTTCCAACATGGTCAAGCAGAATGGCAAAGAGCAAAACCTGCTGCCGCTGATGATGTTGTTTGGCAAAACCGACTTTATGGATGAGATCGATACGATGCTAAACGAGGATGAACAGGAGGTATAATATGGGATACGGTTGTTGGACTCGAGAAAGCTTTGTCAATTACAGCGCGCAAAACGGTCGGCGTATGGACGCCAAGGGCAATCTGGATGCATCCTTGACGGAGGCTCAGCTGTTTAAGCAGAGAATGCTGCACCAGAAGCTGAACCCTAAAAATGTAATGCGCGAATGCTGCGACACCCCGGAACACCCCAACAGCATTCCTGTTATTCTGGCGCTGGATGTTACCGGCAGCATGGGCGTAGCTTCTGCCGAGGTGGCCCGCAAGCTCAACGAGGTAATGACCTACCTTTACACGAAGGTGAAGGATGTAGAATTCATGGTCATGGGCATCGGCGACTTGGCATACGACACAGCGCCCATCCAGATATCGCAGTTTGAATCCGACATTCGCATTGCGGAGCAGCTGGATCAGGTCTATATGGAGCATGGCGGCGGCGGCAATGGGTATGAATCCTATACGGCTGCATGGTATATGGGGCTGTACCATACCAAGCTGGATTGCTGGGCACGAGGCAAAAAGGGCTTGATCATTACCATGGGCGATGAACCCCTCAACCCGTATTTGCCCAAGGAGCCCTTGCAGCAAGCCACCGGCGACCTGTTGGAGGCAGATGTGGAGACCGCATCTCTGTACCAAAAAGCCGCAGAGAAATTCGATATTTATCACTTGCATGTAAACCACACCATGGCAGACCGTTACTGGCAGCAAGCAGAGGAGACCTTCAATCACTATCTGCCTCAGGGCGCTCTCGAACGCGTGACGGTGGATAACATTGCACAGGCCATTATCGACATCGTACTAAAGCATGCAAAAGCGGGGGAAACGCCTGCTGCTAAGGGCGCAAAGCCTGCAGAGAAGCAGGGCATTCTGCAAAAACTGATCGCTTGGTAAACCCGTTCAAAAACCAGAAAGGGTGAAATATTCATGCGTAAAGCGAAAATTATCATCGGCTGCAGCTACGGCGATGAGGGAAAAGGGCTTGCTGCCAGTTATGCAGCAGGTGATGCGGGCAAAGACTGCCTGAATGTGCTCATTAACGGCGGTGCCCAGCGAGGGCATACGGTAGATCTGCCCGATGGCCAGCGGCATGTGTTTCACCACTTTGGTTCCGGTACGCTCCGGGGCGCCGTCTCCTGTGCAGATGAAGACTTTATCGTGAATCCGCTGTTGTTTTGCCAAGAACGGTATGAGCTGATCCAGCAGTTTGCCATAGAGCCGCTGCTCATGGTATCCGACCGGTGCAGAGTGACCTTGCCATGGGATATGATGCTGGGGCAGATGATCGAGGAAAACCGTGGCAAGGCGCGCCACGGCTCCTGCGGCTGTGGCATACAGGAAACACGGCTACGCTTTCGAAACACCGATTGGGCGCTGCACTACGGCGAACTGAGCCGCATGACCAGAGACGATTTTCTGCAGTATTGCAAACGCATCTGCTGCGAGTATCTTCCGGCCCGGCTGGCCGAGATGCAAATGACCATCCCATCGGGGTGGGAGCCGGTGCTCAATAACCCAAGCATTGCCGAGAATGCATGGCTCGACCTGCAGCAGATGCTGGATTGCGCCCCTGTCTATACCGATTGGGCGGCGTTGGCGGGTTCGTACCCCTTGTTGGTGTTTGAGGCGGGGCAGGGTCTGGCCTTGGATGAGCATAACATGGAAGATTTTCCACACCTTACCCCCAGCAGCACCACATCTCTGGCCAGTGCCAAGCGGATCGCCTGCCTTATGGGCGAGACGGAAACTGAGATCGTATATGTGACCCGTTCCTACTTGACCCGCCATGGCGCCGGCCCGTTTCCCACCGAATGCGCCAAGGAGGAGATCGACCCGGATATGCACGACCGTACCAATATTCCTAATCCTCATCAGGAGACATTGCGGTACGGGCATTTCGACAGCCGAGCCGTGCTGCGCCGGGTGCAAGCAGACCTTGCAAGCACACGGCAGATCTTGCCTAACGTAAAAAACGCTGTACTGGTGACCCATCTGAATGAAACCGATGGCCGACTGGATGGCGGGGATGGGTTGGAACACTTTACCCAGCATTTTGGTAGAGCCATGTATTCCTTCTCTCCGTGGGAAGTACGCAACTAAAAATATAAGCCGCCCGGTAATGCGTGTGGCGGCTGCGTATTCGCCAAGCAGAAACGAAAAGGGAAGCCCGCGGCTTCGCCGGGGCTTCCCTTATATAGATCCAGTATTTCTTAATAAGCGGTCGTTACCTTCAGATCGGAGCCGATCACTTCGTCCAGATAGTCCAGGCCGCCCAGATCGATGTATGCATCCTTGACGCTTACGAAGTCGAGCAGGAAGCCAACACCGAGCGTGGTGTGAATGTCTTCGTCGCCATGCAGGATCATTTCGATCTCCAGCTCAGACAGCTCTGCGAAGGTATCGGTGTGGCCTTCCATAAAATTTTCCAGCGCAACAAGGAATTCCAGACCACTTTCGCCAAAGCGGATCAGGGTATCTTCCATATAGCCGTCTTCTTCGTCGTATACCAGCCATTCGGGGTCTTCAATATCGGTAAAGGTGTATTCCTTGTTACCAATAATAAAGGTGATGGCATCGATGTTCTGGAAGCCCTTGTCTGCGCAGTAGGTGACCCACAGACGGAAGACGGGCTTGTTGTTGGAGGTGCCGTAATTGGTGATCAGCACATCAAACATGGTGCTGCTGTAGAGAGCAGAGCTTTCGTACTTGTGGGTGAAGGAACGGGCTTCGGCGCTGAGAGAGCTTTCGATAAAGCAGCTCGTACCTGCGGAGTTGAAGTCTACCTCGTAGATGTCCTTCTCTTGCAGGAAAGAAACATCCAAGATCTCTGCCATAGCAGAGGACATGCTTACAAGCAGCATGCAGGCCAACAGGAATGCAATAATTTTTTTCATTGTGGTACCCCTTTCTTGTTGTATGAATGGATAGACGTTATGGTTACACTATTCGTCATAAGAATACGTTTTCCTGCAATACAACGGAAATTATTC
>JAZSRK010000015.1:0-11966 GCA_045538465.1 Candidatus Limiplasma sp. | reverse complement strand
CGAAACCACCGGAAGGGTGAGTAAAACGAACCGAGGCGTGAGGACAGCCTGAAAGGCTCCGCAGCGCCGAAGCCCAAAGCCGATGTAATCGGATTTGGGCCGCAATACATGTCGCTGGTTTCGGATCACAGTCGGAGGGTTACGACCCTCCGACACCTCCCGGGACTTTTCGACGACATGATAAAAGTCGGGCGCATGCCCGGCTTTTATCATGTCGTCACCCCATCATCACTGTCCAGACTGACGCTTTTCTGCTGCCCTATCTGCCATACAACACAGGCTGCACAGCACCATGCACGCAGTCAGCAACACCATACCGGCCTTCAGGCTGATCGCCGTCTCCAGCGCAGCGACCAGCGGCGAGGAGACCGCCTGTCCCAAATACAGCGACAGCATAATGCCTGTTGTTACCAGCAGAGTGTTGCTCCGCTGCCGTTCGCAGCCCAAAGTGATGATGCAAGGGATCAAAGCGCCAAACAGCAGGCTGGAGAGGCACAGCATGATGCGAAGCAGCCAACCATCCGCAAACAACAGCCCGATCCCCAGCGCCACGCTGCCCAGAAAGCCCGCCGAAACCACATACCGGTCTGTACGGATGGGCAAAAACGGCATCAATAACCGTGAGAGCATAACACCTAAAAACACGCAGGACTGCGCAGGAATGGAGACCGCTGTGCCAAAAGCATCCGCATAGCGGTTTGCCCAAGTATTGAGCCCCGACAGGAAAATGCCGTGAAAGAATATGGCTGCCGTCAGCCACAAAAGCCCGCCCTTGTGCAAAGCTGGCAGGATCTGCCGAAGCTGTAATTTGTTTTCGGTAAGCGCTTCCCCATCCTTCATACCAGCTGCCCAGCGCACAAGCAACGCGCCCAGTACCAACAAAAGCCCAACGACTGCTATGATCAAGTAAACGTTTTTCCAATCGGTACCGTTTTGCAAAAGCGCAGCATAGCCCATGGGCGATAATACGCTGCTCAGGCCATAGGCCGTGTGCAGTATGCACATCATGGTAATGGCTTGGCGGCCGGTGTATAGATCTGCCATGCAGGCAGAAAGCAGGGTATCCATCAGCCCCAGACCAAAACCCGTCACAAACCAAGCCGCCACATACAGACCGTAGTTTGGAGCAAGCCACATCAGCAATAGGCCCGCAACGCATATCAGTACAGAAACCTTTACAAGGGTACGTTTTTTCCAGCGCCCCTGCATCGAGAATGCGCCTACCAGCGCTACGATGCCGCCGCCAAAGGCCAGCGTATTGGCTAAGCCTTGCCGGGCATCATCCAACTGGAACTTCTCGATCATGGTGCTGAGCAGCGACCCCTGCACCGCAAAAACGGCCGAAAGAAAACACATACACAAAAGCAAAAACACGGTCACCCAAGTTCGTTCTCCACGTTTCATCGTTTCGTTCATCCTCCATGCATTGAAAGCATATCGTGAAGTATATTCTTGCTATTATGCAAATGTCCTCCATGGGCAGCTGCGATTTTTGTTTCTTTTATAGCTGCTTGCAAACTTGGCAGGGTTATGATACATTGAGCAAACACCCGGCTTCGTATGCCGGTGAGGACGTATACACAGGAGGTACAGACCCATGTCTGCATATCAGAAATACCTTGCCGATCACAATGCCAGCCAGATCCCCTCGCTGAAAGAATTTTACCGAGAGGATTTTCGCATCGGTGTGGCGGTTGCCCCTTACTGGCTCAACCGCCCGGAGTGCGACCAAGTAGTGCGCAAACATTTTAACTCCCTTACAGCCGAAAACAACATGAAACCCGTTATGCTTTTGGATCGGGAAGCCACCCTTGCTTCTGGCAGCGAGACCCGTGCCGTATTCCATTTTCAATTAGCGGACGAGTTGATGACCTACGCTGCCAAAAATGAAATGGCAGTGCGTTTTCACACCCTTGTGTGGCACAACCAAACGCCCCGCTGGTTTTTTGCCGAGGGCTGGAGCGATGCAGAGGATGCTCCTCTTTGCAGTGCTGAGACCATGACCCAGCGCCTGCGCAACTCCATTGCCGATGAAATGACCTATATCAACACCCGCTGGCCGGGGCTGGTATATGCGTGGGATGTGGTCAACGAGGTGATCGAGCCCGACCACAACGCGCCAAACCTATTCCGCACCAAAAGCCTTTGGTACGAGATCATGGGCGAAAGCTTTGTTTTTACCGCCTTTCAAGAAGCACGCAAGCACTGTGCCCAAGGCCAGAAGCTGTATTACAACGATTTTAACATGGCTATGCCCAACAAGGCACCCGCTGTGCTTGCGTTGGTAAAGCGCCTGCTGGCAGAAGGCACCATCGACGGCGTTGGTTTTCAGACCCACATCGGGCTGGATTATCCCGATCTTGCCTATTACGAAGCCATGGTGAAGGAATATGCTGCTTTGGGGCTGACCATTCAAGCAACGGAAACCGATGTGCGGGTAAACACCGCCGACCCGGCCGCCCAAATGAAGCTGGCTGTGCGCTACCGGGATTATTTTGCCATGATGCGCCGCCTGCGCCGCGCCGGTGCGGATATCGATTCCATTACCATGTGGGGCATGGCAGATGACCACAGCTGGCTGATGGGCTGGAACGGCCCCAGCTACCCCCTGTTTTTCGACGGTCTCATGCGCCCCAAGCCCGCTTTCTTCGGTGCGCTGCTGGATGAAAGCATCCCTGCGACCATGGAGGAGATCGACCTGCCCAGCACCCTGCCGCCAGAAAGCGAAAGCTTCTTGGTGGAGCCGGAAAGTCCGCTGGCTGCCTTCGGTATGGCGCAAGCAGCTGGCGTAACGGTCTTCCCCGACAGAGACGGCAAACCGATGTTGTTTACGCAGGTACCTCAAAGTTGGGTGTGCTATTCCCCCGGTGCTTCGGCGCAGCCCTCCTCCTTGGCGGTGACCTATGCCTGCGTTTGCCCCGCAACCATTACCGTGACCGTGGATGACCCTACCAGCGAACCCATAGCCGCCTTGACCTGCGAGCGTTGCTACCAGCCTTGCGAAGCGGTTCTCGCCCTGCCTGAGCTGCCAACGGCTCCCCAGCACATTTATCTTTGCTTCAGTGCACCCTGCATGCGCCTGAACTCCATTCGTTTGGCATAATGCCCTCGCGACCCAAACCGCCGCCGAAGTTTTTTCTGCGGCGGTTTTTCTTTGGATGGCACGCATCTTTCGAAGTTTTTTCGAAGTTTTTCCCGTTTGCACGAGCTGATTTTATCATTGCCTTTTTAAGCAAAACTTGCTATGATAAAGGCAATCGCTCGTGCACAAATCAACATTATTACACAGGAGGTCGTTTTACTATGAAGCAATATGTACTCATTACCGGTACCGGCCGCGAAATGGCGCTGGGCTTCAACTTTGTGTTGCGCTATCTGGAAAACGGCGATCATGTTTTCGCCTGCATCCGCAAGCCCTCCCCCGCGCTGGAAAAACTGCAGACCAAATACCCGGATACCCTGACCATTCTGACCATGGATATCGGCAGCACCGAATCGGTCAACGCCGCAGCGGAAGAAGCAGCCAAAATCGCTCCCTGCCTCGATCTGATCATCAACAACGCCGTTACCACCTCGCCCGATACCAACAAAGAACTGATGGATTTCGATCTAGATACCATCTGCCCCGCCTTTAACGTGGCTACAGTCGGTGCCCTTCGTGTTATCAAGGCCTTTATGCCCATGCTCAAAAAGAGCCCGACCACCGCACTGATCGTCAACATTTCCTCCGAGGCTGGCAGCATCGGCGCCTGCTACCGCACCACCTATATCGACTATGGTATGTCCAAAGCAGCGCTGAACATGGCCACCAAGACCCTGCACAACTACTTTAAGGATGACCCGAAGCTAAACATCCTTTGCGTGCATCCCGGCTGGATGCGCACCAACGAAGGCAATGCCAAAGCCCCGCTGGAGCCCTACGAGCACGCCGAAAACATGCGTCTGCTCTTCGAAAGCCGCCGCACCGACAAGGAAGCCCCCGTGTTTATTACCTACGAGGGCGAAGTATATCCTTGGTAAACCAAAGCATTACATTGCAATCGGGTAGGAGGGGGTGGTTAACCCCCGTCCTCCCACACCACCGTGCGTACCGTTCGGCACACGGCGGTTCAGTTGAAGCCAAGTATGCCGTAGGTTTCCCTTATTCAAGTGTACACTGCTCAGCGTTTCCATCCTACCTTCGACCTCTCGCCTATCCTCGGATGGATAACCTCATTCGAGCAACTGCTATCATTGCAGTGTATTCTCTACATCTCACTCGTCTTCAACCGCCCGTTCCTTCCCTCTACCGGCTTTCACCAGCTTCCTCGGTACTATGTTCTGGATGTTCAATCTCACCTCTCGATGAGGGTTACTCCTATCAGAGCGTTCCACCCAGATCTCCCCGGATAAGGTGCAACAACCTTCATTCCATGTAGCCGCCGCATTTACGCTGACAGAGTCCTGTGTAGTATTGGACTTCGACTTGTATAGCAGCCTCGTCCGCTCTGCCCCGCCTTATATACGGTTTCTGTTCGTCGGCTCGGAACTTTGCCTGCGGCTTCCTTCAGATTCCACCTCCCGATGGACACCCTTGCCGTTCGGCTAACACTTCCTACTACCAAGCGTGTAGTGGACTTTCACCACCAAGTTGTTGCCCATGCCGGGCGTACTATGAGAATGCCCCGCAAGCGGCTGTGGTAAGCCGGTTGCGGGGCGTGTTTTTGTTGTGCGTGGGGGGATTTCGTGATCGCAGTTGCTGCATTACAGCGGCAAGAGATTTGCGGGCTTACGCCCGCAATAGATTGCGCCTACGGCGCAAGAGTGGACGATGACAGATTAGAAGATGCCAGAATCCAGATCGATCCACAAAGCGGGGCGAACGGCGAAGTCGTTGGCGACAATGCAGCCACTGTGGTAAAGCGAGCCGTCACTGAGCACAAAGGCGGCATACCTCCAATCATAGCCGGGCGACCGGAGCCACCACCGGCAGTTCCCCTTCGTGGAACTGCTGGTGCTTTCATGAGCACCTTGCTGTACCGCATATGCAGTCGGCTTACATTCCCGTGCCTCATCGTTTTGGAAATATGTTTCTGCCTCTGTTATGCTCAACAGAAATATCTTGTCCTGCGTATCGTTACCGGGATTCATAGGGTATTTGGGATTCTTATGGGCTGGCACATGGGTAGTCAGGATGCCGACTTGTTCCTGTGCACTAAATGCCTTGTTGATAAAGGTATCGTTCAGCCATGTACGCAAAGTACATTTCTCCCATGTGATATCTGTGTAGCTCTTATGATACGGTTGGTAATCCAATCCGTACCGGCTGATGAGAAATGCATTGTTGCCATCCCGTGCCAATACCAACCACTCAATGGGAGTATCATCCGTACCGGCTGCGGTCTGCGGATAGCTGCCGAAGGTAACATAATTGCCTACAGCGAACTTCGCGTCGCGTGCTGCTACTGCTTTCAGATTCTCGTCAGTCGAAAGCAGGGTGTCAACATCCTTGTAGCCTTTCAGGGTCAAGTATATGTTATAAGCGCTTGAATAATCCCCGGCAGCCATCAGGTCTTGGGCTTTTTGATAGTCGCAACCATAGGCGGCGAGTTCTGCGGCATCGCTGTAGTCACCCGCTTCAATGAAAGCAGCTTTAGCGGATTCGTAGTCAGGTGTTTCTGCTGCAAGATAATCTTCGCCTTGAGCATACCAATAGGCTGCGTAGCGGGTGGAAGCATCGCTATAGTCGCCCGCTTCGGTGAAGGCAGCTTTTGCGGCTTCGTAGTCAGGTGTTTCTACTGCAAGATAAGCTTCACCTTGGGCATACCAATAGGCAGCGTACCGGGTGGAAGCATCGCTATAATCCCCGGCATTTTCAAAAGCAACTTTTGCATCTGCATAATTACCCTCAGCAAGAAGTTTTTCGCCATAGAGGTAGGCGCTTTCTTCGGCACGGTCGGCGCTAATAAAATATTCCGGCATAGAACCAAACAGCACATATGCTGTATAAGGGTCGCCTGCCGCCAGCGCAGCCTCCGCTGCGGTATAAACTGTTTGGTATGCAGCCATCGAACGCTGAGCAGCATCGCCAAAGCCATCAAGGTCGTCAAAGATCCGCGCTGCCTTTACGTACTCACCCTCGGCTTCTATAGCACATGCGTTGTAGTACTCCTTCCAATTCAAGGCATCCGTATAGACTCCCGATCCCGCTCGTTTATCTTTCATGTAATCAGCAAAATCACCCATTATTTCAGCAGCAGTGCCATAGTCTCCCTCTGCTGCCAGCATTGCTGGCATATCGTATGCTGCCTGAATGCATGCCGCATCCCGGGCATCGGCATCCAGATACAGAGGCAAAAAATGGTAGATCTCTGCTGCTTTGATATAGTTTTCGTAAGCTTCGTATGCATTAGCTGCACCATTGGCAGCAGCCTGTGCTTCATACTGGCGAGCAGTATAATATTGCAATCGCTGGGGACTATCCTGATAATCGCCCAAGTTGCCAAAGATGGTCAAGCAGGCTTCGAAATTGCCTTTTTCGCCTGCATCGGCTGCCTTGGCATACTGCGCCAGCTTGGCAGAATCCTCATAGGTGCCCAACTCTGTATAAATCTGGGCAGCCTCTTCGTACCTGCCCTGTGCGATCAGCTGTGCTGCTTTTTTGTATTTACTGATGGCGCAGCTGGTCAGGCTCAGCAGCATTACTGCCAGTAGCAGCAATGCTACGATCCGTTTTGCAATGCTTGTCTTTTTCATGGAGGATCCTCCTTTGTTGTCGGTTTATGCAGGGCGAGCGTAAGTATGCCCTCACCTTTTTACCGAACAAATCCTTGTATCCCATACTATAACATATTTTTACAATATTTGCACAGGTTTTTTTACCGGTTTGGTGGTGCACATGCCGGTCGAATAGAAACGCCGCCATCGGTATGGATGGCGGCGTTTCTACGCCGGTTTATTGTTGCTCAAAATGAGCGGCAAGAAACTCGTTCACTTCCTCTGGTGGAATATCCTGCTTTTCAAAATATGCTTTATTCATATAATAATTCGGATACTTTACGGGATCGACGATATGCCCATTGTGGTCATCATAGCTGATGCACAGCACATAATACCCGATCTCCTTAACGCCTTGTGCATTTTCCACTTCCAGACAGGCATAGAGCAAACCGTCCACATACCCCTTCACATCCCGTTTCAGCTCGCCAGTACCGCTAACAAAACGCAGGCTCTCTGGCGAATCGAAATACGGAAAATTGGCGATCAGGATCTCCGATGCTCTTTTGGCATCGCTGTCCATACCCGAGCAACTGCTAAACAGCAGCACACAAAGCACCAGCAATGCACATAGTCTTAGCCACTTCAAATCGGATCCCCTCCTCTTTTTATGCAGTATATCATCCTTTTGCCGACCAAGCAACAGGTGCCTTCGTGATGCCTTGAGTATTCTTGCTTTTTCCGCACTTTCGTGCTATCATTTTTCCAATCAGACCGGTGCAAAAGTACCCAATATTATCAACAGACGAACAAGCCACCGGGACTGCCTTTTTTCATTGCAGCAAGCTGCTGGCTTTTCCCAAGCTCCATCCTTCCCGTTGCGCAAAGGAGGCTTCTTTTTGAAAAAGCGATCGACCCTTCTTTTCTGCCTGCTCACTTTGTTGGCGCTATGCCTTTGCGCTTGCGCCTGCGCCGAAGCTGAAACCACCTTGACCATTTTGGGCACATCCGACCTTCACGGCAACATCTGGGGCTACACCTACGAAGACAGCAAGGAGACCCGCAACGACGGCATGGCCCGCCTATACACCTACATACAGCAGGTGCGCAGGGAATGCCCCAACGTTATTTTGATCGACAACGGCGATACCATTCAGGGCACCATTATGACCGATGATCTGTATAACAAAGCACCGGAGCGCCTGCACCCAGTGCTGGCCGCCATGAATGCCATGGGTTATGATGCCATGGCGTTGGGCAACCACGAGTTCAACTGGGGCATTCCCACCCTGAAGCAGATCTGTTCTCAAGCGCAGTTTCCTGTACTGTGCGCCAATGTATTGGATGAAAACGGTCAATACCTTACCGGCGCAGGATGGACGATCGTGGAGCGTTCCGGCATCCGGGTAGCGATCATCGGCGTGGTATACCCTGCCATTCCCATTTGGGATATGGGCAAACCGGGCATTGACCAGTGCACCTACGAGCGCAGCAACGATGCTGTGCAGCGTACCATAGCCGAGATCGGCGACGAGGCCGATCTGATCGTGGTCGCAGCCCATATGGGGCTATGGGGCGATTCCACCAACTGGTACGGCCCCGATTCCGGGCAGAAGATCCTCTATGCCAACCCGCAGGTGCAGGTGCTACTGGTGGGGCACGAGCACAACAGGCTCAACAAGGAATGGGATACCGCCGTGATCGGCGCTCCGCGAAATGCCGGGCGCGATATCGTGCGCTTCGACCTGACCTTTGATGCAGATCGAAACCTGATCGATTCCTCGGTAACGGTAGTGGACATGAAAGATATAGAGCCTTCCGAAGCGCTGCGCACGCTGCCGGAGGTAGCCTTTGCCCACAACGAAACGATCCAGTACATTCAGACTTCTGTACTAGGCTCCACCACAGCCGCCTTTCAGCCGGAAAGCGAGATCTTCGGCTTGCCCTCCGGCCGTCTGATGGATACGCCCGTGATGGATCTGATCAATCATATCCAGCTTATCAACTCCGGTGCGGATGTATCGGCTGCGCCCATGCTATCCAACAACGCCGATCTGCCCCAAGGCGACATCCATTACGGCGATATATTCGAAATGTATAAGTACGACAACACCCTCTGCCGGGTCACAGTGACCGGTGCAGAGCTGAAAGCCTATATGGAATGGTCAGCGGAGTACTACAACCAATGGGTCCCCGGGGACATCAACATTTCCTTCGATCCTGATGTGCCCAACCACCAGTACGACATGTTTGCCGGGGTGGAGTACGAGATCGACCTGAGCCAGCCCAAAGGACACCGTATCCGCAACGTGCTCTTCCACGGTCAACCCCTGCAGGATGACCAACTGCTTACGCTGGCCGTAAGCAATTACCGCTATTCCACCACCCTCAAGGGGCACGACATGATCGCCGGTGTGGCAGAGTGGGAATCCTCCTGCTCCATCCGGGATATGATCGTAGCCTACTTTGCAGCCCATTCTCCCGTTGCGCCAATGGTGGACAATAACTGGCGCATCGTAGGCGTAGACCTGCAGCTGGATGACCCACGCCGGGCTGAGATCATTGAAAAGATCCGCACAGGCGAGATCCCTGTGCCGGATCGACAGAGCTATAACCTGAATGACCAGCCGTAGGGCTGAATACAGAATTGGGAAAAAACCAGATAGCACAAAAGGGACTGTCTCAAAATTGTATTTTGAGACGGCCCCTTTTGTCATCAAATAACCGCCTGATACAGCCATGCCATCAGCGGGATGGTAACTGCGCAGAACAAGCAAGTTAGAATATTCACAGTGGCAGCATAGCCCGCATCTCGATGGTCAAACAGCTGCGAGATCTGCACAACATTGGAGCCGCTGGGTGCGCAGGCCGCCAAGAGGCTTACCAGCAAAATGCTCTTGCCCATGGGGAACCAGCCTGTTACACCGGTCAGTTTCATCAGGAGAATGACCAACACGGGGCAAAGCACTAGCCTGATAAAGCACACGATGTATGCCCGCTTGATGGAGAACATTTCCTTCAAATTGCAGCCAGCCATCATGATGCCCAGCATGAGCATATTGATCGGGGCGATCAAATTGCCAAAGCCAGTCACAGCATTGGCGGCCACTTCCGGCAGCCGCCAACCGGTAATAAAGAACACAAGTCCCAGCAAAATCGCTACGATATTGGGGTTAAGCAGCACTTTTTTCATTTTGAGCGACTTTTCGCCGCTGATGACCGAATATCCATGCCCCCACATCAGCGGCAAAAACACCAGCACATAAGCCGTGGTGTACACCACCCATTCTGCGCCCAACGATGCACCCACCAGCGGAATGATCAGATTGCCGGCGTTTACATACATAATGTTCATTCGATCCAGATCGCCGAGCTTTAGCGGCTTTTTCAGGGCATGCCCCACCAGATAAAACAGCAGGTGGATGAAGGCAGCCACCAGGATCCCCCACAGAAGCCCCTGCAATATTTCCTTCTCAAAGCTTTGCTGGAAGGAGTTAAAGATCATACAGGGCGAAATAACGTAAATGATCAGAATGGAAAGGGGTTTACTATCCTCTGTTTTTAAAAGTTTGACCTTTACCAGCAAAAAGCCGACGGCCAACATGATGAACATGGCGCCCAACTGCTTGGCAAGCACCAGTGCAAGCTCCATAAATGCCTCTTTCCGGCGCAGGGGGTTCCCCCATCTTCGCCTGTGTTGCGTTTGATCCGTTTTGCATTGTATTCCTTGCAGACGCATCCGTCAAGATAAAACTGATCTGGCGCATTCACCAGATATTTCACAATAAAACTTGCTATTTCGGGCGAATAATAGTATAGTTTGGGTGTATGTAAAGAACCGCACGACCCAATTTGTGCATACGATAAGGAGGATTCCCCTATGGTCGCTTGGAACAATATGGATAAGCTGGCCTCTTACCAAAAGCTTTTGAACACCAAAAAGGTGGATCTGGCTGCCGCTATGACCGGTGAAAACGGTGCCGAGCGTGTAAAGCAGTACACCGTGCCCATGGGTGCAGAGATGGACTTTAACTACGGTGCCCGCCCCGTGGATGCCGATATTCTGGCCGCTTTGGCTGCCTTTGCTAAGGAAGCCCAGCTGGTGGAGAAGTTTACCGAGCTGTACAACGGCGCTGTGATCAACACCGGCGAAAAGCGCATGGTGAGGCACCACATGACCCGCGGTCAGCTGGGCAATGCTGTAGTAGCCGATGGCGTTGACAAGCGCGCTTTCTATCTGGAGCAGCAGGCCAAGATCGCCCAGCTGGCCAACAAGGTGCATGCTGGCGAAATTACCAACGCCGCTGGCGAAAAGTTTACCACCGTTGTGCAGATCGGCATCGGCGGCAGCGATCTGGGCCCCCGTGCCATGTATCTGGCGCTGGAAAACTGGGCCAAAGTGAACGGTACCTTCAAAATGAAGGCTGAGTTCATCAGCAATGTTGACCCCGACGATGCAGCCGGTGTGCTGAGCAAGATCGATGTAGCTCATTCCCTGTTTGTGCTGGTCTCCAAGTCCGGCACCACGCTGGAGACCCTGACCAACGAATCCTTTGTGAAGGATGCCCTCAGCAAGGCCGGTCTGGATGCCTCCAAGCACATGATCGCCGTTACCAGCGAGACTTCTCCCTTGGCCAAGAGCGCCGATTATCTGGCTGCTTTCTTCATGGATGACTACATCGGCGGCCGCTATTCCTCCACCTCTGCTGTAGGCGGCGCTGTGCTGTCGCTGGCCTTTGGCCCCGAAGTATTCGAGCGTTTCCTGAATGGCGCTGCCGAGGCCGACGCCCTGTCCAAGAACGAAGATCTGCTGAAGAACCCCGCCATGCTGGACGCGATGATCGGCGTGTACGAGCGCAATGTGCTCGGCTATCCGACCACCGCCGTGCTGCCATATTCTCAGGCGCTGAGCCGCTTCCCGGCCCACCTGCAGCAGCTGGATATGGAATCCAACGGCAAGTCCGTCAACCGCTACGGCGAGCCTGTGAACTACGTCACCGGTCCTGTGATCTTCGGTGGGCCCGGTACCAACGGTCAGCATTCCTTCTATCAGCTGCTGCACCAGGGCACCGATATCGTTCCCCTGCAGTTCGTTGGCTTCAAGGCCAACCAGATGGGCAGCGACGTGGTCATCCAGGGCTCTACCTCCCAGCAGAAGCTGTGCGCCAACGTGGCAGCACAGATCATGGCATTCGCCTGCGGCAAGGAAGATGACAACCGCAACAAGTACTTCCCCGGCGGCCGTCCCTCCACCATCCTCATCCGTGGGC
>JAZSRK010000169.1:0-18940 GCA_045538465.1 Candidatus Limiplasma sp. | reverse complement strand
TGTTATCAGGTCTTGTCTTCCTAAGACCGCTTGGCCTCCGACTTTTGTAAAAATCAATATTTCTGCTATTCTTGATGCATCTGCTATCGTTGCATGTCGTATCATATTATCGTTCCCTTCTATAAATTCAAGTTTATCGCTTTCATTCTATCACAGCACTACACAAAACCGCATGCCATTCAAAGGCTTGCGGTTTCATGATTTGCATAATGGTAAGTGAAGGATAACTCCTTCCTTTCCATCATTCTCGCTGGGCTCTCTCAGATTGCAAAGAACGACCTATGCGGCTGTTCTGACGAGGCTTGCTGCTTTTCTTGATGGCTTGCGGCTCGCAGTGCCTCTCGGCTTTTGTTACCGCTCATCGGTATTCTGGCGGGTCTCCTTCAATTCAAGCTTCTTAAGCGGGATGCGAACGCCCATGGCATAGGCTTTCTTGCGCAGATCTTCTGCATCGTTGAAAACGATCCCCTGCCAACCGGCGGTAATGGCGCCTTCAATATTCAAAGGCATATCATCGATAAACAGGCACTCCTTGGCGTTTAGCCCGAATACCTCGCAGAATTTGCGGTACACAGCTTGCTGGGGCTTTACCAGCTTGTAGTCTGCCGACACGAACTCGCCATCGAAGTATTCGTGGCCGGGTACGCTCTTCCAATATTCGTGCAGGCGTTTGCTGGCGTTGGATAGCAAATAGATGCCGTACCCTGCGCGGCGGCAATCCCGCACAAAATCGGCCATGCCGGGTATGGGCAGGATGGGGCGTTCCCAGCGCAGCAGCAGATCTTCCAGTGCCGGATGCAGATGCACCGGCAGACGGGGTTTCAGTATTTCCAAAGCTTCCGGCTCTATCAGGGCGCCGCGGTCCATCTGTACCCACTCTACCGAGCGGAACAGCTCATACGACAAAAGCCTGGCATCCTGCTCGTTGTGTACACCTGCCCGCTCAATAAACAGCGCCGGGTCGAAACGCAGCAATACGTTGCCCATATCAAAAACGATGTTGCGGATCATGGGTCATTCTCCTTTGCGTTGGCATAAACGGCTTTTGCATAGACCTACAGACCTTGCGGCATGCGCCCGCTCCTGTGCGCTTAGGCTCATACGCGCTCCTTTGCAATTACCAAAGCGATCTCTTACCTCTATTATACATCATCTTAGCGGTAATTCAAGGCTTTTTGGTGTGGCAGCAAGCTTTCTTCGCCTGAGAAGAAATGACGGTTTTCCGCCGTTTTTTTCGTTGACACAGCCGTAAAAAGCGGATATCATAGGCATGGAGAGACATTTGCATTCTGCCGAAAGGAGGAGTCCATCGTGGACGCGGACCCGTATAGTTGCAATTTTCCCGTACAATTGAACAGACTCCGGGCAGAGGCTGCGCCTTTTATCGGCGCATAGCATCCCTCTGCATATCTTTGCGCACCAAAAGGCACACCCCCTGCCCGGACCTACGCCGCCGACCGGCGTAAGAAAGGCAGGTTTTTTTATGAAGAGGATCTATCTGACCGTAGACGATCACCTGACCGAGATCAACACCTTGGAAAAGGGCTGCTGGGTACACCTGCAGAACCCCACCCGAGAGGAGATCAACGGTCTCACCGCCCGCTTTGCCCTCGACCCCACCTATCTGCCCGCCGCACTGGACGAGGAAGAAAGCGCCCGCATCGACCGCAACGACGACCAGACCTTGATCATCGTTGACGTACCCTACGTAGAGGCCGACGATAACGGCTATTCCTACACCACCGTGCCTATGGGCATCGTCATGGTGGATGATGTCATCATCACCGTTTCCACCCGCGACAGCTCCATCATTACCGACTTTACCGAGGAGCGCATTCGCGGTTTCTGGACCTTCAAGCGCACCCGTTTCATTCTGCAGCTGCTCTACCGCAACGCTTCCCGCTATCTGGCGTACCTTAAGCAGATCGACAAGGCATCCACTCAGGTGCAGGAGCGCATGCAGCACTCCCTGCGCAACAACGAGCTTTTGCAGATGATGACCCTCGAAAAATCCCTCGTTTACTTTTCCACCTCCCTCAAGGGCAACGAGATGGTGATGGAGAAGATGATGCGTATGGATATGCTGCGCAAGTACCCCGAGGATACCGAGCTTTTGGACGATGTTATCGTTGAAAACCGGCAGGCCATCGAGATGTGCGTTATTTACCGCGACATTATGTCCTCCTCCACCGATGCCTTCGCTTCCATTATTTCCAACAACCAAAACACCGTTATGAAAATTTTGACCAGCGTTACCGTGGTGCTTTCTGTGCCTACGTTGCTGGCCTCTCTGTGGGGCATGAATACCCCCGTGCCCTTCCAGCAGTCGCCTTCCGGCTTCTGGATCGTGCTGGGGATATCGCTGGTTTTGAGCAGCATTGCAGCTGTGGTGCTGTGGCGGAAACAAATGTTCTAGATGGGCGTCCGCATGCCGCCGTTAGCACGGCGGCGTGCGTTCGCCCCGGGAGTGGACAATAGTTCCGCGGCCTCTGAGGAGGGGCCCCAACCCTTCCTCAGGCCGCTTGCTTGAGGGCATGTCCTCGCTTCGCTGCGGGCATGCCCCTTTTTGTGGGGCTTGGGTGTTTGGGCTCCCCGCCTTCGGCGTGAACGCCTCCCCGTGCCCCCCTGCTTGCCTCTCCCTTTGGGAGAGGTGGCTGAACGCAGTGAAGCGGTCGAGGGTTGGCTGATAGGGCTTGTCGCCTTCGGCTCAACGCCCCTATGGGAGGAGACCCGTAGAAGGCTCCTTCGCTTGCGAGGGCGCGACGCATTAAGAAAATGTGCCAGTGGCACATTTTTAGTGGGAGCGGGGAGCAGGCATTGCCGGAGACCCCCAAAGGCTCCTTCGCTTGCGAGGGAGCTGTCAGGCGTAGCCTGACTGAGGGTGCCTCAAGTTGCTAAAAGCCATAGCCACATCTCCGTAGCCAATCGACAAAACCGCCCACTCCACTTGCCTCTCCCTCTGGGAGAGGTGGCTGAGCGAAGCGAAGCCGGAGAGGGTTCTGCCGCGAGGAAACCCTTCATCGTGAACCCTCTCAGTCAGGCTGCGCCTGACAGCTCTCCCAGAGGGAGAGCCAAGGCTGGGAGGGCAGCCACGCCTGTCAACTCTGCCAGAGGGAGAGATAAAGGGGGAAAGCTGTTACACCCCGCCAACTCCAGTTCGGGTTGCAAGGCGATGCACGAATGCAGCCACCAGCCGGCCCGCACCGCGACGGTAGAGAGCGACGTCAAATCCCCTGCTCTTTTTTGCGGCGGGTAAACGGGCAAACGTAGCTGCGCCAACATGCACGAAAGACAGCCAACTTTCATCCAGCAAATGCAGGTTTTGCCCGCCGCCGAAAAAAACGGGCTTTAAAGGGGATTTGACCAAAGCGAACGTGTCGCTGTTTTCTGGTTACTCTTTTCAAAAAGAGTAACCGCGGGGGTGAGGGTGCGTAACCCCCACACAGTTCCTCGCAGCGGTACTGCGAGATACCTACACAGCGCCGCTGCCGCCAGCAGCAACTGCTTGGCAAAAGCCAAACCCTCTCAGTCAGGCTGCACCTGCCAGCTCTCCCAAAGGGAGAGCCAAGAGTGGTGGTGCTGCGCCTGCCAGCACGCCTAGAAAAGCGCCAAGGATGGGGAGGCAGCCAACCTCCGCCCACCCCAGCACGGGTTGCAAGGCGATGCACGAATGCAGCCACCAGCCGGCCCGCACCGCGACGGTAGAGAGCGACGTCAAATCCCCCGCCCTTTTTTTCGGCGGGTAAAAGGGCAAACGTGGCAGCGCCAACATGCAGTTAAGACAGCCAACATGCGTTCAGCAAATGCAAGTTTTGCCCGCCGCCGAAAAAACGGGCTTTAAAGGGGATTTGACCAAAGCGAACGTGTCGCTGTTTTCTGCCTACTCTTTTTGAAAAGAGTAGGCGCGGGTGTGGGGGTGCGTAACCCCCACCCAGTTCCTCGCAGCAGCACTGCGAGATAACTACACAGCGCGGCTGCCGCCAGCAGTGCTGAGAACTGCGGAAAGCAGCAAGAACACTCCATCTGCTAATGGCACCCTCAGTCAGCTTCGCTGACACCCTGCGGGCCGGTCGCAGGCAAAGCTTGCTCCCCGCTTTGGCTAAAAATGTGCCACTGGCACATTTTCTTAACGCGTCGCGCCCACGCTTCGCGAAGGAGCCTTTGGTTGGATACCTTCGCAGCGGTACTGCGAGATAACTACACAGCGCCGCTGCTGTCAGCAGCAACTGATTGGCAAAAGCCAAACCCTCTCAGTCAGGCTGCGCCTGCCAGCTCTCCCAGAGGGAGAGCCAAGGATGGGACGGCTGCGCCTGCCAGCTCTCCCAGAGAGAGAGCCAAGGATGGGACGGCTGCGCCTGCCAGCTCTCCCAAAGGGAGAGCCAAGAAGAGCACACCTATACAAAGAAAACCATCCCTATGCCCCAATGCATAGGGATGGTTTTCTGTTTTACAGCACCCCGCAAGTTTGCCTGCGGAGCACTGTTGTGTATAAGAATTATTCAGCAGGAACCTCGGTGGCTTCCTCAGCAGCGGGAGCGGCTTCCTCGGCTACAGGAGCGGCTTCCTCAACGGGAGCGGCTTCCTCAGCCACAGGAGCTTCTTCCACAACGGGTTCTTCCACGACGGTCTCCTCAGCAGCGGCTTCTTCAGCCATCATCTTGGCCATCAGCTCGTCGTAGCTGATCACTACGCCGGTGTACTCGATGGTGGAGTTGGCCTTCCACTCATCCACCTTGGCGGTGTAGGCTTCTTCCTTGCGGAGGGTCAGCAGCTCTTCGTACTTCATCTGGCGCAGTTCGTCGGTCAACTCGATGGGGCCAGCGGGGATATCTTCCACATACTTAACAATGTGGATACCGAACTGGCTGATAAAGGGAGCGGAAACGTCGCCAATGTTATCTACGCTGTAAGCAGCTTCCACAAACTCCGGCACATAGCTGGTGCTGGCGATGCTTACTTCGTAGAGGTTGGGAGAATCGATGGTGTATTCGGGGATGAGGGCTTCGAAGTCTTCGCCGTTCGCCAGACGCTGGTTGATCTCGTCGATCTTGCCCTGGTTGGCAGCCAGAATGGCGGCCTTGGCATTATCCAGATCGGCCTGAGTTACGGGTTCTTCGTCGGTGGCCAGAGGAGTGCCAGCGGCTTCGGCAGCCATCTGCTCTTCCAGCTTAGCCTGAATGCGCAGGTATTCCTGCATAAGGCTTTCATCCACGCTCAAAAGAATATGCTTTACGCCGCGGAAACCGGCGGGACGGTACCAGGCATAATCCATCATTTCGCCACCGCCGCCGTACATGGCGTACATATTGTTCATATCCACGTTGGCGTTGTAGGCTTCGTAAGCAACGATGTCGTTCTCGTAGAGGGCCTTATCCTGAGCTACCAGCGCCTCATAGTAGGCATCCACGTCTTCATCGGTGATGGTGATATCCTGGGTAGTGGTTTCGAACAACTTATCCAGAATGGTGCCCTTAATGTAGTTGTCGTGCAGGAATTCCTTGGTGTAGCCAACGGATTCCATGTATGCGATAGCGTCCTCGCGGGCAGCGGTCACATCAGCTTCAGGGCTCTCGGGGGTGATCTCGGGGTGCAGATTCATGATGATGTACTGCACGTTCTCTTCCCAGAGGGCTTCCACTTCGGCATTCAGAGCAGCCTGCTCTTCTTCGGTGGGCAGCAGACCCAACTCGGCGGCCTTCTGCATCTGCAGCTTTTCGTTAAAAGCATTCTCGGTAGCTACGACGCGGAAGATCTCCACGTTCTCGGGCAGGGTCATGTCGTAATACATGCCGTACTGAGATACGAAATCTTCATAGTAGGGCTTGGCATCGGCCCAAGTGATCTCCTCGCCGTTGAGGATGATGAGCACGTCGGTGTCATTCAGCTCAGGAACAGCAGGAGCAGCGGCAGCTTCCTCGGCTACGGGAGCAGCTTCTTCAGCTACAGGAGCAGCTTCTTCAGCAGCAGGAGCGGCTTCCTCAGCAACGGGAGCAGCTTCCTCGGCTACGGGAGCAGCTTCTTCGGCAACAGGAGCAGCTTCCTCGGCTACAGGAGCGGCTTCCTCAGCGGCGGGAGCAGCTTCTTCAGCAACGGGAGCAGCTTCGTCAGCGGCGGGAGCAGCTTCTTCAGCAACAGGAGCAGCTTCCTCGGCTACGGGAGCAGCCTCTTCAGCTACAGGAGCAGCTTCCTCAGCAACGGGAGCAGCTTCCTCGGCTACAGGGGCTTCGGTAACAACGGGGGTTTCTACAACAGGCTCATTAGCCTGCTGGCAGGAGACCAGACCCAGCAGCATGCACAGGCACATCAGCAGGGCAATCAACTTTTTGGTCATGATGTTCAACGTTCCTTTCCCGTACGGTCAGGCGGGGCAGATAGCTCCAACAGCTGACCGTTTAATAACGATACCCATTATGACACATCCAGCTTACCTTTTGCAAGGGTTTTGCATGCTCTACGCATAAAGTTACAGCATATTCACATGTCAGATAAGGAAGTAGCTGGCAAGCGCCTAGTGAACTGGGGTGGTCTGGTTACGGAATAGATGGGTGGCTAGCCCCTTTTGTTTGCAGCATGAATCTCTGACTGTCGAAAAACCACCGGGTGGAGTCGGGGGGCCGCAGCCCTCCGACTGTGATCCGAAACCAGCGACATGCGCGGTGGTTTCGGAACCCTTGCGCAGCAAGGGATTCCTATCGCCGTTTGCCGCCCGGCGAGCCGTAGGCGAGTAGGCAAACGGTGCAAGCCTCGTCGAAAAAGTCGCCATAGGCGAATTTATTGACGAACTGAGGCTCCCTCCCAAAACGGGAAGGAGCCTCGATTGCCTTACCAGCTTTTCTATTACAGCTTTGCCAGCAGAGCCTGAGCCTTTTCGACCAGCGCCTTGATGGCATCGGGCAGATCGGCCTGCTGAGAGAGGCTCTCCAGCAGAGCAGCGCCCTTTTCCTTGATCTGGCTGAGGATGTCGTTCTTCTTGGCAGTCAGGTTGGCCTTTTCTTCGCCAGTAGCCTTCTTGAGGCCGGTGGCAGCCGTCTGGTACTGGTCGCCCAGATCGCCGAAGTTGCCAAGAGCGCCCTGCACAGCTTCGCCCAGCTTGCCTTCTTCCAGCATGGGCTTGATGGCGTCCACGATGCCGCCCAGTGCACCCACGGCCTTGGTTTCGGCGTTGCCGCCAAAGAGATTCTTGATGGTATCGATAATGCTCATGATGATCTTCCTCCTCATGTTTCCTTTGTATGTGGCATCCAATGAAAGCATACCACGGGAATGCATCTGCTGCAAGCGAAAGCAGCAAAGATTTACGGTTTGTTTTCAGTTTGGGCTTGCATACAGCGGGTATGCACAAGGCAGCCAGAGCGGGCGTTGATTTAGGCCTGATTCTGGGCTTCCTCTGCGGCGGCCTTCTCCTTGAGCAACTTTTCTACATTGCGGTGCAGCGCCGTCACCATGGGGATGGCCATATCCAGCGCCACGGCCGGAGTCAGCCTTGGCACTTGGAACACCAATTCCGCTGCACGCCCCACGGCGAACTTCAGCCGGGGGTCGGTAATGCCGACAGCGGTAAACAGTACGCCCGGGTCGGGCATAGCCTGTTGGCTCAGCTTCAAATGGATGCCATCCTGCCGAAGCGTCAGATGGCTCACCCCCAACTGACGGGTAACGCCCCGCAGCTGGGCAATGCGGATGAGGTTCTCCACCGGCTGGGGAATATCGCCAAAGCGGTCGATCAGCTCATCCTCAATGGTCAGGCGGGTCTCCTCATCCATGACCATGGCGATGCGCTTGTAGATCTCCACACGCAGCTTCTCCTGCTGCACATAATCCTGCGGCAGATACGCGTCGATCTTCAGATCGATGCGGGTATCGAGCTCCGGTGTCTGGGTAACGCCACGAGCCTCGCCCACCGCTTCCTCGATCAGCTTGCAGTACATATCGTAGCCCACGGTGGATAGATGCCCGCTCTGCTGGGGCCCCAGCACATCGCCGGCACCACGGATCTCCAGATCTCGCATAGCAATGCGGTAGCCTGCGCCGAACTCCGTAAACTCCCGGATGGCATCCAGACGCTTCTGGGCGGTCTCGCTCATCTGCTTGTTGGCACGGGTGGTAAAGTAGGCGTAGGCCTGACGGTTGCTACGCCCCACACGGCCGCGGATCTGGTACAGCTGGCTCAGGCCGAAACGATCCGCGTCGAATACGATGAGGGTATTGGCCTCGGGCACGTCCAAGCCGCTTTCCACAATGGTGGTGCACAGCAACACATCATATGCACCTGCGTAGAAATCCAGCATGATGTCCTCCAGCGCATTTTCCCGCATCTGCCCGTGGGCAATGCCGATGCGAGCCTCCGGCACCAGCGCATGCAGACGGGCGTACATCTGGTCGATGGATCGTACCCGGTTGTAGAGGAAATACACCTGTCCGTTGCGGCTGAGCTCCCGTCGGATGGCATCCCGGATGATCATGTCGTCGTATTCCAGCACATAGGTTTTCACCGGCAGGCGTTCCTCCGGCGGGGTCTCCAAAATGCTCATATCCCGGATGCCCACCATGCTCATGTGCAGCGTGCGGGGGATGGGGGTAGCCGATAGGGTGAGCACGTCCACCCTATTTTTCATCTGCTTGATGCTTTCCTTGTGCGCCACGCCGAAGCGCTGTTCCTCGTCCACGATCAATAGACCCAGATCGTGATACTTCACTTCCTTGGACAGCAGCCGATGGGTGCCCACGATGATATCGATCTCGCCCGCTTCCAGCTTCTTGATGATCTCCTTGCTTTCGGCGGGGGTGCGGAAGCGGCTGAGCATTTCCACCTTGGCGGGGAAGCCGCTGAAACGCTTGCGGATGGTGTTATAGTGCTGCTGCACCAAAATGGTGGTAGGTGCCAGAAGCGCCACCTGCTTGCCTTCCACCACGCACTTGAAGGCCGCCCGCAACGCCACCTCGGTTTTGCCGTAGCCCACATCGCCGCACAGCAGGCGATCCATATTGCGCCCGCTTTCCATGTCCTCTTCGATCTGCGCCACGCTGCGCTGCTGGTCATCCGTCAATTCATAGGGGAAGGCGTCTTCAAACTCCTGCTGCCACGGGTTATCGTGGCTGAAGGCGTAGCCGTTCTCCTGTGCACGGGTGGCATAGAGGGCCACCAAGTCAAACGCCAGCTTTTTCAGCTGTCCCTTGACCCGGCTCTTTTGGCGCTGCCACTCGTTGCCCCCCAGCTTATTCAGCTTGGGCAAAGCGGCTTCTGCGCCGATGTATTTCTGCACCCGGTCAAACTGATCCGCAGGTACATACAGCTTATCGCTGCCAGCGTAGTGGATCACCAGATAATCCCGCTTCACGCCCTCGTCATTCATCTGGGTAACGCCCTGATAAATGCCCACGCCGTGCAGGTCATGCACGATATAATCGCCGGGTTTCAGATCTGTAAAAGAGGAAATGCGCTCGCCAGCGTTCTGCTTCTTGCGCGCCTTGTGATAGGCCGAGCCGTACAGGTCGGTATCGCTGATCAGGCACAATTTTGCGCCGATATTCAGGAAGCCCTTGGTATAGCTTACCGGCAGCAGGATCACTTCCCGCAGGATCACATTGCCATCCAAGGTTTCGCTATAGCTGGAAGGGATGCCGTGCTCGCTGAGCGCCTTTTGCAGGCGCAGCGCACGGGCCTCGCCGCCGCACAAGAGTACGATGGCGCAGTTCTGCTCCTTCCATTTCTTGATGTCCTGGCACAGGGGATCCAGCCTGCTCTGATAGGGCAGCGGCGTCGTGGAGCCAAAGGACAGCAGCTTCTCCGGCTTCATTTTGCCGGTGCCAGCGTTCAGATCGCTGAATAGCACGCTGCAAAGGCTCTGCCACACCGGCAGCAGCTCATCGTAGTTTAGCAACAGCCCTTGCTGGGCATCGAATGCGTCCCCACGCTGACGGGCGCTTTCATAGGCATCGCTGAACTCGCCGTCCAGCACCCGCATCCGGCTCAAGTAATGTTCCGGGCGATCCAGCAGCACGATGGGGTTCTCCAGATAATCCATGGCTGTGGCGGTTTCCCGGCACAGCACATTCAGCCACATGGGCGCCGTGCGGATGGTCTGGCCAGCCGCCACCCGTTCCACGTCGTCCAGATGGCGGCGGTAGCTCAGGCTGTTGATGGCCTGTGCCATTTCCAATGCGCCATCCGGATCGGCGTCTTCGGCAACTTCGTTGCTTCCTTTACGGAGCGTTGATTGGGCAACTTCGTTGCTTTCTTTTATGACCGCTGCGGGGGTGTCTACACTGCCCTTTCCAGCATCCGCTTCCAGCCCATCCTCATCCAACCCGGGCAGATCGATGGACAGCAAAAAATCATCCAGCGAGGGCAGTTCCTCGCCTTCATCCGTCACCACCGGGGCGCTGTACCGGTCGGGCTGCTCCATGTATTGGTCAGGCAGTTCTTCCAGCCCATGCCCCAGCCCAGCCTCGATGGCAGCCCGCAGCCGCTGGGCAGCGGCCTCCGGGTCGGTGACCAGGCACTCTGTCGCCGGAGCGATGCGGGCGTTCTTCACCCGGGCGATGCTCCGCTGGCTGATGCACTCAAACCTGCGGATGGAGTCCACTTCATCGTCAAAAAACTCGATGCGCAGCGCATCCTGCGTATTGGAGGGGAACACATCCAAAATGGAGCCGCGCATGGCGCACTGCCCCTGACCTTCCACCATGGCCACCCGCTCGTAGCCAGCGGCCAGCAGCCGATCCATCAACTGCTGAGGCGGATGGCACTCGCCCTCGCCGATGCGGATCTCCGCATCCAGAAACACCCGCTTGGGCACGCACCGGTGGATGAGGCTATCCAGACTGATGCACAACACCCGTGCCTGCCCATGCGCCAGCTGATCCAACGCAGACAGCCGCTGCCATGTGCTCTCCCGGCTGGAGGCTGCACGGCTGAACTGCAGATCTCTCGGCGGTAAACACACGCAGCCCATGCCCGTCAGCCGCTGGATATCCTGCGCACAACGCTGGGCGATCAGCTCCGTGGAGCACACCAGCACCACCGGCCGCCCGGTGCGCTGGCTCAGCGCCGCTGCCAAAAAGGGACGCTCGCCCTCAGCCAATTCATAAATGGCGCTGCAACCGGGTTTTTTGGTCAGTTCCAGCAATTCCTGCCACTGGGGCAGGGAGGAATACGCGCTAAAAAGTCCTTCGTTCATAGGTTCTCACTTTCTTTTTTGGGGAGGTAGCTAAGCGCATGAACCACTCATCCTTGCCTCTCCCTCCGGGAGAGGTCAGGTCGTCGAAAAACTCGCCTATGGCGACTTTTCCGACGAGGCTTGCACCGTTTGCCTACTCGCCTACGGCTCGCCGGGCGGCAAACGGCGATAGGAATCCCTTGCTACGCAAGGGTTCCGAAACCACCGCGCATGTCGCTGGTTTCGGATCACAGTCGGAGGGGTGCGACCCTCCGCCTCCACCCCGGGTTTCTCGACAGTCTGCCTGACCGCATGAAATGCGGTCAGTATGAAATGCGGTCAGTAATGGGATTCTTAAGGGATGAAATCCCTTAAGCGGGGTGTGGGGCGGAGCCCCACCGTCCCCCCTCGTCCCCTTTACGCCTTCAACATCTCAATGCCCTTGTCCATACGGCGCAGGCACTCGTCTTTGCCGAGGAGGTAGGCGATCTCGGTGGCGCCGCCGGGAGTGGAGGCCAGACCGGAGATGGCGATGCGGACGGGCCACATGATCTGGCCATTCTTCATTTCATTGGCGACGGCGAGATTCATGAGGACTTCTTTGACATTTTCCTCGAAGAAGTTGTCCAGAGCAGCCAGAGCGGGGCGGGCCAGTTCCAGCGCCTTGTGGGCGATCTCCGGGTTGGTCTTCATCTTTTTGTGGGTGTAGATCTCGGGATCATACTCCGGCAGCTCGGCCAGGAACTTGACCTGCTCGGGCACGTTGGAGAAGATCTCGGTGCGGGTATGCATCAGGCTGGCCAGCATGCGGTAGTCGATGTTCTTGCCCGCCAGCACTTTGTCAAACCACGGGGTGGCCATCTGGAGGTACTCCTCAAAGTCCATCTTGCTGATGTACTCATGGTTGAACCAGATCAGCTTTTCGGTGTTGAAGATGGCGGGAGACTTGCTCAGGCCGCTCAGATCGAAGGCCTCCACCAGTTCATCCATGGTGAAGAACTCCTTCTCGCCGTACTTCTTTACATCCGGGCACCAGCCCAAGAGTGCGATAAAGTTGATGATGGCATCCCGCACATAGCCCTGCTCCAGCAGATCCTCAAAGCCGGGGTCGCTGTAGCGCTTGCTCAGCTTGCGGCTGGAATCCTTCATAACCGGGCTCATGTGGATGTAGACCGGGGGCGTCCAGCCAAGGGCTTCGTAGAGCAGGTTGTACTTGGGGGTGGAAGAGAGGTACTCGGTACCGCGCATCACGTGGGTGATGCCCATGAGATGGTCGTCGATGACGTTGGCAAAGTTGTAGGTGGGCAGGCCATCCTGCTTGATGAGCACATTGTCATCCAGCGTATCGCAGGGAGCTTCCACATGGCCGTAGATGGCATCATCAAAGCTGGCGGTGCCGGTGGTGGGCACATTCTGGCGAATGACGAAGGGCTCGCCGGCCTCCATGCGCCGGAGGGCTTCCTCTTTGGGAATGGACAGGCAGTGCTTGTCGTACTTCCACTGCTCACCCTTGGCGGTGGCGGCAGCACGGCGCTCCTCCAGCTCCTCCTTGGTGCAGAAGCAGGGGTAAGCAGCGCCGCTTTCCACCAGCTGCATGGCGTAGGGCAGGTAGGTATCCTTGCGCTGGGACTGGATATAGGGGCCGTAATCGCCGCCTACATCGGGGCCTTCATCGTAAAAGAGGCCTGCCTGACGCATGCTGGAATAGATCTTTTCCACAGCGCCCGGGACTTCGCGTTCCTGATCCGTATCCTCAATACGCAGGATGAAAGTGCCGCCGTTTTTCTTGGCGAACAGATAGGTGTACAGGGCGGAACGCAGGCCGCCCAGATGCAGATAGCCCGTGGGGCTGGGTGCGAACCGGGTGCGAACAGTCATAAGGCGCCTCCTAAGTAAAATGAATGAGGTTGATAGTACAAGTACCATCAACCTCATATTATAACCGAAGTATGGCTTTCTGCCAACTAATTTTTCATTTTTGGAAGGGAAAAACCATCGCAAACCATCGCAAACCATCGCCAAAACCATCGCCCCCATTGCACAAGCCGCATTTCTCTGTTATACTGCACCCAACATATCATCCGCAAGGAGGACAACTAAATGCCACGCAAGCTTACCAACCAGCATGCCATCCCTGCTGCGGTACGGCTATACAACTATCTTTGCGACCTCAACGGCCACGGCTGCCTGACTGGGCAGATGGAGTCGGTGTGGTGCGGTACGCCGGAGCACGAAATGAACTACCTGCTCGGCCGCACTGGTCGTCTGCCTGCCATCCGCGGGCTGGACTTTATCGACAACGACTTTGCAGGCGTGGTGCGCCGCTGCGTAGAATGGCACGCCCGCGGCGGCATCGTGACCATCTGCTGGCACACTGGCCCGGATTTTGCTTCTTCCTATAAGCAATCGCAGGAAGAGAACATCGACTGGGATACCGCCCTTACCCCCGGTACGCCTGCCTATGAAGCGCTCATTGCCGGTATGGATAGAGCGGTGCCTTATCTCAGGCGTTTGCAGCACCAGAGCATCCCGGTGCTGTGGCGGCCTTTTCACGAGATGGATGGCAAGTGGTTCTGGTGGGGCAAGGGCGGCCCCGATGGCTTTGTAAAACTGTGGCGGCTGATGTACGACCGCTATACCCATGTACACGGGCTGAACAACCTGATCTGGGTGCTGGGCTTCTCCGACGCGCCCGGCGACCTCGCCCCCTGGTACCCCGGCGACGACGTGGTGGACATCCTCGGCGGCGACAGCTACAAGGGCGGCGCCCAGGGCGATCTCTACCGCAGGTGCGCAGCCATCGCGCCGGAGGGCATGCCCATCTGTTACCACGAGAACGGCGAGATCCCCTCCCGCGCCCAGATGGCGGAGGAAAACGCCCCCTGGGTGTGGTTCATGACCTGGCACACCAAGTGGATCACCTCCGAGGAATTCAACACCCAAGACAAGCTCCGCGAGGTGTTCCAGGATGATTATTTCGTGAAACTCCATCAGGTGGCGGACTTCATCACGGAGGAGCGTCATGCATGAACGTTTCCGCGTGTCGCTGACCCGCTTTGAACTGGGCCTGTGGCTGACGTCCGTCATCGTCGTGGCGGGGACGTACATCGGCTTTCAGGCCGGGGACGCACTGTCCCTGATCGCATCGCTCATCGGCGTGACGGCGCTGATCTTCGTCGCCAAGGGCCATGTGCTGGGACAGGTGCTGACGATCGTCTTCGCGGTGTTCTACGGGGCGATCTCGTGGGCCTTCCGCTACTACGGGGAGGTCATCACCTACCTGGGCATGACCGCGCCCATGGCCGCCGTCGCACTGGTGACATGGCTGCGCAACCCCTACAAGGATTCCGCCGAGGTCACAGTGCACCGGCTGAACGCGAAGCAGTGGACCATGCTGATCCTTGCCACGGCGGTGGTGACGGGGATCTTCTGGTTCATCCTGCGGGCGATGGGGAACGCAGCCCTCGCGGTGAGCACCCTGTCCATCACGACAAGCTTTTTCGCCGCTTCCCTGACAGCGATGCGCAGCCCGTATTACGCGCTGGCCTACGCGCTCAACGACCTGGTGCTGATCGTGCTGTGGGTGATCGCAGCGCTCAGCGACATCTCCAGCGTGCCGATGGTGGCGTGCTTTGTGATGTTCTTCGCCAATGATCTGTACGGCTTCTTCAGCTGGAAACGGATGGAGAAAAGGCAGCAGCCCTGAGGGGATCGTCCCCTCCGTCCGCATCATAAAAAACCACCCGCTCATCGGGTGGCTTTCCCATGAATCAAGGGCCGGCGCATATTCAAACGCTCCGGCCCTTGATGTATGCCTGTTGTCAGTCGCGGCAGATGATCCGACCGTTTTCAATGCGGTCGCACACGGCCAGGGAGACCAGCTTCACGCCCTTTCCGCGCAGCTGAGCGCCGCCGGGCTGCCAGCCCTTCTCGATGCACACGCCAGCGCCCACCAGCACCGCGCCGGCCTCTTCGATGATCTGCATCAAGCCGTTGATCGCGCCGCCGTTGGCCAGGAAGTCATCAATGATCAGCACGCGCATGCCCTCTTTGAGGTAGTTGCGGCTGACGCGGATGACATTGTTCTTCTGGTGGGTGAAGGAGTACACATCCGCGGTGTACACATCGTTGCCAATGTTGCGCCGTTCGCCCTTCTTGGCGAAGATGACCGGGATGTTGCCAAAGGCCATCGCCGTGGTCATACCGGTGATGATGCCGCTGGCCTCCACCGTCAGGATGCAGTCCACCTGTTCATCCTTGAAGGCCGCGTAAAACGCCTGACCCATCTCCACCGCCAGCTGAACGTCAATCTGGTGGTTGAGGAACATATCCACCTGCACGACCTCCGTGCCAACGCCAATGCCTTCCGCCTCGATCTTCCGCTTAAGGGATTCCATGCGTGCATCCTCCTGTGCTTTCTGCAAGTATTGACAGTATTCTACCTCATTTGCCGCCATTCGGCAAGGGCAAAATGGATTTTTTGCAAAATGAAAGCGGCTCCACCTTGCGTAGCAGAGCCGCCGGTCGTTACTCCGCAATCCACCCGCGCATCAGGGCGATCTGATACACGCCCTCGACCATGCCCTGCGCCAGCAGGGTCTGGTACTCAGGGGTGGCGAGCTTGATGTCCTCGCCCACGTTGGACATATAGCCCATCTCCACCAGGAAGCAGACCATCTTCGCCCAGTTGTTGCCCACATAGTTGTCGTTCAGGGCGACGTTGCCGGTTTCGCTCACCAGCTCGAAGCCGACGGCCTTTTTCATCTCGTCCAGCAGCGCCTGACCCAGCGCGCCGTACTCTTCCAAGTCCGCCACTGCGCGGGCGTAGTCGGAATTGCGCGGGCCGTAGACCTGGATGCCCGTCACCCGATGGTTGCTCGTCAGGTTGCAGTGCAGGCGCAGGGTGATGTGGGCGCCCGCCTCGTTGGCAAGCTCGCTGCGCGCCATGTTGCTGATTTCTGTCTCCTGGTTTTCACGGGTCATGAGGACTGTCGCGCCCTCCTTCAGGAGCATATCCCGCAGGATCATGCCCGTTTCCAGCACGACGATGGATTCCTTGCGCAGCGTCTCCTTGCCCTCCGCCATGCCGCTGGTTCCTCGGGCCGTGCCTGCCAGCCCGGGGCCGCGGGGTTCACGAACCGCCTTGTAGTTATCGTTGTGGCCGGGATCGATGCAAACCACCACGCCGGAGAGGCGGCCAGGCTGTTGCTGGGGCGCCTCCGGGGCCTCATAGGCCTTGCGCACCTCGCCCTCCCGTTTGATATTGCCCTTGCCGTTGCGCACCTGCACCTTGAACAGCGTGCGGGCGTAGGTCAGGTCGGACACGACCTCCCCCTCGTACAGGCCCTCGTCATTCGTCGGGTAGATGGGGAAACAGGCCTCCTCCTGCACGGAGCGGAAGTAGAGCAGCATATAGTCCGAGCCTTCCGCAACGAAGGAATACCTGAAGCCAGTGGCCGTTTCGGTCAGTGTGAGCTGCTTCACCGCCACGTTGGACTTGCCGCTGGGGGCGGTATAATCCGCCGCAGCAGGAATCTGCACCGTTTCCCGGGCGAGGTTCATCAGCTCCAGGCTTTCCACCGTAACGGTGTACTTACCGCCTGCTTCATCGCGCAGCCCGATCGTGCCGGTGAAGTGTCCGCCGGGGGCATAGAGGGTTTTCACGCCCTTCTCGTTCGGGCCCTTGTAATGCAGGCGCACCCACTCGTCCTGGAGGGTGAAGTCATAAGTGAATCCCGCCTCATGGGGCGTGACGTTCAACTCCACCTCCGCCATTGCCGCAAGAGGCAGCAGGCAGAGCAGGAGCATCATCAGCAGCTTTCGCATGGTGTTTTTCCTTTCCGTATGAAGTTTCCCCTCAGCCGCGGGTGCAGCCAGAGGGGAACTTTATTTGCGTTTGAATTTTTTCAGCAGCTTCCTGATGCGCCCGATGGGCGTGCGGGACTTCTTCAGCGCCACCGCCGCATCCAGCGCGCCCTGACGGAAGACATTGTTGTTCGGCTCCCGTTTTACCGCCTCGCGGTAGGACTGGTGCGCGTTCTCATACAGCTCCAGCGCCATGAGGACGTGGCCCTGCATCGCAAACCACGCGCCGGTGCGGTTCTTCGTGCGCATCAGGTGGCGCAGGGCTGTTTCCGGGCTGTCCCGGCGGAGCATCTTCTCCGCCAGGGCGATGGCTTCCTCCACCGTCAGCTCCCGGTTGTAATTGGTCGCGGCGCTGCGGCGGCTTGCGGTGAGCTTCAGCGCCTCCTCATAGGCGAGGTTCAGCGCGATCATCTTCTCCTGCGCGGCCTTTCGCTCGTCCGCATCCAGGAATTTATCAGGATGGCAGGTCTTCACCAGCCGCCGGTAGGCATTGCGCACGTCATCCGCGTTCGCCCCGGCATTCAGACCCAGCACCTCAAACGGATTCTTCGTACGGACACCCCCTCCCAAGGGCTCTGCCCCAGGATCCCGGCAGGGGCTAACGCCGCCCCTGCACCCGCGCAAGGGTCTTCAACCCTTGACCCTTTTCGCGATTGAGTTGACTGCTTTCTTTGAGTACATGCGCGTGCAGCTCGGGTCTCTGCCCGGCGCAGTCGTCCGGCCGCTCATCGGCCGGGCTGTCAGGAACGCATCACCCGGCAAAGGACGGGCCAAAGGGCTTCCCCTTGAAGGGAAGCTGTCGCCCTTGGGTGACTGATGAGGTGTAAACCTGCATTATCAGTCCGCCACGAAGGGCAGGCTTTACTCGCCCCGCTCGCGGCTGATCACCGCGCCCAGCGACCTGAGCTTCTCCTCGATGTTCTCATAGCCGCGGTCAATGTAGTGCGGCTCGTAAATCTCCGTCACGCCCTTGGCCATCAGGCCTGCAACCACCAGCGCCGCGCCTGCGCGCAGATCCGTAGCGGTGATCGGGCCGCCGTAGAGGTCGGTCACGCCGTCGATGATGGCGGTGCGGTCCACAATGCGCACCTGCGCGCCCATGCGGCTCATCTCCACCAGATGCTTCAATCGGGACTCGTAGATCGTCTCCTGAATGATGGAGGTACCCTTCGCCGTGGTCAGCAGGGCAGACATGGGCTGCTGCAGATCCGTGGGGAAGCCGGGGTACACCTGGGTCTTGATATTGACCGCGCGGTGCACGCCGTTGGAGCGCACGCGGATGGAATCATCGCTGTCGGTGACGCGCACGCCCATCTCCAGGAGCTTCGCGGAGAGCGCGTCCATATGGGTGGGGATGCAGCCGTTGATGACCACATCGCCATGGGTGGCGGCGGCGGCGATCATCAGCGTGCCGGTCTCGATCTGGTCAGGGATGACGGCGTAGGTCGTGCTGTGCAGGTACTGCTGGCCGCGGATGCGGATCACGTCGGTACCGGCGCCTTTGATCTTCGCGCCCATGGAGTTGAGGAAATTCGCCAGGTCAACGATATGGGGCTCCTTGGCGGCGTTGTAGATGGTGGTGTTGCCCTGCGCCTTGGCGGCGGCGAGCATCACGTTGATCGTACCGCCCACGGTCACCACGTCAAAGAACACATCGCTGCCGACGAGGTTCTCCGCCTTGGCGGTGATGCGGCCGCCCAGCTGCTCCACCTCTGCGCCCAGGGCCGCAAAGCCCTTCAGGTGCTGATCGATGGGGCGGGCGCCGATGGCACATCCGCCGGGGAGGTACACCTCCGCCTCCTTGCGGCGGCCCAGCAGCGCGCCCAGCAGATAATAGCTGGCACGCAGGCGCTGGGAATTGAGGTAGTTGACCTGCCACCCCTCCGCCGGACGGGGATCCACCGTCATGAACGCAT
>JAZSRK010000080.1:0-7871 GCA_045538465.1 Candidatus Limiplasma sp. | reverse complement strand
AGCGGAAGTACAGTATGGCCATTGGAAAGTCCCTCCTTTGTGGTTATTCAACATTGGGCAGTTCGATGCCAAGCATTTGGCCGATTTCCTCGGCACGGGCTGTTGCATCGCTGAAGCCGGTCAGGCTGATGAAGATATCGTAGGCTCCCTGCAGATCACCGTTGTTGTAGAGCAATTCGGCTTCGGCGTAGCGGGCATCCCGGAAATGCTGCTTGCAGATACGGGCCTGTTCGGCGCTGTCATAGTAGTTACCCAGCATGGTGAACAGATTCAGTGCGTTTTCATACTGATACTGGCTCATCATCAGCACCGCCTGATCGTAGATCAGGGTGCGGAGCGCATCCAGACGTGTGGCCGCATCGCTGTAGTCACCGGCCATCTGATAATCATACAGGGCGGTTTCGTAGTCATTGTTGGCTTCGGCATAACGGGCATTGCTGTAGCGATAGAGGGTCGGGGCATCCTCATAGTCGCCAAGAGCCAGGAAGGTAGCGGCCGCCTGCTGGAAGTTTTCTTCACTTTCCAGTACATGGCCGTGGCAGTACTGGTATCGGGTCTCGCCGTACATGAAATCGCGCACCTGCGCAAAATAGGGCTCTGCTGCGATATACTGCCCCTGATCATACAGCACCAGTCCGCGGGAATAGGCGGCATAGGTGGGCGCATTGGAGTAATCGCCCAGCTTTTCGAAAGCATCGGCTGCATCGGCAAATTCGCCGTCTGCGAAGATCTCCACCGCGTCGTTGTAGGCGCGGCTGTGATTGACGGTGCAGCCGGTCAGGCAGAGCGTCAGGCACAAAAGAAGGCAAGTGATCTGAAGGTATCTGGGCATGGCATAACTCCTTATGGAATAACTCCCTGCAAATGGGCGGGAGCGCGGTAGTCCTTGCGCAGGATGGCGTACAGTTCCACATCAACGAACCGGCCTTTGTTGCAGATACGCTGGCGCAAAGTTCCTTCATGCTGCATATGCACATGCTGCATCACCCGCCCGCTGGCGGGGTTTGCTGTCTCGTGCTGCGCTTCGATGCGGTTCAGGTTGATCTTGAGAAAACCAAGAGCAAGGATGGCTTCCAGTGCTTCGGTCATGATGCCTTGGTTCCAGTAGCCGCGATGCAGGCTGTAGCCAACTTCAGCGGAGCTATCTTCCCGATGGATCCACATAAAGCCAATGGTGCCGATCGCTTTGCCGGTATCCCGCAGGGTGATAACATAGCTGGAGGGGGAGCCGCTGTGGTATTGACGCTGCAAATAACGTACATAGGCACGGGTCTGGCTGATGGAGGTATGAGCAGTCCACAGCACGTGGCGCGCTACCTCAGGGTCGGAGGAATACTCGTAAAGATCTTGTACATCGCTCATGCGGGCAGTCCGTAGAATGAGCCGCTCCGTTCGAATGGTGGGTAGGTTGGTCAGAACATCCAGATTTGGCAACATGGTAACTCCTGATAATAAGCATGATGGGGCAGTTGTGTATGGAGCTGCGGCTGTTTCAGCCCGATAATGATCGTAAGGATACCGGCCAGCAGCATCAAAAGGAAAAATAGCATCAGGGCTGAAAAGGGAGAAAACGTAGGCAGCTTTCGTTTCATGGTACGCCTCCGGTGGCAAATATTTTCAAGGGAAACGGCAGGAAACGGAATGGGGAAAACGTTGTTTATTTGCAGGCATCGGGGCCATGCAGCTTCTGCCAAGCCATCAGTACACCGGCGATGGTTTTGGCATCGGGCAATTCACCTTTCATAACCAGCTGAACCGCTTCGGTAAGGGGCATTTTGACCACATCGATAAACTCGTCCTCATCCAGATGGTTTTCGTGTTGGCTTAGGCCAGTGGCCATGAAAATGCCGATCTTTTCAGTGCAGAAGGCGGGTGTGGTGACCAGGTCGGTCAGGTGCTCAAGCTTTTCGCATTTGAGACCGGTCTCTTCCTGCAACTCGCGGCGGGCACAGTCGATATGAGGCTCGCCCACATAATCCAGCTTGCCGGCAGGGATCTCCAGCGTGAGCAGACCAGCTACAGCACGATGCTGGCGCACAAGGTAGATGTTGTCGTCATCGTCAACGGGTACAACGGCAGCAGCACCCTTGTGCAATACGGCTTCCAGCGTCATCTCGCCGCCGTTGGGCAGGCGCACCTGCATATGGGCTACATCAATGATCAGTCCATTGTAGACTGTCTTTTGGGAGATCGTTTCAGAAAGCAAATGCTGGTCGTTCATTTGGATAACCCTCCAGTGCAAGAATTCGTATGTTGTAAATATTCGCCATCCATGGGGCAACTCCCTTGCACCAGTGCAAAAAGAATACGGAAATAACTGTAACAAAACCCGAAAGAAAACTGTTTGGGGCGCAACAGATGCAGTTGTTTTCTTGACAGGGAAAGCTAAGCAACGTAAAATAGAAATATGGTTTCCCGAGTTTTCGGTCAGAGAAAGAATGAGCATTCACCGCACTTGTGCGGTATACACGATAAAGCCGATCAAACCGGGCATATAAAGGAGGAGCACAGGATGAACCACAATTTCCCCAAATCCCTCAAACGGGCGGCTGCTCTGCTTACCACCCTGCTGTTGCTGGTCAGCCAGCTGGTATTGCCAGTCGCCGCATTGGCAGTGGATGTATCCAGCCTGCCGATCATCAGCATCAACTATACTGATCGGGATGGCAATATCCAAACGGTATCGGTCAGCCCCAGCGTTACCGGCGCCAATGCAGACCAAGTGGTGTATTGGGCGCAGATGCCTGAGAACATTAACTGGGATGTAGGCGTTACCGTGGTGGCTACCACCATGGATGGCAGTTACTGCCCGCTGGATGGAACTGCCAGCTATTATGCCTATAATGCCTCCGCTGTGGATGGGGTAAGCATTACCTGCCCTGTGGATCTGTACGCCGTAGCAGGCGATGCGGCACCGTTCGCCTCCTATCCGCTGTATCTGTCCGCTGCTCCGATCCCTCAGCCTGAACCGGCTCCTGAACCTGAACCGGAGCCCGAACCCGAACCGGAACCCGTCTATGGCAGCATTGTGATCAACTATGTGGACATGAACACTGGGGCCGTTCTGCTCAGCGAGACCAAGAGCGATCTGCTGCCCGGTGAATATTGGTTTAACCCTGAGCGCGCCGGTGAAGTGGCTGGTTACGAACTGCTCAGCGGCGATGCACAGGCGGCCTATATCTACGATGATGGCAGCGCTTCTAATGACATCAGCTTCCTCATGCAGGAGATCGTGGTTCCTGAACCAGACCCTGTCTATGGCAGCATTGTGATCAACTATGTGGACATGAACACTGGAGCCGTTCTGCTCAGCGAGACCAAGAGCGATCTGCTGCCCGGTGAATATTGGTTTAACCCTGAGCGCGCCGGTGAAGTGGCTGGTTACGAACTGCTCAGCAGCGATGCGCAGGCGGCCTATATCTACGATGATGGCAGCGCTTCTGGCGACATCACTTTCCTGATGCAGCAGATCGTGGTTCCCGAGCCCGAACCTGATCCCGTTTACGGCAGCATCGTGATCAACTATGTGGATATGAACAGCGGAGCCGTTCTGCTCAGCGAGACCAAGAGCGACTTGCTGCCCGGTGAATACTGGTTCAGCCCTGAGCGCGCCGGTGAAGTGGCCGGTTACGAACTGCTCAGCAGCGATGCGCAGGCCGCCTACATCTACGACGATGGCACCGCCTCTGGCGATATTACCTTCCTGATGCAGGCGGTTGCAGCGCCGGAGCCCGAACCCGAACCCGAACCCGAACCCGAACCGGAGCCCGAACCTGAACCCGAGCCGGAGCCGGAGCCCGAACCTGAACCCGAACCCGAACCCGAACCTGAACCTGAGGTCGAAGCTCATCCGCCCATCACCACCGTGATCGAGCGGGAAGGTGTTACCAACACCGGCGGTCTCAACGTGCGCGCCGATCCTTGGAAGGGCGATAACACCAATGTGGTCGACAAGATCTCCAAGTCCGGCACGACGGTTTATGTATACGGCCTTGTCATCAACAGCAATAACGAAGAATGGTACAAGATCCGCTATAAGGACACCGATTGCTATGTGGCAGCTCAGTATGTGGATCTGACGGAGCGCACTGGCGAAGTGACGGTGGTCTATTTGGCAGACGGCACCGAGTTTGCCAGTGAGACCGTCACCATCAGCGAGAGCAACAATGTGGTCGCCCCTAATGCAGGCCTTGTGCCCGCCGACTACACTCCTGTGCAGGCTTCTCCCGTAACGGTCAGCTTTGGCGAGGATGGCAGCGTAAGCCCCGCCCGTGTGGAGTTTACCTATGCTTTGCCCGTCGCCCCTGAAAAGACCGGCGAAGTGACCGTGGTATACATGGCAGACGGCACCGAGCTTGTTAGCGAGACCGTGGCCGTCAGCGAGAGCAGCAATGTGGTCGCACCCAACTTTAGCAAAGTACCTGCCGATTACACGCCCGTTTCGGTCGAACCCGTGGTCGTTTCCTTCGGCGAGGATGGCAGCGTAAGCCCCAGCCGTGTAGAGTTTACCTTTGCTGCGCCTGTTGTACCTGAAAAGACTGGCGAAGTGGAGGTCACCTATCAGAACCAGCGCCAGACCTTTGCTACAGTAACCGTTACCGTTTCTGAGAGCAACAACGTGGTCGCCCCCGACCCGGCAGTGGTTCCCGGAGAATACACCGCCGTGTCGGCCGAGCCTGTGACCATCACCTTTGGTGCAGATGGCACCCTCAGCCCGAATGCAGTCGTCTTTACCTATCAGGCTCCGGCCATCTCCGGCACGGTGCAGGTCAATTATGTAACCACCACTGGCACCATCTTCAACACCGAGTTGGTGCAGGTAACGGAGGGCACCAACACCATCGCCCCCAATACCCAGCTGGTGGATAAGGGCTATACGCCCGTAACCGTCGAACCCGTGCAAGTCACCCTGAACGGTGATGGTTCCCTTACCCCCGATTCCGTCACCTTCACCTATCAGGCACCGCCGGTGACCTCTCAGGTGGATGTGCTGTATGTGACCGCTGAAACGGGTACCTTCGCTACCGAGACGGTGCCCCTCACCGAGGGCGAGAATACCATCTCTCCCAACGCTGCCAAGGTGCCTGAGGGCTACACCGGCGTAAAGGCAGAGCCTGTAAAGGTCGTGCTGAGCGCTGAGGGCGTTGCCGATCCCGCGGTGGTGGTATTTACCTATCAGGCTCCTGCTGCTCCCGTAGCTAAAGCCGCCGTCACCTTGAAGTTTGTGGACGAAAAGGGCAAGGAACTGTTGCCCGCCCAGACCATTGAGCTGGAGGATGGCGGGTACGATCCCACCGAGTTTGCCGCTAATCCTGAGGGTTATACCTATCAGGGCCCCAGCGCAGAGTGGATCCAAGTGGCCGGCGGTATCGCCCGTCCCGAAACCATCACCTTCAAATACGCCAAGAATCGCTCCAAGGCCGATCTGACCATCCGCTATGTGGATGCCATCGGTAAGGAGATCAGCGGTCCTGAAGTGATCCAGCTTGGCAAGGGTACCCATTCCATCTCCCCCAATGTGCGCTACATTCCCAATGGCTACTCTCTTGGCACCGGCAACCCTGCCTCCTTCGAGGTGACGGTGGATGATCAGCTGGTGGCAACACCTTCCGAAGTTTCCTTCACCTTGGTCTCCAACACGGTGGTGGGCACGGTGAACGTGCGCTACATCGACGTGCAGGATATGACGGTGATCGCCAGCCAGCAGCTGAAGCTGCGCCCCGGCACCCACAATGTGGTGCGCAACGATAACATGGCCGGCGCCACCTACGAGCCCAGCCCGGCAGGCAGCGAGTCCCAGACGGTCGTGGTGAACGACTTGGGCTATGCCGACCCCAATGTGGTAGACTTCTACTACCAGAAGAAGCAAAGCGAGACCTACATGGGTTATGCGCTGGTAAAAACGCAGACTTCTCTGCGCAAGGCCTATAACAACAGCGATAGCTCCATCGTAGCCATTCTGCCGGTGAATACGCTGGTATATGTGAATGGTCAGGTCAACAAGGATGGCACTCTGTGGAGCAGCGCCCAGATGGTGCTGGGCAACTCCTTGGAGAGCGGCGTTGTGCTGGCCGATGCACTTCAGCCCATCTCCAGAGAGAAAGCCATGGAGATCATCAATCAATATAACCAGCAGGTAGCACCGCCCACCGCACAGGTCGCCGGTTACTACATGACCCGCAGCGACAATGTGCCCCTGCGTACCTACTCCGATGCGCAGAGCGCTGCCAGAGAATGGCTGGCTCGTGATACCATGGTATACGTCAGCGGTCTTGAGTACCGCAACGGAACCGGCTGGTATGCCTCCTATCACGAGGGGGTAAGCGGCTATATCCGTCAGGATCAGCTGCGCCGCGCTACTGACGAGGAAGTGCGCCAGTATACCAGCGGTCAGTCTGCACCTACGCCCACACCTTCTGTATCGCCCAATCCCTACGATCCCTACGGCATGTCCAGCTACGGCTATGTTTCCAGCTCCACGGTCAATTTCCGGGCCGATGCCAGCGCCAACAGCAGCCGTTTGAAGGTACTCAACCGCTATGCCTTCTGCCTTGTGCTGGGTACCCGCAATGTAAACGGCGTTACTTGGTACAACGTAAACCAGAACGGTACCGTAGGCTGGATCAACGGCAACTACTTCCATCACCTCAATTTGACCGAGTTGACCGCCTTCCTGCAGAGCCCCGAATATACGCAGGGCTTGGCGAATAACTCCAATGCATCTTCTTCCTCCAGCAGCAATAACGCCTCTTCCAACAATGGCAACTCGTCCTCCGGCGTTGCCACTCCCGGCAACATCGGCTCTGTGGAAGACTGGAACGTTGGCAGCTGGCAGAACCCCGGCGTGTCGGTAGAAGTCAGCTACGCGCCCTTCAACCCCATCGCCACCGCAACGCCTGTACCCAGCACATCTCCCGAAAACACGCCGGAAGTAACGCCCACGCCCACCTTCGTTATCGGCACGATGATCCCCATCGACTATTCCGATGAAAGCCGCGAGACCCAGACTTCCACAGCTCCTTGGGGGCTCATCGCTGCTGGTGTGGTGCTTATCGGCGGCGCAGGCGGCGTATATGCCTATGCCATGAACCAGAACCGCAAGCGCAAGCGGGCAGCAGCGAAGGTCGCACAGGCCAGAAGGGCACAAGCAGCCAACGCTGCCCCCAATGCACAGCGCCCCTTCGGCAATGGCAAGCAGACGGGCAGCCAGCAAAGCCCCTATCAGGTAAGGCAGCCGCAAAACCCTTACGCTCAAAACGGTTTTGGTAACAACGCTCCCTTTGGCAACGACCAAAGTGGCTTTGGCAACCCCGGCGATCCCAACAGCTTTGGCAATACCGGCAGCGCCAATAACTTTGCCGGCATGAGCGGATCCCAGTCCTTTGGCAACACGCAGCAATCTGGTTCTGTTGCTGGGCCGTGGGGAGAAAGCAGCGGGGAGAGCGCGTATTCGTCCTTTGGCAATAATGCTCCCGCCAGCAATATGGGTACCAACCCCTTTGCACGCCCCATCGGCAGCACCGGCGAAAGCAACCCTTTCGCCCGCCCCGCAGATGATGCGCAGTACGGCGCAACCAACCAGCGCCGTCGGGCCAGCCGCACCGATCGCTACCGCAATGCCGATAACGGCACCGATGCGGAAGCATAAGCTGCACGGCACCGATCGTAAACCTTTATAAACAAAGCAATGGGCAGCCGCTTCGGCGGCTGCCCGCAGACTGTCGAGAAACCCCGGGTGGAGTCGGAGGGTCGCAACCCTCCGACTGTGATCCGAAACCAGCGACATGTATTGCGGCCCAAATCCGATTACATCGGCTTTGGGCTTCGGCGCTGCGGAGCCTTTCAGGCTGTCCTCACGCCTCGGTTCGTTT
>JAZSRK010000159.1:0-3206 GCA_045538465.1 Candidatus Limiplasma sp. | reverse complement strand
GTCAGTTTGCCGGTACCATTGCAGTATTCGCAGCTTTCAGCAGCCACAGAAGTGGGTTCAGCCCCGCCGTCGATCACTTCCACCTCCGTGCGGTTGGCAGCGATATAGCCGTAGGAACCGTTGTAGTTGATGATGTTCCAGCCATCATCCATGCCCAGATACTCCCAGGTGCTGCCGGACTTTGCCTGGCCGATGGAACCATATTTGGTACCGGGGCCGCTGCGCACATTCAGCGCATTGCCATGGGTCACCTTCACGGTAGCTTCCACATAGTCGCCCCAGCCGTACTGATCGGGCACAAGACCGGTCTGTATGGTTCCGCGGCTGGCGGAGATATAGCCCTTTTCGCCTTGATACAAGATGGCATACCAGCCATCCTCCTCGCCCAGATACACATACTGGTTGGTGGGCTGCACTTCGCCCATTACGCTGTAGCCGGTGCCGGGGCCTTTGCGCACGTTTACAGCATTGGAATTGCTGATGTACACCACATCTCCGTAGCGGATGGCCAGCGCTTCCAGCGGCAAAAGGCACACCATGATCAGCAGTGCAAGGATCGCGATCGTCTTTTTCATAAAAATTCCGCACCTCGTTTTCTTTTTGATCTTATTGCAAAACCCAGCATTGACAAGGGCATTTGCTACGTACATTTCGCTAAAAAGATTGTATCACATCCACCAAGATTTGCAAGGTGTTTTTCGCCCCTATGCACCTTGGGAACAGCGGGGCATAAAATTCAGTACAAAACCCGTACCAAGGTCATATTGTAGGAGAGGCATCCCTTTTGGTATAATCACCATGCTGCAGCGTACAAACCGTTTGCGCTGTGCAGCCTATCGTTTGAGAGCAGAGAGAGGGAATGAAACATGAAGCCTTATGTAGACATGACGAGGGAAGAGCTGAATGCCGAACTTCAAGAACTGAAGATCCAATACAAAAAAGTACAGGCGCTGGGTATGCAGCTGGATATGAGCCGGGGCAAGCCCTGCCAAGAGCAGCTGGATCTTTCCATGGGCATGATGGATGTGCTGGATTCCGCATCCGACCTGACCTGTGAAGACGGCACCGACTGCCGCAACTATGGTCAGCTGACCGGCATTCAGGAAGCCCGTGAGCTGTTGGGCGATATGATGGAAAACAACCCCAAGGACATCATCATCTACGGCAACTCGTCCCTGAACGTGATGTTCGACACCATCAGCCGTGTATGGACCCATGGTATTATGGGCAACACCCCTTGGTGCCAGCTGCCTGAGGTAAAGTTTCTTTGCCCTGTGCCCGGCTACGACCGCCACTTTGTGATCACCCAGTATTTCGGCATCAAGATGATCCCTGTGCCCATGACGCCCACCGGCCCCGATATGGATATGGTGGAGAAGCTGGTATCTGAAGATGAAGCTATCAAAGGCATCTGGTGCGTGCCCAAGTATTCCAACCCGCAGGGCATCTCCTATTCGGATGAGACGGTGCGCCGCTTTGCCCGTTTGGAGCCCGCCGCATCGGACTTCCGCATTTTCTGGGACAACGCCTACGGCATGCATCACCTCTACGACCACCATCAGGATCACCTGATCGAGATCCTCGCCGAGTGCAAGCGCGCCGGAAACCCGGATATGGTCTACAAGTTTGCCTCCACTTCCAAAATCACCTTCCCCGGCAGCGGCATTGCCGCCATCGCTACCAGCCCCAACAATATGGAGGATTTCCTTACTTACCTGCGCTGCCAGACCATTGGCCACGACAAGGTGAACCAGCTGCGCCATGTGCGCTTCTTCAAGGACATTCACGGCATGGTGGAGCATATGCGCAAGCATGCCGATATCATCCGTCCCAAGTTTGAAGCCGTGGAGGATATTCTCAAGCAGGATCTGGAAGGCTTAGGCATCAGCACGTGGACTTCTCCGCTGGGCGGCTATTTCATCCTGTTCGATTCCATGCCCGGCTGCGCTAAGGATATCGTCGCCCGTGCCAAAAAAGCCGGCGTTACCATGACCAGCGCAGGCGCCACATGGCCCTACGGTCTCGACCCGCAGGATAGCAACATCCGTATTGCCCCCACCTACCCCTGCCTGAGCGATCTGCAGACCGCCATGAAGATCTTTACGCTCTGCGTTCGCATCTCCAGCATTAAGAAGCTGCTGAAAGACAAGCACCAGACCGAGGCAGAAGCTTAATAGCAGATCTCTATGCCTTGTAACCCTGCAAAGCCTTGCACATTGGGAGCCTCTGCGTCTTTGGCATACACTGCAAATTCGATGGTCTCAAAGCAATGGTCGATCTCTGCGGCGGCTTGTTCAAAAGCCTTTGCCACCAATCGGGGCGGGTTGGCGAACACGCCGCAGCCAAAAGCGCCCAGAATGAGCACCTCTGCGCCTTTGGAAGCGGCAAGGGCAAGAATTCTACGCCAACGCTTCACCAGCAAAGCTTCCAGCTCCTGCTGGCCGGGGGCGTAGGCGCTGCCGTCGTCGGTTTGGCGCAGATCGGGTGCGGCGCAGGTGATCACATCCACGGTGTAGTGTTCCTGCACAGGCAGCGGCCGTTCGTCGCCCCCGTCTTCGCAGAGCACCACGACCCCAGGCGTGTAGATGCAATCATCCCGGTTTTCCCGGCGCATTTGCCCGGCACGGATCATCTCCCAGTGCTTGCTGTAGAACGCCTTTGCGCTATTCGAAGCGAGTGCGGGGTACAGCGTGCTGATCCGGCACAAAGATTCCTCCTGCGCCTGGGTGCCGCGGGTAACACCGCCGCCCGGCGATACTGAGGATGCAAAGTTCAGCGCGCATACCCGCTTGCCGGCCTGCGCATAGGGTCTGGCCGCCTGAAATGTGCGCTTCATCGACAGTACACGCCTTGCAGGCTTTGCGTAGCGAGGCGACCAGACAGGCTCGCTGTCCTCCTGCCAGATGATCTGCTGCTTTTCCTTAGATGCTTTTACCGCCCGGATCAACGGATCGATATCGCAGCAAAGCTGCATGGTTCTCTCAAAAACAAACAATCTTTTTTCTCTGCCATCCATACGATCAACGCTCCTTTCTGTACACCAGTATAACACAAACGCTGTTTTATAAAAATATGAATAATTTCCGTTGTATTGCAGGAAAACGTATTCTTATGACGAATAGTGTAACCATAACGTCTATCCATTCATACAACAAGAAAGGGGTACCACAATGAAAAAAATTATTGCATTCCTGTTGGCCTGCATG
>JAZSRK010000120.1:0-12382 GCA_045538465.1 Candidatus Limiplasma sp. | reverse complement strand
GCGCCAGTGCGCTTGGCGGTCTCCACGATCCGCTCGGAAGACTGATCGATCAGGTTGTGCTCGTAAGCCTTCAGCTTGATACGGATTTTCTGGTTGGCCATTTTCGTTCCTCCTTGATTTTGTGGTCTCAAGTACACCGCGCCGGGTGTGTCCATCGACGGCTTTTTATTTGGCGAGGGGCTAAGGCCTCTCCCGCCGTGGAGCCGTCCGACGGCGCAAACCTTGCGCCGTGTCTTAAGTCCGTCGCCCGATTACCGGGCTGGTCCACGATAATTACCCGCCATGGCCATGGCGGCAACTTACCGCTTCATCCCTAAACAGACAGCCTCCGTAGTATACAATAACCAGCACCAGATTGCAATAGTTTTTGCAAACTTTTTTGAATATTTTTTTGATGCAATGGCTGTATAACCCATATGAACTTGCATTTATGAAAATCGTGTATGCACACGCTGCCGGGTGTGTCCATCAACGAGATTGTCAACGCGGAAAAACATCCACCAAAAGTGACATTTTTCCGCGTTGTTTTCCCAGCCGACTGCATCCGGCGGACAAAATTTATTTATCGACGATCATAACGCTGCCTTCCTCTGTGCGGAAGTAGCACTCCTCATAAAGGGTGTTGATCCAATCTTGGTTGCCACTTTGCCCGATGACCAGAATGGCATAGTCCTCATCTGCCAAAAAGGCTTCAACGCCGCCATCCATACAAACAGTATCGCCATAGAGCATCGCCGTGAGCCGGTCGGCTTGCATCCACTCCATGGGGTTCCACACATTCTGTACCTCCGCATTATATTGGATGTAAATGTGCGTTCCCTCATCCATATCCCGATCCAGCATTTCCTGCATAACGAGCTGGTAGGTATCCTCCTGTGTAATGGTGCTGATGCGCTGCACATTCTGCCAGCCGAACACACACATGGCAGCAAAGGCCAGCGCCAACACCGCCGTGCGTATGCCCTTCAAATGCCCGGAGGCGATAACGGCATGCACCAGAATAGCCGTCAGTACGCAAATAGCGGCGAAACCAGAATACACATACCAGATAAACTTGGTTTTGGTGACCGTGTAGAACACGATGGGCACTACTAGCCACAGGAGCGTACCGATGAGTGCATCCTTGCTGTCATCGCTGAGCCGGATGTGCAAAAGCACGCAAGCCAAAGCGCACAGCGCGCACACGATCAGCGCTACCACCAGCGAAGGTCTGCTCCAGAAAGCTTCCAGATACAGCGCCAGCGGTGTTTTATTATCCATGTGAGCGGTAGAACCCAAACGATCCACCACATCCGTCAGAAACATGCCTTCAAAGAAAGCGGTGCCATCCTTGGCATACCTTGCCGCTGCCCACAAACCGATGGGGAGCAAAGCGCAGGCGAGAAGCCCCAGAATGCGCAGCGGTTTCAGCTGAGGCAGCTTACCGGTGCAAAGCACATACAGTGCGCAGATAAGACCGATATTCAGCGCATGGCTCGCCTTGGTGAGAAATGCCAGTGCAAAGGCGAAAGCACTGCCGTAGAACCAGCCGAAGCGCTTTCTGCCATTGAGCATGCACAGCATGGCTATGGTAAAGAACAACTGGTACAGGGCATCTGCATCGCCGAAACGGGAAAAATGGTTTACATACATGCCATGGTTGCACACATATGCACACAAAGCCATTACCGCCGCCCACACGCCATAGCGGCGCGCGCACCACACTGCCACCAGCGCCATGCTTACCAGCGAGGCCAGCGCGCTGAAAAAGCGAAGACCCAGCGCATTATACCCAAACAGCCGGTAGCCCAGCACTACGCTCCAGAAGGATGCGGGCGGTTTCAGGTTCCAATAATCCGTCTCGCCGCCATAGGTATGCACGATGTATTCATCATTGCGGATCATTTCGTAGGCATTTACGCCGTGGCGTGCTTCATCATAATCCGCAATGGCCATTTCGCCCAGATTGGCAAACAACAGGTACACAGCAGCGCACAGCAGCAGAGCCAGCACCAGCCATCCGCAAAGCTGCTGCCAGCCAGCGTTCTTCTTATTCAAGGTCTCACTCACTGCGCATCACACTCCACAAAATCCTCCGCCTCTGGAACGATCCGCTCGCCCATGCCCAGCATCAACTCATCCTGGTCGTTATCCAGATAGTACATGGTGCTTTCGTAGGTATCGCTGAAGAAGTATTCTTCCAACACAGGGGTATAGGCTTCATAATAGAGATCATAATCGAAGGTTTCAATAGCGCTTATGCCAGACGGTAGATCGTAGTAAACGTAGTTTTCCAAGATAGCCGTCGGGTCGTCGCCGCATTCGTCCAGCAGTTCCGGGTACTGGTCTATATAATAATGGTAGTTGTACAAAAGCCCATAGTCTACATCGTCATACACAGCGGGCTCATATACCGGTGCACTGAAAGCAAAACGAACCGTCATTTCCGTATCGGATACCGCCAGCACCTGCGCCGGCTGTCCGTTGATGGCAGCCTCCGCTTCCTGCGAGAAGGTGCTGCCTTCTTTAGCGGTAAGCACCACATCCACCGTGTAGATAGCGCGCCAGGGTCTGTCCTCATCCGGCTGGCTGCTCCAAGCCGCATCGCTTACGACTGTGCGCTGCAATACGCTGGCAGGCACGATCTGCGCTGTGCCGGGCACATCCGCATTGATGTAGCTCACATGCAGCGCTGCCTTTTCGATCACGCTGCCCGACCACAAGGGGATATCGTCGTTGAGCCATTCGGTGCGGTCCTTTATATAGGAAGAAAAGTAATCCCAGTTTTCATCGAAGGTCTCATACAGGGTCTCTTTATTGATGTTGTTATAGGAACCGCCCAGCTGCCACAGATCGTAATTCATACGGCGGGAAGCTTCTGTTGCGGTCTTGTAGCCCTCAAGAGACAACAGCGTGCCCTGCTCCTGCACATCCTCAGCCAGAACTGTGCCGGTGATGAGCGGTTCCAGCTCCTCCCACCAGATCTGCTGCATGGCTTCCTGCACCACAGGGATATCCATGATTGCATATACCCAGCGGTCGCCTGCCACATAGCCATCAATGCCGCCTTCATGGGGACGGTCATCCCGCATGGCGTAGGCGATATCAAAGTCCCACAAGGGGCCCGCCTTAAACTGTGTGCTGCCCTCCGGCAGGTAGAGATAGGTGGAGGTGTAGCCAAAGTCTGCCGTTTTGGCAAACTGCTGGATCAGCAGGTACCTTGCCAGAGAATCGATATCGATCAGCTCTGCCAAAGGCCGCCCATCCACCGGATGAACACCGCCGTTTTCGATGGTCAAATGCAGGTCATTGGTCAATAGCTGCACATATACAACATCCTCCCGGCTGGTGTGTTCCGGGCTACGGATCTCGTACATGTAATGCTTGCCGATCTGGAACATGCTTTCTTCGTCGAAGCCGCCGTAGGAATCCAGCTCGATCAGATAAGCACCCTGCTGGCCGAAAACAGTTTCAACGCCGGATACATAGCGGATCTTGCCGATATCTGTTTTTTCCTCCATCACCGGGAACAGGCTTTCATTCCCTACCAAGGGATACTGTTCCTCGATCAGGTCATCCATTTCCAAAATGTTCAGCCGTCCGGGCTTTACATGTACTTTTTCGCACAAAAGGTAGAAGCCGTTATACACGCCGTCGTAGTACAGATCCACCGGGCGGTATTCCACCGTGCCCTCCATACCCAGCGCACGGCCCAGATCGAGCGAGAGCATATTATGCACCAGCGTGGCATCGAAAGATTCTGCCAACAGCAGCCAAGTGCGCTCCTTGTTTGCCGGATCGTCGGACTGAAGCAGGTCAGTCTTCTTTTCCAGCTTGATCTGATAGGGCTTCTTGATACCCCAGCCCCATGTGGTATTGCCGCGCCCGCGCAACTCCCGCAGCTCGTTGTCGTAAACCACTTCGCCGTTTTCGCTCACCATCAGCAGGGCAGCATCGGTGATGGGATCGCTCTTGGGATCCTCCAAGCCATCCACGTAGGCACGTCCGCGATTTTCCGGGTCGGCGCTGCGGATGAACAAACTGGCCTGATTGGCTGACTGACGGATGCGCAGTGTTCTTTCATCAGAAGGGTCTCCGACAGATACCGAAAGCCAATACACACCTTCGGCATCGGGGCCTTCCGGGAACAGAGCGTTCAGGTCGAAGGTTTCGCCGGGGGCGACGGTGAGGGATGCATCACCAGCGGTCAGCGTGAGGGGACGATCCTGCCACTGCCCGCAGCCAGCTACCTGCAAACCAGACAGATCTGCATAGGTAGGCAAAAAGAGACTGTCGCCATACTGGGTGGGTTGCACCTTTACCTGTGCTTCTCCTACTTGGCAAGTGAGCCAGCAAGCAAAGGGAACCTGCGGCTCGGTAGACGGTTCTTCGGTCGTTTGGGCGGGGTCGGTCTCCTCGGCTGTGCTCTGCACAGTCTCTTCGACCGCTGTTTCCCCTGCCACCTCTGCAGCGCCCTTTGCTAAACCTTCTGCAAAGGCTGGCAACACAGACAGGCACAGCACAAAGCTCAACAGCAAACCGATGTGAAGCTTTCGCATCGGGATCCCTCCTTAGCAGCCCCATGGGCAAATACGTTTTCAGTATACAAAGCAGGGTATGGGATGTCAAGAAAACCGCGATGAACAAAAAATCTTTTTCAATTACTTGTTTTCAAGCCCCGCCCCCCTTGTTAAGCCGCAACAGCTGTGCTAAAATACCGGGCAAGAACAGATTTTCGCATTTGCCATATCGAGCAGATGCTTACAGGAGGAAGAGAACATGGAAAAGTCCAAGGTTTACTACACAAGTTTCCGCACCACGCTGAGCTGCAACATTCTGGAAAAACTGCGCAAACTCATTACCAAGGCCGGTATGCCCCAGATGGATCTGAACGGCAAGTTTACCGCCGTGAAGATCCACTTCGGCGAGCCGGGCAACATGGCTTACCTGCGCCCCGGCTATGTGAAGGTAGTCGTGGATATGCTCAAGGAAATGGGCGCTCGTCCCTTCCTGACTGACTGCAACACCCTGTATGTGGGCAAGCGCCGCAATGCGCTGGATCACTTGGAAGCCGCCTATGAAAACGGCTTTAACCCCTTCCAGACCGGCTGCCATGTGATCATCGCCGACGGATTGGACGGCAGCGACGATGTAGCCGTGCCCATCGACGGCGAATATTGCAAGGAAGCCTACATCGGCCGTGCTGCTGTGGATGCAGAGGCCATCATCAGCGTGAGCCACTTCAAGGGCCACGAAGGTGCCGGTTTCGGCGGTGCGCTGAAGAATCTGGGCATGGGTCTGGGCAGCTGCGCCGGCAAGCGCCACATGCACCACGAAGGCAAGCCGCAGGTGAACGAGGACATGTGCGTGGGCTGCGGCATGTGCATCCGTCAGTGCGCCCACAACGCCATCCGCTTCGAGGGCGAAGGCAAGGGCCGCAAAGCCGTCATCAACCACGAGCTGTGCCTCGGTTGCGGCCGCTGTGTAGGCGCTTGCCGCAACCATGGTGCCATCACCGGCCCCGACAGCCGCACCGATATGCTGGTGCGCAAGATCAGCGAATACGCCATGGCCGCCGTGAAGGATAAGCCCCACTTCCACGTTTCTCTGGTCATGGACGTGAGCCCCTTCTGCGACTGCTACGGCGTGAACGATGTGCCGATCATCCCCGATGTGGGCATGTTTGCCAGCTTTGACCCGGTGGCGCTGGATCTGGCCTGTGCCGATGCCTGCAACAAGATGCAGCGCTGCGAGCACACCTACCTGACCGAGCAGGGCAACCATACCGACGATATCTTCCATGATACCCACCCCGTTACCAACTGGCGTGCAGGCATCGAGCATGCTCAGAAGATCGGCTTGGGCAGCATGGACTACGAACTGATCGAGGTGTAATTCTTTGCAGGATAAACTCATTGTTCGCGGTGCGCGCGAACACAACCTGAAAAACGTCACGCTGGAGATCCCCCGCAACAAGCTGGTGGTGTTCACTGGTCTCAGCGGCTCCGGCAAAACCTCGCTGGCCTTTGATACCATCTACGCCGAGGGACAGCGGCGCTATGTGGAGAGCCTTTCTTCCTACGCCCGCCAGTTCCTTGGGCAGATGGAAAAGCCGGATATCGACTCCATCGAAGGCCTCTCCCCCGCCATCTCCATCGACCAGAAGACCACGGGGCGCAACCCTCGCTCTACCGTGGGCACGGTAACGGAGATCCACGACTATCTGCGTCTGCTCTACGCCCGCATCGGCGTGCCCCATTGCCCCCAGTGCGGCAAGGAGATCAAGCAGCAGACCATCGACCAGATGGTGGATCAGATCTTTACCCTGCCGGAGGGCCAGCGCATGCAGGTGCTGGCCCCCATCGTGCGCGGGCGCAAAGGCGAGTATGTGAAGCTGATGGAGGATGCCAAAAAGCGGGGCTATGTGCGCATCCGTGTGGATGGTGAGATCTACGATCTGGACGAGCCACCCACGCTGAACAAAAAGCTGAAGCATACGCTGGAGATCGTGGTGGACCGTTTGGTGAACCGCCCCAGCGACGAGATGCGCAAGCGCTTGGCCGACAGTTTGGAGACCGCCGCCAAGGAAAGCGGCGGCTTGGTGCTGATCGATCTGATGGGCGAAAAGGAGCTGATGTTCAGCCAGAACTACGCCTGCCCCGATTGCGGCATCTCCATTGAGGAGCTTGCCCCCCGCATGTTTTCCTTCAACAGCCCCTTTGGCGCTTGCCCCCATTGCAGCGGCCTTGGCACCATCATGCGCATTACGCAGGATAGCATCATCCCCAACCCGGAGCTGAGCCTGAACCAAGGCGCATTACAAGCCATGGGCTGGAATGTGGCCGACAGAGGCAGCATGGCCAACACCTATTTTGTAGCACTGGCAGAGCGATACGGCTTTAGTATGGATACGCCGGTGAAGGACTTGCCCAAAAAGGTGATGGACATACTATTGTACGGCACCGACGAGAAAATTACCGTACATTATCAGGGTGCCAACGGCGAGGGTCGCTACCAGACCACCTTTGAGGGCGTCATCCGCTCTTTGGAGCGCCGCTATCAGGAAACCACCAGCGACGGCATGAAGGCCGCCTACGAAGAGTACATGCTGGAAAGCACCTGCGAGGTCTGCAAGGGACACCGGCTCAAGCCCGAAGTACTGGCGGTGACCGTGGGCGGGCTCAACATCAGTCAGGTGAGCAACCTGAGCATTTCCGCTGCCCGGGATTTCTTCCGGCAGCTGCAGCTCTCCGGCAAGGATGAGATGATCGCCCGACAGATCCTCAAGGAGATCGACGCACGTCTGGGCTTCTTGGACAGCGTTGGCCTCAGCTACCTCACCCTGAGCCGTGCCGCTGCTTCCCTTTCCGGCGGCGAAGCCCAGCGCATTCGTCTGGCCACCCAGATCGGTTCCAGCCTGATGGGCGTTTTGTACATTCTGGACGAGCCCTCCATCGGCCTGCACCAGCGGGATAACGCCAAGCTGCTGAGCACCCTCAAGCGCATGCGGGATCTTGGCAACACCCTCATTGTGGTGGAGCATGACGAGGACACCATGTATGCCGCCGACTACATCGTGGATGTAGGCCCCGGCGCAGGCGTGCACGGCGGCGAGATCACCGCCGAAGGCACCATTGACGAGATCCTTGCCAACCCCAACTCCCTCACCGGGCAGTACCTGAGCGGCAAGCGGTTCATCGCTGTGCCCAAGGAGCGCCGCCAGCCGGAAAAATGGCTTAAGGTGATCGGAGCCAACCAGAACAACCTGAAAAACCTGACCGTGGACTTCCCCTTGGGGGTATTCTGCTGCGTTACCGGCGTCAGCGGTTCCGGCAAGAGCAGTCTGGTCAACGAGATCCTTCACAAGCATCTGGCCAAGGTGCTCAACCGTGCCAAGACCCATGCCGGTTCCTTTGAGAAGATGGAGGGCGTGGAGCAGCTGGACAAGATCATCTGCATCGACCAGAGCCCCATCGGGCGCACCCCTCGCTCCAACCCTGCCACCTACACCGGCATGTTTGATTTGATCCGCAAGATCTTCGCCATGACCCCCGAAGCCAAAGCCCGTGGCTACAAGGAGAACCGCTTCTCCTTCAATGTCAAGGGCGGGCGCTGCGAAGCCTGCTCCGGCGATGGTCTCATCAAGATCGAAATGCACTTCCTGCCAGACATCTATGTGCCCTGCGATGTGTGCAAAGGCGCACGCTACAACCGGGAAACCTTGGATGTGCGCTACAACGGCAAAACCATCCACGATGTGCTGGAAATGACCGTGGAAGACGCCCTCGCCTTCTTTGAGAACCACGAGCCCATCCAAAAGAAGCTGCAGACCCTCTACGATGTAGGTCTTGGCTACATCAAGCTGGGGCAGCCCAGCACCCAGCTTTCCGGCGGCGAAGCACAGCGCATCAAGCTGGCCACCGAACTGAGCCGCCGTGCCACCGGGCGCACCCTGTACCTGCTGGACGAGCCCACCACCGGCCTGCACATGGCAGACGTGGAAAAGCTCATCGGTGTTTTGCAGCGGCTGGTGGAAGGCGGCAACAGCGTGCTGGTCATCGAGCACAATCTGGATGTGATCAAAACCGCCGACTACCTGATCGACCTCGGCCCCGAAGGCGGCGACGGCGGCGGCACCATCGTCGTCACCGGTACCCCCGAAGAGGTAGCCAAGTGCAAAAAGAGCTACACCGGGCAGTATTTGAAACCGATGCTGGCGAAAAAACGGAAGTGACGGAGGGCAAGGGGCGCTGCCCCTTGCACCCCCGGCAGGAGGCAGTGCCTCCTGCCCCTCCGAATTGTGCCCATTTCATGGGCACAAAGGGAATAGAATAGCTAATAAACGCCACTATAAGCATGGATAAATCTGCTTATGGTGGCGTTTCGTTTTGTATGTTGTTGATCATTCTTTTTGCGCCCATGAAATGGGCGCAATATGCGGGGTGCAGGGGCCTCAAGCCCCTGCCGGGGTTTGGGGCAGAGCCCCAACGTCCCCCTTCTTCTCCCCCTAAAAATCAGCTGTTTGCCGCAGCGCTGGCAGCGGCAGCACTGCTGATGGCTGCCATGGTGGCAATCTGCTGACTGATCAGCATGGTAAGGGTACCGCTAATGGCGGTGGTGTTCATCAAGAGACTGCCCGTGTAGGCATTGGAGATGATCATGGCGGCATGCATCAGACGGGTGGATTTAGGCAGACCCCAGAAGCCGTAGCCTTTCTGCTTCGAAAGCCATGTATCCACATCCAGCATATCCATGGTTATCTGCTTAGCATCCACAGGCAAGATGGAAAGAGCAGCCAAAGTTGGCAATTCGTAATACTTACTGTACTTGAGCCCGTAGCTGCGCAGGGCATCGAAAAGATCAATCAGCCTGCCGCACTTCTCTGCCGGGGTGTCCTTCGACATGGCCAGCACATGGGAAACCGTCTGTACGCTGTTGCCATTCCGGAAACGCTCTTTCAGCAAAGCATAGCTGGCTTCCATATCCTTGATGAGAACCTCGTCGTCCTTATCGGAAAGAGCCAGCAGAACGGCAAAGGTACTGTCCTCGGAAGAAGTAAGGAAGGGATGTTCCTTGCGCATGGTTCGATAAAGCTCCCGTCCCCGGGTGATGATACCGCCCATATCCGCCTCATCCTTCAACAGAAAGGCTGCCAGAGGCAGGTACTGTGAGGTGGTAAACTCCTTTTTCAGCTCAGCATAAGCGGCAAGGGCGTTATCCAGAGCCACCTCCGGCTCATCCTCCAGTGCCAGCATGCAGGCAAACGACGTTTCCATCATGCCTCGGAAGTTGGAAAACACGCCAGTTTTGTCCTTGATCAAGCTCCGGCAGGCTTTCAGCTGCTCCACATCCACGCTTTTGCCATGAGCAACGTACAAATGTGCGCAGACAGGGGGCAGATAGCTGCTGCACATTTTGTACACCCGCTTGATCTGATCCCGGTTCTGGATAAACTGTTCGCACAAAGCCTGCAATTTCGGTTCCATTTATGTTCACTCTTTCGTTGATAAGTGCCGGTTGACAGTTTCCATTATAGCTGACCGTGCCTGAAACGGAAGAGAAAAGCTGCCAATTGTCAATATCGGCGTTTCATTTGTCATGGGGATGCATCAAAAAAGCGGCTACCAGTAAGAACCGTGTAAAGGATGAATATGTTCTTCTGATGATCCTTATCTATTTCGGGCCGTCCGTTCGTAAAAACGCGGACAGAACCCGAAGTTCTGCCTGCCAAAATCAAAGGAACAAAATCCAGATCAGCTTCGACACCACATGGCAGCCACCGTGAGCGATCATGGCGTAGCGCAAGCCGAACCGCCGGTACAGCCAGCCGAAGGCCAGCGCGAACACACCATTGAGCAGGAAGCACCGGAAGACGATCATTGGCGTAAGACCATACATCATCTCGTTTACGGGCAGATGTCCCGCTGCGAACAGCAGCGCAGAAATCACATTCGCCACCACCAGTACTGCTGTGCTTACCTCCTTGCGCTTACGCTCAAAGAGCAGGTGCAGCACAAAGGCCACCAGCGACATCATAAACAGCCTGAACATGACCTCCTCGATCACCGCGCCGTAGGTGACGGTTGCCAGCAGATAGGGGATCGTCGGCTTGACGGCATACGTGTCCAGCAGCGCCGGTTCGTATTTGCTGAAGAACAGAAGATCCGGGAGAATGATTCCCAAGCCGCCGATCAGGCTGATGACCAGCGCCGCCAGCAGGGGCTTTTTCGTGATGTGGCGTTCGTCCTTCCACAAGCCCACCTTCCTGCCCAGCCAGATGCCCGCCGTTCCAAGCACCAGACCATAGGTCGCGCTCTGTATTGCCATCGTCAGGGCCATATTCATGTCGGTCATGCCCTGTGCCAGCATCTCCTGCTGCATTTGGGGCGGGTAGCTTTCCAGCAAATAGAGACCGGAGACCCAGCCGCCGATCCAGCCCACCACAGTAAAGAAGAGCAGCGTTTTCCAGTATGCTTTGATAAATGCTTTCATGATTTATTCTCCTCCGTACAGCTTACTTGATCTTTCCCTTGAAAAGCAGCCAGGAATACACTGTGGGCACAACGATCATAGCCACAAACGCAGCCAGCATGACCCACAGGAAGGTGCCGCCGATCAATGCGCAGAGCATGATCACCATGCCGCAGATTACCCAGACAGGCCCTGCGAAGCGATGGGTGCGGTTCCAGTTTTCCTCGTCCGCCAGCGTCCATGGCAGCTTGATGCCCAGCGTCCAGCTGGGCTTGCACTTGGGCAGCCAGTTGCCGATGATGACCATCAGCAGCCCTATCAGCAGCGGCACAATGATCTGCACCTTCATGTTCATGCCCAGAGCGGTGCAGTACACCAGCGCATGCATCACGATGGACAGAACCGGGGTGATCCACAGCACCAGCGAAAACATCTTGCCTTCCAGATTTTCAGCCTTGGGATCCATTTTCAGGCTGCCCACAACACACAGCCATTGTATCGCTGCCAGAATCAGCGGCAGACCGAATACGCCAAAGGCCTTGCCGGCATAGCCGTCCACTTCACCGGCAGCATTGAAATGGATGGGAAACTGTTCGGGCAGTCGGCTCCACAGGATCAGCCCCGCCAGCACGGGCAGAAGAATGACGACTGTGGTGATGATCAGGGTTTTGCTGTATTTTTTGAGCATAGCGTTACTCTCCCTTCAGATTGGATACCCAGAACAGCACATCTTCCAGCACGGAGGTGTTCAGGGTGTAGATGATAAACTTGCCGTCCCGCTGATCGCGTATCAGGTCTGCATCTTTCAGAACGGACAGATGGCGCGAGATCGCCGCTGCTGTAATATCAAACTTTTCGCTGATCTCCCCTGCGGTTTTGCTACCGTTGCGAAGCATCTGCAATATTTCCCGGCGGGTCGGGTCGGACAGTGCCTTGAGGGTTTCCTGCAATGACATATGATTCCTCTCCTTCTGCCAGCTCCGGATGCTGGCGCACTTACATTTAACATTTAACGTAAGTGTTAAATGAATAATAACAAAGAAACCGTCTGTTGTCAACCCCTATTTCAGGGGAGCGCAATTATGCGCACTGTTCCAGTGCATTGCGTTTGTTCGCTACCGGATCAATTGTTCCTTCAGAAACCTCCTGCCATCAGCCGCTTTTTTGTTTCAGACTATGCTTTCATTCTCCTTTGCGCCCATGAAATGGGCGCAAACCGGAGGTGCAGGAGGCCTGATCCGCAACCTCAGTCGGCGTACAGTCCACTGCCGTGGCCTGTACTTGCTTCGGTTGACGACTACGGGTCGTTAACGGCTTCGCCGTTGTGCCCACTGGGCACGCGCTTCCCTCCGTCTCCCGCGCCAACTCTTTTTAGAAAAGAGTGACCAGAAAACGCGACACGCTCCCTTTGGTCAAATCAAGTCGGAGGCCA
>JAZSRK010000020.1:0-26140 GCA_045538465.1 Candidatus Limiplasma sp. | reverse complement strand
CACAGCTGCTGTCAGCAGTGCTGAGAACTGCGGAAAGCAGCAAGAACACTCCATCTGCTAATGGCACCCTCAGTCAGCTTCGCTGACAGCTCCCTCGCTTCGCGCAGGAGCCTTTGGCTGGCTGCCCTCGCAGCCCCACTGCGAGAACACTCCCCCCTACCTCACCCCCTGAAGAAAGGAAAGAACACCCTCTATGAAGATCGCCATCTTGACCATTTTTCCAGAAATGTTCGAAAGCGTGCTGGGCAGCAGTATCCTTGGCAGAGCCATTGCCGATGGGCTGGTCTCCGTCACGCCTTACGATATTCGCCCCTACAGCGACCGTAAGCACAAAAACACCGACGACTACCCCTTTGGCGGCGGTGCAGGCATGGTCATGCTGGCGCAGCCCATTGTGGATGCGGTACGCGATCTGCGCGAAAAGGGCTACGACGGGCCCTGCATCTACATGAGCCCCCGTGGCAAGACCTTCTGCCAGCAGAAGGTGGAACAGCTGGCCACGCTGGATAACATGATCATCCTCTGCGGGCACTATGAGGGTGTGGATCAGCGGGCGCTGGATCTGGTGGTGGATGAGGAGATCTCGCTGGGCGATTTTGTGCTTACCGGCGGCGAGCTGGCCGCTATGGTCATCTGCGATGCGGTGGCACGGTATGTGCCGGGGGTGCTGGGCAGCGCAGGCAGCACCGAGGAGGAAAGTTTCACCAATGGGCTGCTGGAGTATCCCCAATACACCCGCCCACGGGAATACGAGGGCATGGAGGTGCCGGAGGTATTGCTCAACGGCGACCATGCCAAGATAAACGCATGGAGGCGGCAGCAAGCGCTGGATGTAACGCTGCGGCTGCGTCCCGATCTGTTTGCGACTGCCCCCATGACCGATAAGGAGCGTGCCGCCGCGCTGGATCGTGCCAAGCAAGACTCCTGATGCACGACCGATAGCAGCAAACAGTGTTGCTTTTTCGTCTTTGAAGCCCCCGGCGTGGTAAAATAAGAGGTTTTTTGATGTTCAAACGCCCCCAGTTCTTCCGCATGATGCGGAGGGGAGGGGGCGTCAGGTCGTCGAAAAGCTCGCCTACGGCGACTTTTTCGACGAACAGAAGCGAGTATCCGGCACGTTTCGCCGGATACTCGCTTCTTCATTTTCAAGACCTCAAGCATATTGAGCGATCATTTGCTTGCGGTCGATCTTGCCGTTGAACGTGCGGATGATCTCATCGATCACCACGATCTGCTTGGGCATTTTGTAGGGTTCCAGATGGGCGGCGATCAGGCTGCGAATGGCGGCTTCGTCCAGCGGTTGGCCTTCCTTGAGCACCACCAGCAGCTTCAGCGCTGCGTTGGCACCACGGGTGACGGGGATGAGCAGGCATTCATCCACACAGGCGGCACGCATCACCACTTCTTCCACCTCTGCGGGGGCGATCTTGAGGCCGCCCAAGTTGATGGTATCGTTGCTGCGGCCCACCAAGACCAATTCGCCGTTTGGGGCGAAGTAGCATAGGTCGCTCATGACCAGCATGCCGTCTTTCAGAGCCTTGGCGGTCTGCTCGGGTTCTCCCCAGTAGCCCTGCATGACCGACTTGCTGCGTATGGCTACCAGCGCAGGCTTTTCGGGCGAGGCATCGGTCACTTCGTTGCCGTCTTCGTCCAAAAGCACGATCTGGCTGTAAGAGTTGGGCTTGCCCACGCTGCCGGTATAGGCAGAGCCGCCGGAGACGCAGAACTCGTCGGTGCATACCACCCCTACTTCGGAGCTGCCGAAGCAATTGTACATATACACGCCGGGCAGCAGGGCGCGCATCTTTTCCTTGTCGGTCTCCGGGTAGGCGGTGGAGCTGGAATAGATAAAGCGCAGCTGATCTTTCAGCGCCGCCAGATTCTTGGAGGCCACAGCCAGCAAAAGGTGGATAGCGGATGGCGGCAGGTACAGCGAAGTGACCTTGTGCATCTCTATGGTCTGGAAAAACTGCTTGATGTTGCGGAAACCCTCCAAAAGGCTTACTGTCGATCCCACAGCCATAGCGATATGCACCTTGCGCAAACCTGCTGCATGGTTCATCGGCGTTGGGATCAGCCACACGTTATCCGGCTGGATGTTGGTGGTCTCGATGCCCGCCAGCGCGATGTTCATCTGGTTGGCGTAGGATACCATAACGCCCTTGCTTTTGCCGGTGGTGCCGGTGGTAAAGAGGATCTCGGCAAGGCTTTCGGGGGCGGGGGCGGCGGGCTGGTAGCGGCCGTCCATGGTTTCGATGGCGGGCAACAGCGCATCCAGCGCTTTGCTGCCGGGCAGATCCTCCCGGTGGGTAAGGGTGAGGATCCATCCGGTCTCCAGCTCGGCGGCGATCTCTTGGATGCGGTTGGAAGGGGTGCCTTTTTCCAAGGGCACAAAAGCGGCGCCCAGCAGTTGAATGCCATACCAAGCATACAGATAGGGCAGGGTATGGTCGGCTTCTACCACCACCCGGTCGCCGGTGTGGATGCCCATTTGTAAAAAGCATTGGGCAGCCTTGCGGCTCATGGCGGCCAGCTGCTCATAGGTACACACTTGGTCGCCTGCCAATACAGCAGGCTTTTGCGGGTGCTCCAGAGCTTTCGCTTGAATGGTCAGCGCAATGGATGCGAGCATGGTTTTCCTCCTTCTGTTATCAGAAAGCGCCATAGATAAAGGAACTGGCGTTGTATCCCGGGCCGTAGACACCAAAGATCATAACAACAAAGATCATGCCGATCACCAGCGACCAGCGGATGAATACATTCTGCTGGGCAATGGTCTCGCGTATTTTGATCCCTTTTTCCTGCAGGATGCCGATCACCAGCAGCAACATAACGCAGAGGAACAAAAGCAGCATCTCTTGCCGGTTTACGCCAAACTCGAAGATCCTGCCATCCACGCCGGTAAAGAAGGAGAGATCCACACGGGTAAACAATGCCTTGATCATGCGGAAGGCTTCTTTCAGGCTGGGGGCTTTTACGATGATGCGGGAGATGCACAGCACCAAAAACGTGCGCAGCATCTGGAACAGCCGAAACCCGAAGGACTCTGTGCGGATGCGCAGCTTCTGCGCCAGCTTTTGGTACAAAGGCGCCAGCGCCACACTGGCAGAAATAATGGTGGCGTTGTACAGACCGTTGACGATGTACTGCCAAGTAAGCCCGTGCCAGATGCCAATGAGGGTAAACACCACCATGGGCGCAGCCACAGAGGGCACCATTTTGCCGGCATAGCTGCCAAAGCGCTTGCGGAATAGCTTGCTTACTGCGGTAACAGGCTTGGAGAGCATGACCGGGTAGAAAACATAATTGCGCATCCAAGCACCCAGCGACATATGCCAGCGCCGCCAGAAATCGGCTAAGGAGGTGGCAAAGAAGGGGCGTGCAAAGTTCAGGGGCAGCTCCACGCCCAGCATTTGCGCTGCGCCGCGGGCGATATCGGCACCGCCGGAAAAGTCGCAGTAGATCTGAAAGGAATAGGCCAGCACGCCGAAGAAGATCTCGGAGCCGCTGTAAACGACAAAGGTGGGGTCAAAGACCATGGGGGTGATAAGACCCACCCGGTCGGCAATGACCATCTTTTTGAAAAGCCCCCAGAGGATCAGCTGTGCGCCGAATTTCACATTGGTGTGGCTGTAGCTATGGGGCTGCTTGAGCTGCTCGCCCACATCGCCGTAGCGGCTGAGGGGGCCTTGCACGATATAGGGAAAGAAGGAAACAAACAGCGCAAACTTGCCCAGATGGGTCTCGGCCTCCTGCTTGCCCCGCCCCACATCGATCAGGTACCCGATGGAGTTGAATGTGTAGTAGGAGATGCCCAAAGGCACCAGCGCATTGACGAAGGGAATGCTGGCATCCCAGTGGAACAGCGCGAAAATGCTGTTCAGGTTGCCGATAAAGAAGTTCAGGTACTTTACATACGCCAGCGCTGCCAGATTCAAAAGCACCGATACCACTTGAATGGTATGGATGCGCTTGGCGGCGGCGGCCTTTAACTGGCGCTTTTGTTCTTTGGATAGCTCCTCTCCGGCGGCGGCTGTTTTTGTTTGCAGATCGCTGCGCAGCTTTTGCATCCAGCGGGCTGCACTGTAGGAGACCAGCGTAGTGCCGATGATGTAAAACACATGGGCTATGCCGCCGGATAGGTAGAAGCCGTAGCTGGCAATAAGCAGCACCAGCCATTGCAGCTTTTTGGGCACAAGGTAGTACACGACCACCACCAGCGCCAGAAACAACAGAAAACTTAACGAATTAAATGCCATGCAGCGTTTTTTCCTTCCGTATCATCAGGGCGGGCAAGGCTCGGTGAAGCACCGCGCCGCCTGCCCCCGTTTGTTTATAAGCTATGCGCAGATCGCTTTAGCAGGATGGATCGTTTGGCTCCCCTGCGCTTTGATAGAGCAGCTCCATGGCCCGCTTGGCAAAGCTGGATACATACTGCCCCCGCAGGGTGACGATGGCGGGGGTGCGCACAAAGGTATCCAGCCGGATGGGAAAGAGCAGAACGCCGCCCTCTGTTCCCTGACGGATGAATTGCCTCGGCATGAGCGTAGCCCCAACGCCGGCCTGTACCATCGCCCATGCGGTGGAGATGTTTACCACCTCCACCTCTGCGGCGGGCTCGATGCAGGCTTTGGCGCAAAGCTGCTCAAACAGGCGGCGCATCTCCTGCCCTTTGCTGAGGGTGATGAAGGGCAAATGGGCAAAGGCAGCAAAATCCACTGCCTCGCCGGGGCGCGCCCCCTGCAAAACGCCGATGGGCAAAAGGTTTTCGTGCACTGCCACCACCAGCTCATCCTGCATAAGAGGCGTTGCTTCCAGCCTTGCTTCATCCACAGGCAGGTTGAGGATGGCAAAATCGTACACGCCTTCCAGTATGCCCTTTTGCAGGCGAGCGGAGCTATCCTCGCTCAACACCACTTTCAGACCGGGAAACTCCTGCCGAAGCTGCTTTATAACGCCGGGGATCAGATATTGGCTGCGGAAGGGGGAGATACCGATGATCAGCTTGCCGTTTTGCCCGGTGCGGTAGCGCTCCATGGTTTTGAGCAGCTGATCCTCCTCCTGCAAAAGTGCCTTGGCACGCCTTACGAAAAACTCGCCCGCAGGGGTGAGGGAGACCGGCGTACCGGAACGGTTGAACAGCTTTACGCCCATTTCCCCTTCCAGCGCGATGATCTGTTTGCTCAGCGCCGGTTGAGAAATGCCCAGCTGCTGCGCCACCTGCGAAAAACTGCCGACTTCTGCCAACAGCACCGCATAGTGTATCTGGCGGGTATTCATGGCGCGTCTCTCCTTACAAAATGCATAATATACATAACCAACATAATAATACTATTTTGCGCTGCAACCTGCAACCATCGAGCGGGCAAAACCGCGATTTTTTCTGCTTTTTTCCTTGACAACGGGGCGCTGCTGCTTCTATAATATAACTCAAATGGAATGATAACCATAACCATTTGATTCTCATTCCATTTGCTTCATAAATAAAAGGGGTGGAACGAATGCCGTCCGCGTTGCTTTATCTGGGGATCATGCTGGTGGTCATCAGCGTTTGGTTTATGGTGCTCAAGCGCCCTGCGTACGAAGCGGTGGTGCTGAGCTTTTTGATCCTGCTCACCATTACTGGCACATGGGGCAATGTGCTTGACTACATCGACCATGCGCTGTCTACCAATCTTTTGTATTCCATGACGGCCTTTGTGGCCATGTCCATCCTTCTGACGAAAACCAAGATGATCGACAGCTGCGTTGCCATTATTCTGGCGCTTTTGGGTCGGGTGACCGGCGGCGCAGGCTATGTATCGGTGGTGGCCAGCAGCTTTATGGGCGCGCTCAGCGGCAGCGGCCCCGGCAATGTAATGGCCACCGGCGCCATTACCATTCCCGCTATGATCCGCAGCGGCTTCCCCCGGGAGTTGGCTGCCAATGTGGAAAGCAACGCCAGCTGCATGGGCAATATGATCCCGCCTTCTTCCAACATCGTGGCAGCCATGGGCGCATTGGCAGCGCTGTACCCGGAGATGAACATTACCGCCGGACAGTTTTGGATCGTGCTTTGGGGCATCGCAGTATGGTTTCTCATCCAGCGGCTTATCATGGTTTTCGCCTTTTGCAAGTACTACAAAGTAAAGCCCGTACCCAAGGAGGATCTGCCCGATCTGAAGCAGGTGTTCCGCACGGGGTGGCAAGGGCTCATGCTGCCGCTGATCATTCTGCTGCCCTTTGCGCTGGACTACGCCTTTAAGGACAATTTCTTTACCCAGCGTCTGGGTGCCGAAGGCGCCAAGTACTTCTCCAACTCGCTGCTGCTGTTTATCGGCGGCGTGGCTAGCATGTATGCCTGCCTTATCTGCAAGGATAAAGCCAAGGTGACCCCCAGCCGGATCGCCCGCTTCTTTGCAGACAGCGTTCGCTCCATCTCGCCCACCATCGGTGTGTGCGCTGTGGCGTACATGATCGGTGCTCTGTTTGACGACCTGAATGTAGCCTCTGAGATGGAAAGCTTCATCCTTTCGCTTCAGTTCAGCAAACTGGGGCTGGTGGTGTTTATCTGCCTGCTCACCTGCTTTTTGGGCATGGTGATACCCGGCTCATCCCAGACGGTGGTTTTTGGCCCGGTGTTCATTTCCACCATGGTCGCTGTGGGTATTGATCCGGTATTGGCTGCCGCCATGCTGCCCTGTATTTGCGGTGTTATGTTCCACATCACGCCGCCGCTGGGTCTGTGCATGTATGCCGGCATGACCCTTGCCGAATCGGATTTCGGCAAGACTTTCCGCAATAACCTGTGGTGGGTAGCGGCTCAGTTTGTGCTGGAAGTGGCAGTTCTGATGGGCTGGCTGCCGGTATTTGGGCTGTAAGGAGGGCGTAGCGTAATGAAAGAGATGCTTCTGAAGGTTTCCAATGTGTTAAAGACCATTTTCGGCTACGGCATTATGCTGTGCCTGTTTGCTGGCGGCCTTACGTTCTTTGGCTATCTGGCCGCAATGATCATCGGCGGCGAGACAGCCGCTGCCATCTGCACCTTTATTTACAAGGATGCATTTCCTGTGATCGTGTATTGCACCACCTGCCTTGTGCTTCTGGGGCTGGTAGCCATGTATCTGGCTGGCGAGACCGCCCTTACTGGTAAGCGCAAGGATAAAGCGTGACCGAAATGATGCAGAACGCCCCCGAAAGCACAAATGATCGTGCATTTCGGGGGCGTTTCAGACTGTCGAGAAACCCCGGGTGGAGTTGGAGGGTCGCAACCCTCCGATTCTAGTTCCGAAACCAGCGACATGTATTGCGGGCCAAATCCCATTACATCGGCTTTGGGCTTCGGCGCTGCGGAGCCTTTCAGGCTGTCCTCACGCCTCGGTTCGTTTTACTCACCCTTCCGGTGGTTTCGGAACCCTTGCGTAGCAAGGGATTCCTATCGCCATTTGCCGCCCAGCGAGCCGTAGGCGAGTAGGCAAACGGTGCAAGCCTCGTCAAAAAAGTCGCCGCAGGCGAGTTTTTTGACGACCTGACGCACTGGCATCTCATGCTCATCTCATGCCGGTGCGTTTGCCTATTTCAGAAGCAATACTTGCCATCTAACCTCATATCAGGTAAGATGATAACAAGCGTATATTCGCATACCCTGCGGGGAGGTTAAAGACGTGTTGATTTGCAACGCCAAGGCATACTTGGATGGACGATTTGTGGAAAACACCTGCGTGCGTATGACACAGGGCGTGGTGCAGCAAGTAGGGGAGGCTCTGCCCCCGCTGCCGGGTGAAAACGTGCTGGATCTGGGCGGCGACTATTTGCTGCCCGGCTTTGTGGATGTGCATATTCACGGCTACAAGGCGCACGACACCATGGAGGGGGAAGCATCCATCCGTGCCATGAGCCGGGATCTGTTTGAACAAGGGGTCGCCGCTTTCTTGCCCACCACCATGAGCGCATCTCCGGCTGAGACCCTGCAAGCGGTCGCAGGTGCACGGGCGGTGATGGCTGACCCGGAAGCTCGTGGGGCAAAGGTGCTGGGCGTGCACATGGAAGCCCCGTTCCTTAACAAGGAAAAAGCGGGTGCACAACGTAAGAAGTATTTTTGCGACCCCACCATGGACAGAATGCTGGCTATGACCGGCGGTACGCTGGATGGGGTGCGGCTGATCACGCTGGCGCCGGAGCGGGATGAGGCAGAGGCTTTTATCAGGGCGATGAAGGCAGCCGGGGTCACGGTTTCCTTGGGGCATACCTCTGCTACCGCCGAGTTGACTCATCAGGCGGGGGATTGGGGTGCTGATCACATCACCCACACATTCAACGCCCAAACGCCGCTGGGGCATCGCAGCCCTGGTGTGCCAGGTGCCGCCCTGACCGATGACCGGTTCTATTGCGAGTTTATTGCCGATGGCGTGCATCTCCATAGGGATACGGTGCGCCTTTTGGTGAAGGCCAAGGGCGCTGCCAAGGCTGTCGCTATCACCGATGCCATGGAGGCAGCCGGGGTACCAGAGGGGCGTTATGCCTTGGGCGGTTATCGGGTGGAAGTGAAGAACGGCGAGGCGCGCTTGATGAATGGTACCCTTGCCGGTTCTGTGCTCACCCTGCGCAAAGCCTTGGAAAATCTGATCCACCGCTTTGGCATCCTGCCGGAGGATGCGGTGCGTATGTGCACCCAGACCCCGGCAGAATCCATCGGCGAAGCTCTGGCCGGGCGCATCGTACCCGGTGCACCTGCGCCGCTCACCCGTTGGACGCAGGCTTGGCAGATGGTGGACATCGTGGCAGAATAATGATGCAGGGAAAACCATGGATCGTAGATGACCATGGTTTTCCCTTGCAATTTGCCGACAAATCACGTATCATCAATGGGTGTGCTTACGGCATGCGACCTGAATCAAACCAACATAGCGAGGTTTTGAATGAACGAACACAAGCAAAGCCGCTGGGGAATGATCGGCGTTATTTTTGCACTGGCGTGGCCTACCATGCTGGAGCAGCTGATGCAAACAGCGGTGCAGTACATCGATACCGCCATGGTGGGCTCGCTGGGCACAACTGCTACGGCGGCAGTGGGTGCCACCACCACCGTCAACTGGCTCATCGGCAGCACGGTCTCAGCGCTGGGCGTTGGCTTTTTGAGCATGATCGCCAAGGCCTACGGCGCAGGCAACAAGCCCTTGGCAGCCAAAGCTACAGGACAGGCCACCCTGGCCGTGCTGGCTTCCGGCATCCTGTTTACCATCCTCACACTGGGGCTCAGCCGTCAGGTGCCGGTATGGATGCAGGTGGATGCCAACATCCGGGATCTGGCAGCCACCTATTTCTTCATTCTATATATTCCCATGCTGCCCAGAGCTGCCAGCATTATTTTCGGCACAGCCCTACGCGCTGCTGGCGATACCAAAACGCCCATGCGGGTGGGCATCTGGGTGAATGTCATCAATGTTGCACTGAACTTTTTGCTCATCTATCCCACCCGTACCCTGCATATCTTCGGGCTGGATATTTGGATGCCCGGCGCAGGTATGGGCGTGATCGGCGCAGCGGTGGCCAGCGCAGCGGCCTTTACCGTGGGCGGCGTGTGCATCACCATCGCCCTGTGGCGGCACCCGGTCATCTCCCCCAAGGGGCAGAGCCTCAAGCCGGATATGGCCGTGCTTCGCCCCTGCCTTAAGGTGGCGCTGCCCAATATGCTGCAGCGCTTTGGCACTTCGCTGGGGTATGTGGCGTTTGCCGCCATGATCAATTCCTTGGGCGAGATCTCCACCGCCGCCCATACCATCGCCAATACGGTGGAATCTGCCTTCTATGTGCCGGGCTACGGCATGCAGACCGCCGCTGCAACCTTGGCAGGCAACGCCTACGGTGCACGGGATAACCAGCGCATGAAAGAACTGGCCCGCACCATCTTGCCCATCGAGATCGGGCTGATGATGATCTCCGAAGCACTGCTGTTCCTCTTTGCACCAGCGATGATGGGGCTGTTTTCCAAGAATGAGCAGGTCATCCTGCTGGGCACAACGGTGCTGCGTATGGTGGCGGTATCCGAGCCCTTCTACGGGGTCAGCATCATCATCGAAGGCATGATGCAGGGCGTAGGCCGCACCGTAACGCCCTTTGTGTACAACATTATCGGCATGTGGGGCGTGCGCATCGTGGGCACGTTTATCTGCACCCAGCTGCTGGGCATGGGCTTGGTTTCCGCTTGGGCGTGCATGATCGCACATAACTTGCTGCTGTTTGTGCTGTTCACCATCCATTATCTGCGCGGCAAGTGGAACCCGCTGAATATAGAGGAAGCGGTGGAGATGGCGGCGGAGTGAGGGGAATGAGACTTGCGTCGAACAACAGAACGAAAAACGGGGCTGTCTCAAAACAAGAAGATATTACCAATTTTTCGTAAAAGACTGTCAAAAAAGGCATGGAATGCTGCCGGATGAGCAACATTCCATGCCTTTACTTTTCTCAAAATTGTATTTTGAGACAGCTTCTTTCTCGTCAATCCATTATTAACCCAAGGAATCCGTCACATCGGTGACGATCTCCTTATTATAGCAGCTGAACTTGCCATCCACATTGGCGGGCAAGGTCTTTTGCGTGAGCAAGCTGACGATGGGCACGATCACCAGACCGCCCACCATGGCGAATACGCCGGAGTACAGGCTGTTGGTGAACACGAAGCCCAAAACGCCGCCGCTAAACTTGAACAGGCCAATGCTGATGCACAGCTGGATGATCTCCAGACCCGTGCCGAAGATGAAGCTGGCGACCACAGCGGCCTTGGTGGTCTTCTTCCAGTACAGGCCGTAGAGGAAGGGAGCCAGGAAAGCACCCGCCAGAGCGCCCCAGCTGACGCCCATCATCTGTGCGATAAACACGCTGTCGGCCCAGATGGAATCCTTCAGGATGGCGATGATGGCAGATACCACGATGAAGAACACGATCAACCAGCGCATGGTCAGCAGCGTTCTCTTTTCGTCATCCTGCTTCTTGCGCATGGGCTTGACCACATCCAGCGCCAAAGTGGAGGAAGAGGTGAGTACCAGAGAAGATAGGGTGGACATGGAAGCAGCCAGCACCAGCACCACGATCAGTGCAACGATCACCGGTGCCAGACCAGACAGCATCGTAGGGATGACCTTATCAAAGGCGGGTACGCCATTGGCATTCAGGGTCATCTTGTCGGCGTAGAGGCGGCCGAAGCCGCCCAGGAAGTAGCAGCCGCCAGCCACGATGATGGCGAACACGGTGGAAATGACAGTGCCCTTCTTGATGGAGCCTTCATCCTTGATGGAGTAGAACTTGCCCACCATCTGTGGCAGGCCCCAAGTGCCTAGAGAGGTCAGCATGACCACGAAGAACAGGAATACGGGGTTGGGGCCGAGGAAGGAGGTGTAAGCCCAGCCGCCGCTTTCGGCAGTGGCCAGCTTTTCCATAGCGAGCATGAAGCCGCCATTGTCGCCCAGCACGGCAGCGATCACGGCAATGATGCCCACCAGCATGATGATGCCTTGGATAAAGTCGTTAATGGCAGTCGCCATATAACCACCAAAGATCACATACAGACCGGTCAAGGCGGCCATAGCCAATACGATCACCCAGTAGGGGATGGAGAACACGTTGTTGAACAAGCTGCTCAGGCCGTTGTACAGGCTGGCGGTGTAGGGGATCAGGAAGATGAATACGATAAAGGAAGCAGCGATCTTGAGACCATTGGAGTCGTACCGCTTGGCAAAGAAGTCCGGCATGGTCTTGGAGCCCAGATGCTGGGTCATAACACGGGTGCGGCGACCCAGAACGATCCAAGCCAGCAGGGAGCCGATAAAGGCATTGCCGAGGCCGATCCAAGTAGAAGCAACGCCGAAGTTCCAGCCGAACTGACCGGCATAGCCCACAAAGATAACAGCAGAGAAGTAGGAAGTACCAAAGGCGAAAGCCGTCAGCCACGGGCCGACGGAGCGGCCGCCCAGCACGAAGCTATCCACGTTGGTGGCATGCTTGCGGCAGTACAGGCCAACGCCGATCATCAGTGCGAAGAACAGGATAAGCATGGGGATCGCGATAATAGCGGAGGTAGACATAGGAAAAACCCTTTCTGGGGGACGGTTTGTGGGCTCTGCCCACACCCGGCAGGGGCGTGACGCCCCTGCACCCCGCACATTGATGCCGCAATGCGGCATCAAAATTTAGATTCTTAAGAGTATGGAGGAATGGTGTGTCCAGAACACTAACGGACATTGCATAGCTGAACTTCCTGCATTCCATATGTTCAATGATCCTACATCTTGATGCCGCAAAGCGGCATCAAAACTGGGATTTTTAAGGGACGAAGTCCCTTAAACGGTGGGTGCAGGGAGGCAGCGCCTCCCTGCGTACCTCATATCTTACAGCTTCGCCACGTCCGCATCGGTGATGATGTGGAACCCGGCATCGGTGAGCGCCTTCTCGGCAGCGGCGTTATCCGCTACACGCACCACCACATAGGCGTGCTTTTCGGTGCGGGTGAGGAAAGCATAGAGGTATTCCATGTTGATGCCAGCTTTGTCCAGCACATCCAATGCCTTGGACAGCTTGCCGGGCTGGTCGCCGATCTTTACGCCCACCACATCGATGTTCTTGATGATGTAGCCCAGATCGCTCAGGGCTTTGGAGGCGGCTTCGTTATCGTTCACGATCAGGCGCAGGATGCCAAACTCCTGCGTATCGGCGATGGACAGGGCGCGCATATTTATGTTGGTAGTGGTTAGTGTTTTGGTGATCTGCACCAGAGCGCCCTGCTTATTTTCTACGAATACGGTCAATTGATTGATAGCCATTGAATGATCCTCCCTTCCTGACAGATCAGAACAGCTTGCGCTTGTCGATAACACGCACAGCCTTGCCTTCGCTACGCACAATGCTCTTGGGGGAGACCAGATGCACCGTGGGGTTGATGCCCAGCATGGTCTTCATAGCAGCGGCAAGAGATTTTTCCATGGCGGTCACGCCGCCCACGGTATCGGTGAACTGATCGGCGCTCAATTCCACATTTACCTCGAAGGTGTCGGTGTTGTTGACGCGATCCAGCACGATCTGGTAGTTGGGGGTGTAGCCTTCCTTGAGCAGTACGGTCTCGATCTGGCTGGGGAATACGTTGACACCGCGGATGATGAGCATATCATCGCTGCGGCCCATGGGCTTGGACATCTTGATGTGGGTGCGGCCGCAGGAGCAAGGCTTGCGGGAGAGCACGCAGATGTCACGGGTGCGGTAGCGCAGCAGGGGGAAGGCTTCCTTGTCCAAGCTGGTGAAAACCAGCTCGCCCTTGCTGCCTTCGGGCAGCACTTCGCCGGTCTCGGGGTCGATGATCTCGGCGTAGAAGTGGTCCTCGTTGATGTGCATACCGGTCTGCTCCTGACACTCGAAGGAGACACCGGGGCCGGAGGTCTCGGTGAGACCATAGATGTCGTAGGCTTTGATGCCCAGGGACTCCTGAATGCTCTGGCGCATTTCTTCGGTCCAAGGCTCGGCGCCGAAGATACCAGCCTTCAGCTTGTTATCCTCGGGCTTGTAGCCCATTTCCTTGAGGGTCTCGCCGATGTAGGCAGCATAGGAGGGGGTGCAGCAGATGATGGTAGCACCCAGATCCATCATGAACTGGATCTGGCGCTCGGTGTTGCCGGAGGACATGGGCAGCGTCAGGCAGCCCACCTTGTGGGAACCGCCGTTGAGGCCGGGGCCGCCGGTGAACAGGCCGTAGCCGTAAGCCACCTGGCAAACATCCTCATCGGTGCCGCCAACGGCCACGATGGCACGGGCGCAGCAGTCTTCCCACAGCTCTACGTCGTTCTGGGTGTAGAAAGCGACTACGCGGCGGCCGGTGGTACCGGAGGTGGACTGGATACGAACGCAATCCTTCTGGGGCACGGCCAGTAGGCCATAGGGGTAGGCATCACGCAGGTCTGCCTTGGTCAGGAAGGGCAGCTTGGAAATGTCTTCGATGCCCTTGATATCCTCGGGCTTCACGCCCTTGTCGTCCATCAGGTTGCGGTAGTAAGGCACGTTGTCGTACACGTGCTTTACTTGCTTGACCAGTTTCTCGGATTGGAGCTTTTTGATCTCCTCAACGGGCATGGTCTCAATTTCTGGTTGATAGTACCGTTGTTCCACTGTGTCTCGCCTCTTGTCTGTATCAAATTTTATCTCTCAAAAGAACAATGCGCTTTAGGAACGATAGCCTAACTCAAAAGCACGCTTGTTCATTTCGACAAACTTGGGCTTGACTGCCTTTTCGATGGCAGCGATCCAGCGCTCGTAGGGAATATCCACATACTTGGCAAAGCGGCCCATCAGCACGATGTTGACCGCCTTGGAGGAACCAGCCTCCACGGCAGGGGTGAGGGCATCGAAATCGTCGATCTTGAGGCCCTTTGCTTTCAGCTCTTCCAGCACATCGGCAGGATAGGTGGCTGCGCCGATGATGACGGGCATGGGGTCGATCTGCTGGGTGTTGACCACCATCTGGCCGTCAGCCTTGAGGAAGGCGGCATAGCGGGCGGCTTCCAGCTTTTCAAAGGAAATGATGTAATCGGCTTCGCCCTCGGTAACAATGGGGGAGTAGACCTTTTCGCCGTAGCGCACATAGGTGACGACGGAGCCGCCACGCTGGCTCATGCCGTGTACCTCGCTTACTTTCACATCGTAGCCTTCATCCACCAACAGCTGTCCCAGCAGCTTGGAGGCCAGCAGACTGCCCTGTCCGCCTACGCCGACGATCATAATGCTTGTGGTTTTCATCGCTGCTTCCTCCTTATTCTTCGATGGCGTCAAATGCGCACAGCTGCTTGCATACGCCGCAGCCCACGCACAGGGTGGCGTCGATGGTGGCCTTGCCGCCGTGCATGCTGATGGCGGGGCAGCCAAGGCTCATGCAGCGCTTGCAGCTCTTGCACTTGTCCGGGCTGATGGTGAGGGCGGGCTTGGCCTTGACGGTCTTGAGCAGCACGCAGGGGCGGCGGGAGATGATGACCGACGGCTCCTTGGCAGCCAGCTCTTCCTTGACGGCAGTTTCGCAGGCTTTCAGGTCGTAGGGATCCACCACGCGAACACGACCAATGCCCAAGGCACGGCACAGGGCTTCCAGATTCACCTTGGCAGCGGGGTCGCCCTTGATGTTGTAGCCGGTGGTGGGGTTCTGCTGGTGGCCGGTCATGCCGGTGATGGAGTTATCCAGAATGATGACGGTGGAGTTGGTGGCGTTGTAGGCCACGTTCACCAATCCTGTCATGCCGGAATGCATGAAGGTGCTATCGCCAATGACGGCAACGGTCTTGGCTTCGGCTTCCTCGCCGCGGGCCAGGTTGAAGCCGTGCAGGCCGGAAACGGAAGCGCCCATGCACAGGGTGGAATCCAGCGCATTCAGCGGGGGCACAGCGCCCAGCGTGTAGCAGCCGATGTCGCCCAGAACGGTGATCTTGTTCTTGGCGAGGGTATAGAACATGCCACGGTGGGGGCAGCCGGCGCACATCATGGGCGGGCGACCCGGCACGGCGGAATCAGCAGATACGCTGGCGGGAGCGTCAATGCCGAAAGCCTGCGCAATGGTCTGCTGGGAAAACTCGCCGATGAGGCTGAACAGCTCCTTGCCGGTGACCTCAATGCCCAGCGAACGAACATAATTTTCGATGACGGGATCCAGCTCCTCGATCACATAGAGCTTCTTCACCTTGGCTGCGAAATCCCGGATCAGCTTTTCGGGCAGGGGATTGGGCATGCCAATTTTGAGGATGCTGGCCTTCTCGCCCAGCACTTCCTTCACATACAGGTAGGAGCAGCCGGAGGTGATGATACCGATCTCGTTATCCTCAGCCATTTCCACGGTGTTGTACATGCAGTCGTTGGCCAGCTCAGCCAAAGCGGCGGTGCGCTCTTCCACCACGGGATGGCGCTGCTTGGCATTGCCGGGCATCATGATGTACTTGCCGGGGTTCTTCACATACTCCTTCACAGGGGCAACCTCACGCTCGCCCAGCTCCACGATGGACTGGCTGTGCGCAATGCGGGTGCACATGCGAAGCAGCACGGGGGTGTCGTACTTTTCAGAAAGCTCAAAGGCGCTCTTGGCAAAGGTGTATGCCTCGGCAGAATCCGCGGGCTCCAGCATGGGCACTTTGGAGGCGATGGCATAGTGGCGGCTGTCCTGCTCGTTCTGAGAGGAGTGCATGGCAGGATCGTCTGCTACGCAAATGACCAGACCGCCATTCACACCCGTATAAGACAAGGTGAACAGGGGATCAGCAGCAACGTTCAAACCCACATGCTTCATGGCGCAGGAAGAACGCATGCCCGCCAAGGATGCACCAAAAGCCACTTCCATGGCCACCTTCTCATTGGGTGCCCACTCGGAGTGGATGTCGTCATTCATGGCAAGAAACTCGGTAATTTCCGTAGATGGAGTGCCGGGATAGCTGGATACCAGTCCCAGACCGCCATGGTACAGACCCATGGCAACGGCCTGATTGCCGATCAACAATTTTTTCATAGCGAATGTTCCTTTCAGGGTTTTTGGCGGGGGGCGAAGGGTTTGTGGGGCGCTGCCCCACACCCCGGCAGGGCGGTGACCGCCCTGCACCCGCAGTTTGGGTAAAATATATATTTTATGAAAACATAGTGGCTATTATCGGGAGCCAAAAGGGAAGCCTTTAACCATTCCCTTTGCGCCCATGAAATGGGCGCAATGAGCGGGGTGCAGGGGCCTTTGCCCCTGCCGGGATCCAAGGGCAGAGCCCTTGGCCGGGTTTGGGGCGGAGCCCCAATTCGTTCCCCCATTAAGACTTGTTCTGACTGGCCACCAACCCTTCGCCGCCGTACATTTTGCGCAGTTTGGGCTTTTCGATCTTGCCGGTGGGGTTGCGGGGCACATCGGCGAAGATGATCTTGCGGGGGCGCTTGTAGCGGGGCAAGGTCATGCAGAACTCGTTGATCTCCTCTTCGGAGCATTCCACATCGGGATGCAGCTGGATGATCGCGGCTGCGATCTCGCCCAGACGGGGATCGGGCAAGCCGATAACGGCCACGTCCCAGATCTTGGGGTTGGCAGCGAGGAAGTCCTCGATCTGTACGGGGTAGAGGTTTTCGCCGCCGGTGATGATAACGTCTTTCTTGCGGTCTACCAAGTAGATAAAACCGTCCTCATCCTGCATGGCCATATCGCCGGTGTAGAGCCAGCCATCCTTGAGGGTGTCGGCGGTGGCGGCGGGGTCGTTGTAGTAGCAGGTCATCACGCCGGGGCCTTTGAGGATCAGCTCGCCCACGTCGCCCCGGGCTACTTCTGCGCCTTCGGGGGTGACGATCTTGGTCTCCCAGCCGTAGCCGGGAATACCGATAGCGCCGACCTTGTGCACGTTTTCCACGCCAAGGTGCACGGCACCGGGGCCGATGGATTCGCTCAGGCCGTAGTTGGTATCGTACTCTTGGTTGGGGAAGTACTCCAGCCAGCGGCGGATCAGGCTCTGGGGCACGGGCTGTGCGCCGATATGCATCAGGCGCCACTGGGATAGGTCGTAGTCCGCCAGCTTAAGCTCGCCCCGGTCGAGGGCAGCGAGAATGTCCTGCGCCCACGGCACCAACAGCCAAACGATGGTGCATTTTTCCTCGCTGGCTGCCCGGAGGATGAACTCAGGCCGGGTGCCCTTGAGAATGATGGCCTTGGAGCCAGCCAACAGGCTGCCGAACCAGTGCATTTTGGCGCCGGTGTGGTACAGGGGCGGGATGCACAGGAAGCAGTCGTTGCGGCTTTGGCTGTGGTGGGCTTGCTCCACCTTGCAGGAATGGAGCAGGCTGCGGTGCTTGTGCAAAATGGCCTTGGGGAAGCCGGTGGTGCCGGAGGAGAAATAGATGGCTGCATCGTCATCCTCGGTCAGGTTGCAGCTGGTGTAGACACCGGAGCACTCGGAGGTCAGGTCGTTGTAATCGTCGGCAAAGGCGGGGCAGCCTGCGCCGAGGTAGATCAGCATGCGGTTGCGGCTGATCTTGTCGGCGATGCCTTCCACACGGCCAATGAATTCAGGCCCGAAGATGAGGGCATCTGCCTCGGCCAGATTGAGGCAGTACTCAATTTCGCCCGCAGCGTAGCGGAAGTTGAGGGGCACAGCCAACGCGCCGGATTTGAGAATGCCGAAATATATGGGCAGCCAGTCGATGCAGTTCATGAGCAGAATGGCTACTTTTTTGCCCTTGCCGATGCCGTTTTGGGTAAGCATGTTGGCAAGGCGGTTGGCTTTTTCGTTAAACACGCCCCAAGTGATCTCGCGGCGGTAATGGCGTACTTTGGGCGTGGGCTCTACCAGTTCAAACTCCTGCCATGTGGTGCGGCGGGTCTCAGGTTGGTCGGGGTTGATCTCTACCAACGCCGTTTCGTTGGTATACAGGGAAGCATTGCGCTCCAACAGGTCGATAATGGTCATGCGAATTTTCCTTTTCGGTTGAATTTGTGCAACGCACACAGATGTTTATCAAATGAAACTTTACTACGCCAAGGGGGGAAAGTCAATTCGTTTATAGGTAGAAACAGCTTTCTATACAAAACGAAAACAAAGCCGGAGCGCCAAACAGAGGTTTTACTAACTTGTTCTGAAAATTAGGTGACATATCCGACAAATTGTGTTATAATCAATGTAATCAAGTTGATTCGTTTTTGAACGATGTACAACAAATCAAAGGAGGACTCCACCATGAAAAAACTTCTCGCTATGCTGCTTGCCCTCGTTCTGATGATGGGCGTATGCCTGACCACCGCTCAGGCCGATACCTGCTACGAGCTTATGAAACTGGCCTATGAGGATCCAGAAAACGATACTTTCGTATATCTGGGCAAAGGTCATACTTTCGAGACTGATGTTAATACCGATAATGTGTACTTTGTTGTTAACGCTGTGAAGGGTCATGTGGGCGTTACCGGTCTCAACGCAAACGGCCAGCCCGAAGGCTATGCTTGGACGGACGTTTCTTCTGGCGATGCGCTGATGGCATTTGTGGAGTTCTGCATTGGCTACGAGACTCTGGATGGTTACCGTGATGAGTGCAGTGCGTTGGTCGGCGGCATCTACCTGTCTGAAGACGGCGATCCTATCATTGTCGATAGCAAGGCTAAAGCCGATACCTTCCTTGAGGCAGTCATGCAGTGGGCTTCTGAGCAGTAATTCTCCAGCAATGTTTAGCAAAACGAAATATCTCGCTTGTTAAGCACTATGGGCAACCCCCGCCGATGAGCTGGGGTTGCTTTTTTACGGGAAACAGCAGCTTTTACAGTGATGGATCAAGGTATGTATAATAAAGAATGTTTGTTATCTCTTTATTTTTTGTTTTTTTCCCAAAAATCAGGTGACATGTCTGGCGGTTTGTGTTACAATTTGTGTAATGAGTTGATTCGTTTCTCGAACGATGTACAACCAAATCAAAGGAGGACTCCACCATGAAAAAACTTCTCGCTATGTTGCTTGCCCTCATTCTGATGATGGGCGTATGCATGACCACCGCTCAGGCCGATGGCTGCTATGAACTTCTGAAACTCATCTACGAAGATCAAGAAGATGATACCTTCGTATATCTGGGTCAGGGTCAGAAATACGACCCCAATACCGATACCGACTCCGTATTCTTTGTTGTTGATGCTGCGAATGGCAATGTAGGCGTTACCGGTCTCAATGGTGCCGGCAAGCCCGAAGGCTATGCTTGGATCAACGTTAACACCGGCGATTCGCTGCTGGCCTTTATGCAGTTCTGCATCGGTTACGAGCTTCTGCTCGACTATGTGGATGAGTGCGATGGCTTGGTCGGCGCGATCTTCCTGACCGAAGACGGCGATCCCTACATCGTCAACAGCAAGTCCAGTGCTGATAATTTCGTCGATGCTGTTAGGGAGGTCGTTTCCGATAAATGATTTTCCTAATGCCATTTAGCGGAACGATCACATATGGAAGGAGGAACTAAGCCATGAAAAAAGCCACACGCTTGCTTGCTGTGCTACTGGTCCTCGTTCTGATGTTGGGCGTTTGCGTAACCACTGCTCAGGCTGATGATTGCTACGAAGGGATCAAAACGCTGTTCAGCAAGCCCAACGAATACGCTGAGATCTGTCTGGGCGAGGGTTTCTACTTTGATACCGATGTAGACAGTTCCAGTGTATACTTTATCGCCAATGTAGAAAAAGGTCATGTGGGCGTTACTGGTATCAATGCAAGAGGCCAGCAGGAAGGCTATGCATGGGCCAACTTGGACGCCTATGATACGCTGATGGCGTTTATAGACTTCTGCCTTAACTACGATGTACTTGTAGAAGAATTGGATGACTGCCAGAAGTTGGTAGGCGGTCTCAAGTTGAGAGAGGATTCGGACACCATTATTGTGGATAGTGTGGATATGGCCTACGCAGTCGTCGAAGCGATCTATGAGGATTTGGCCAACTAAGGAGCAGTAATACGATCCATTGAGCCAAACAAAAACAGCGCCCCGCTTCCCGGACAAAAACGGGAGGCGGGGCGTTTGCGTTGCTTTACTGTCCTGCGCAGTTTTGCTGCCAGAGGCTTATTTGCTGGTGTAGGTAACCGTGGTTCAAATCGTAACTGTAGGTGCTTAGAGCGGAGGGGTCGTAGCTGACGCTCATGGGGATGTACAGCAAAGCGCTGGCGGCATCCCCCACAGGGATCCATTCGCCCTGCCCGTAAGCGGGGCCGGAAGCGGCGCTGGAAAGGGAAGCACAATCAGTGTTCACGTAGATGGACAGACTGTGCAGCTCCGCATTGGCAGCTGGGTTCAAGCTCAACGTGATGGTGATCTGATCGCCGGCAAGGTAGATATCTGCCTGCCCCAGCAGATAACGGTTGCTGGCGCATACATCCACAGCCATATAGCCTTGGGTGCGCAGTGCATTCAGATCCAGCATGGTGCCCATCAGCCAATCCTGCCCCAAAGCAGGAGAATAGTCGTACAGATGTGCGCCGTAGGTACAGGCCCCGTTGGCAGAAAGCCTTGCTTGCAGCTGCATAAAGGGCATGGCGTATACCATGTCGCCCACATACAGCGTAACCAGATAGGGGGTCGTGCCGCCGCCCATGTAGGGCAGGTAGAGGCTGCCGGAGTCGAACTGGCCGCTTACATAGCCATAGTCCTTATCCAAAACCAAAGTCTGGCCGTTCATCTCCACCAGCGACAGCCGCACGGGTTGTGGCACGTCGCTGGGTATTTGTTTGATGATGCGCAACCCCTGCGTTTGAGCAGAAAGGTATTTTTGCACATAATCATTCTGGTTCAGACGGGTCATGTCCAAGGCGTCCACGTTCATCAGAAAACAGCCGTCATCGGCCTTGGCAGATACGCAGCCGAACATCAGACATAGCAGAATGCACCAGATGATAAAGGTTCTTTTCATAGCGGCTCTCCTTTGCCCAGACGCTGCTTTTGCGCCTGTGCTATGCTAACGATTCAGTTTAGCATTTCCTTCCCATTTGTGTAAAGAGGGGGAGCAGGAAAAATTGAGATGTCCTTTGGGCCATTTGGGCCTTTTGTGCATGGCAAAACCAGCATATTCCGCCATGAAGATATGAAAACCGCGAAAAACTCGTAACAAATCCGTAATACTATTTACATTCTATTCATCTTTTGCTATACTGTAACCGCTGAATGAACAGGGCGTACAAGCGGACTGTCAGAGGGCAAAACCACGTATTTTCCATGCGAATAGCTACTCTGCGGTCATCGGCCCCAACAGTAGGCAGGAGGATAAGTAACATGAAATATTTTTGTCATAAGTTACGGCTGGCGGCACTGGCGATCGCCTTGTTGCTGCTGGTGACCGGCACGGCACTGGCGCGCTACAGCACGCTGGAATTTGGCGACCGGGGCAAGGATGTGCTCAAATTGCAGCAAGCTTTGCTAGCGCTGGGCTACGACCCCAACGGCACCGACGGCAAGTTTGGCCGCGGTACGGAGAATGCGGTCAAGCTCTATCAGGCAGCCAATGGTCTGGAAGCAGACGGCAAGGCCGGGCACCTGACGCTGAGCCTTTTGTACGAAGGCAACAGTGTGGCATCGGGCAGTTCCGGCAGCTCCAGCAGCGGCTCTGCGGGCAGCAGCTCCAGTTCCGGCGTGACCAGCACCAACCCCAACACCCTGAAATATGGAGATAGCGGCAGCCGCGTGACCGACCTGCAAACGGCGCTTACCAAGCTGGGGTACAACCCCAACGGCATCGATGGGCGTTTCGGTGCAGGCACGCAGCGTGCTGTCGTCCAGTTCCAGAAGGACAATGGTCTGTACGCCGACGGTCTCGCAGGCAGCAAGACTCTTGCCCTTATTGAGCAAAAGGTGGCGGCACAGGGCAGCGGCAGCACAAGCGGCGGTTCGTCCAGCAATTCGTCCGGCAGCAGCTCCTCTGGCAGCAGTTCTTCCTCTAACGGGCTCAGCCGCACCCTACGCAAGGGCTACACCGGCGATGATGTGCGCACCGTGCAGCAGCGGCTGAAGGAATTGGGCTATTACACCAGTTCGGTGGATGGCGTGTACGGCAACGGCAGCATTGCAGCGGTCAAGGCGTTTCAGAAGAACAACGGTCTTACCGCAGATGGTCTGGCAGGTACCCGAACCTTTCAGGTGTTGTTTTCCTCTTCTGCCATACCCGCTGGCAGTTCTTCCTCCGGTAATACGGATAGCGGCTCACAGGATAGCAGCAGTTCCTCCGGCAGCTCTTCCGGCGTTTATGAAAGCTTGCGCTACGGTTCCAAGGGCGATGCGGTAAAGCAATTGCAGAAAGCGTTGAAGAATTTAGGCTATAATGTAAGCGCAGACGGCGATTATGGCGCCCTCACCCAGATGGCGGTAAAGGCCTTCCAGAAGTGCAACGATCTGGAGGCGGATGGTGTTGCAGGCTCTGCCACGCTGGAATTGCTCTACAGCGGCAACGCCAAGAAATACGATGCCGATAAGGCGGGCGACACCAATGCTCTGCCCGACGGCGCAGGTTCTGCCAGCGGCCCCAGCACAGGCAGCGTAAGGCTGCTCCACTGGTTTAATGATGTCAAGCCCACCATCCGGGCAGGACAGACCTGCAAAGTGTTCGACCCGGCTACCAATCTGCAATGGACGCTTCGCTTCTACAGTTTAGGCCGCCATGCGGACAGCGAACCTCTCACCGCCACCGATACCCAGATCATGTTCAAGGCCTTTGGCAACAAGAACACATGGACGCCTAAACCGGTCTATGTGCAGCTGCCTTCCGGCGTATGGACGTTGGCTTCTATGCACAATGTGCCCCACCTGTCCGGCTCTGTGAAGGATAACGACTTTGATGGTCACCTGTGCGTGCACTTCCTGCGCGATATGGACGAGTGCTCCAAAAACGACCCGGATTACGGCGTGCAGAACCAGGAGGCCATCCGCAGAAAGTGGAAGCAGATGACTGGCGAAACGGTAGAATAAAATACAAGAAACCGCATCCCCACTCATGCCGGGGATGCGGTTTTCAGGTCGTTGAAAAACTCGCCTACGGCGACTTTTTCGACGAGTTGTGCAAAGGCTCACTTGGAGTGGTAGCTGGCGCACAGGCTCTCATCGCAGTTGCCGCCGCTGCAATTGCTGCGGGGCTTTACCTGAATGCTGTCCAGCTGGCACAGACCGTTCTGGCTGTGGTGGCGGCAGCTCTCCACTGAGCAATGGATGCACTTGTTCTCGTTTTGGAACGACATGGTGTTCCACCTCCCTTTTTGGTGATGCAAAGAAAGTTTGACCTAAATGCATCGTTCTTATGCACAGTCTTGTCACAAACAACGCAAAGTGCTATAATCCGCTGGTGGCAAGGAATAACTCCCGAGCCATCAACGAATGAGCAAATGGAGGAGACGGGATGAAAAAGCGTTCCACGATCAGAAGCCTCACGCTGGCGGCGATGGTGGCTTCCCTGTATACGGCGCTTACCCTCGTTTTCCAACCCATCAGTTTTCAGCAAATACAGTTTCGCATTTCTGAAGCATTAACGCTTTTGCCGGTTTTGTTTGTGGAGGCCGTGCCGGGGCTTACCATTGGCTGCCTCATCAGCAACATGATCGCCGGGGCCAATATGTACGATGTGGTGTTTGGCACGTTGGCCACCTTTTTAGCCGCTTTGTTTACAAGGCTCTTGCGCAAAAACGACTGGCTGGCTGCCCTGCCGCCGGTGGTGTGCAATGGCGTGATCATCGGGCTGGTGCTTACCTATGCCTATGGCATTCCGCTGTTTTGGCTGAATATGCTGACGGTATCGCTGGGGCAAGCGGTGGTGTGCTGCGGATTGGGCGTGCCTTTGGTCAAAGCCTTCCGCCGGATGGATCTGAGCCAGTGGCGTTAAGAGAATCGAACCCAAATGAAAGAGGCGTTTGCAGTTTTGCGGCTGCAAACGCCTCTTTTGGTAAGATCGGTCGTGATAGGTCGTTTATTCCCCGGCGGCGGCATATACGGCATTGTGCAAAAGCCTGCGCACCCGGTAGATGCCCATGCTGTCCCGGGAAGGGCAGATGCGGTTGGTAAGAAACACCATGTACAGTCCGCTTTCCGGCTCCAAGGTGATGCTGGTGCCGGTAAAACCTGTATGCCCCACGGTGGTGGCGGGGAATAGGTCGCCGGTGTAGCCGTTATCCAACTTGGGCAGGTAGAATGTGAGGCTGCGCCCTTGCGGCATGTGCTGGGTCTGGTTTTGCATGCAAAGCCGCACCGTGGCGGGGGATAGGTAACGGGAGCCATCCGGTAAGGCGCCTTGTGCCGCCAGCATCTGCATAAACAGCGCCAGATCGTCCATGGTGGAAAAAACACCGGCGTTGCCGCTCACGCCGCCAAGAAAACGGGCGTTTTCGTCGTGTACTTCGCCGCACAGGCATTGCCCGTCATCCTGCATCTCGGTGGAGGCAATGTTGCCCGGTGCGGGCAGATAGCCGGTCTTTTGCATCTTCAGCGGCCAGAAGACCTCCTGCATGGCCAGCTCGGCAAGGGGCATATCATACAGGCATTCCAGCAACTGCCCCAATAGGATGTATCCAGCACAGCAATATTGCTGCCCGGTACCGGGGCGGTACCTGAGCGGGGCGCGCAAGATCATCTCTGCGCTGCGGGCAGGCTCCCGATCGGCTTCCCATAGATGCAGCCCGGTGGAAAAACCGGCGGTGTGGGTCAAGATCTGCCCGATGGTAATGGCCTGCTTATCCTCCGGCGCATCCAAAAAAGTGCCCAGTTGATCCCACATGCACAATTTACCGGCTTCCATAGCCCGCATGCTCAGCATGCCGACCACCAGCGGCTTGGTGAGGGAAGCCAGATCGTACCGGGTGTGCTCGGTGGTCAGGGGCGCATCATCCTCCATGGACAGCCGTCCGTAGGCACGGCGGAACAATACCCGGTCGCCTTTGCCCACCAGCAGATTGGCAGAGGTAAACGTTTCGTCTGTCAACGCCTGACGGATGACCTGATCGGCTTTGGAAAAGTCGGCGGCAGTACGCATCAGGCATCCTCCTTCGCTGCTTTGCCGGGCTTGGTAGACCATGCTACCACGGTCACGTTTTCCATATCATTCAGCGCCTTACGCATCTTACGGCCGGGCTTTACGGCCACCTTGTTCTTGCAAAGCTCCAGCATGGGCAGGTCGCCGGTGGAGTTGCCGTAGGCCGTGGAGGTTTCATAGTCCAGCCGGTCGCCTTTGGATGCCAGATATTCCGCCAGCCGCAAAGGCTTTTGCAGGCCACGGCAGTTATCCCCCACAAGGCTGGTGTACAGGCCGCTTTCGTCCACATCCATCCGGGTGCCGATGATATCGCTGACCCCCAGCATGTCCTTCAGCGGCATTAAATAGAAGGAAGGGGACGCGGTGATCAGCAGCACGGTGGCCCCGTCTTCCTGCTCCTTTTGCAGCGTGGCAATGCCTTCCGGAAAAAAACGGGGCATCAGCACTTCCAGACAGAACAGCTGCGCAAAGGCGGCCATTTCGATTTCCGAACGACCTTTGATCCATTCCATGGCCTGCTGTTTGGCCTGCTCGATGGTCAAGCGGCCCATCTTGAAGCGGATGGCCGCGCCGATGCCCTGCAACAGCTGCTTGGTGGTGCACAGCCGCCGTTTGCGGGCAAATTGACACACTTGGATGATGGAATCACCCTAAGTCGGAGGC
>JAZSRK010000002.1:0-3035 GCA_045538465.1 Candidatus Limiplasma sp. | reverse complement strand
AGGGCGGTCCGATCAAGCATGGGGAGGGGCCGATGGGTAAGACCAAGGAGATTTGGGACAGCCTGGGCAGGCCAATATATGTCGGCGACCGCCTGAAGGACAGCCTGCGTAGCTGTGCTGCCCAAACCCTTGTGTTGGCAGGCAGCCGGGAGCTGCCAGTGATGAAGCGCTCCGCCAGAGCTTTGGCGGCCAAGCTGCCCCACGCCAGACTGGAAATCCTGTCGGGGTATACCCACGGTGAACTGAGCCTGAACCATTCCCGGCAATATGTGGACAAGCTCTTGCATCTGCTCGAAGCATAGAAAAAAACCCCGGAGCGATTCTGTGAACTGCACCCCATTTGTTAGACAGTGTGATATACTGAATAACAAGTGGGGTGTTTTACTATGCCAAAAGGAGTACCAAACAAAAGATATACACCGGAATTCAAGGAGCAAGTAATCAAGACGATGTTAGAAGAAAAGCTAAGCTATCGAGAGACCTGTAGACGTTTTGAAATCAACGATGACCATCGAATACCTGCATGGGAACGAATCTATCTGGAAGAAGGCCCGGAAGGTTTCCAGATCGAACGCCGTGGACGAAACAGCACCGGAAGACCACGCAAGCTACCCAAAGAGGTGGAAGAGGATCTTTTGGCAGAAGTACAACGGCTGCGTGCGGAGAATGAATACCTAAAAAAATTGCAAGCCTTGGTTTTGGAAGAAGAGCGACGCCAGCCCAAAAAACGCAGGTAGTTCAAGAACTAAGGCAACGGCACAAATTGGAGATTTTGCTTTCAATCGCTCAATTGGCTCGCGCAACTTTCTACTACCATCTAAAGCGAATGAACAAGAATGATAAGTATGAAACAACACGAGAAGAGATAACAGCAATTTACCACGAGAACAAAGGGCGCTACGGTTATCGACGAATCACCGAAGAACTACGGCAGCGAAAGATTCTCCTTAACCACAAAACCGTACAGCGGCTCATGAAGGAACAAGGGTTGGTCTGCCGCGTCAGGATGAGAAAGTACCGTTCCTATAAAGGCGAAGTAGGCAAGATTGCGCCCAATCTGCTTAACCGGGATTTCAGCACAACTGCTCCAAACCAAAAATGGGTTACGGATGTTACCGAGTTCTCCTTGTTCGGTGAGAAGATCTATCTGTCACCAATTCTGGATCTTCATTCAAGCGATCTGGTCAGTTTTGTGATATCTGACCGTCCGGTGCTTTCCATGGTCATGAATATGGTAGAGGGCGCTATTTGCCAGCTGCCCCCGGGGGCAGCTCCCATCCTTCATTCGGATCAAGGCTGGCAATACCAGCACAAACAGTACCAGAAAATGCTGATTGACCACGGTATCGTTCAAAGCATGAGCAGAAAGGGTAACTGCCTTGACAATGCTGTGATAGAAAACTTCTTTGGTTTACTCAAAAGCGAGTTGCTTTACTTGCAGGAGTTTTCCTCTATGGAACATTTCAAGCAAGAACTGATAGAATATCTCGACTACTACAACAATCGGCGCATCAAGCTCAAGTTAAAGGGCTTGACGCCTGCTCTTCACAGACTTCAAGCCCTTTCGGTTGCTTAATCTCTATTCTTCTGTCTAACTTTTTGGGGTCACTTCAAAAACCGCCTGCGGGTATTCCGCAAGCGGTCTTTCTCTGTATACAGCTTATTTCTCGTTCAGGTTACGCACCGTTTCCCGGATGACCACACGGCCATCCGTCACCTGCAGGCCGGTGCGGCCTTTCTCGCCGGACAGGCGAGCGATCATCATCCGCATGGCCACGCTGGTCATTTCCTGCACATTGGCGCTGTAGGTGGTGATGCCCTTATCACACAGACCGGGGTAGATATAATCGTCAAAGCCGGCGATGGACACATCCTCCGGCACCCGGATGCCTTTTTCCTGAAGCTCCCGCACCGCACGGGCAGCCTGACAGTCGCAGTTGACCACATAAGCCGTGGGGCCGTTTTCCGGGAAGGCGATGGGTACATCCAGACCGGTTTTCGGGTCACGGTCATCCAGCACCCATTCAGGACGGATGGGCAGGTCGTGCACCATCATGCTCTTGCAGAAGCCAAAGTACCGGTCGGTGATGCTGTCGGTGGTGCCAAGGGTGCCGATGTAGCCGATATTCCGGTGGCCGCACTCGTAGAGGTAGTTGGTCAGGGCATACATGCCGAAATAACCGTTGGAGACCACCGCATCGGAGTTCAGCTCATCCTCGTAGAAATCCAGATACAGCACCGGACGGTTCCAGCTGTGGCGCAGCACGCTGGCATAATGGTTGGCGGGCTTGCCGATGATGATCAAGCCATCAGCCTTGTTTTCCGTCACCAGCTTGGGCATCTGCATCCGGTTCATATCCTCTTCGGTGAGGAGCTCCAGAAGCACAAAGCAATCCCGCTTCATAGCCTGCGCAGTCAGCTCCTGATACAGCTTCCAATAGAAAGCCTCGCTGGTGCCCACATAACGCTCGCAAATGAGCACGCCGATATTGAAGCCGCTTTTGTATTTCACCTGCCGGAGCACCTTGGGGGAACGATACCCCATCTCCTCGGCGGTTTTTTTGATGCGCTCACGCAATTCTTCGCTGACGCCTTTCTGGCCTGCCAGCGCCTTGGATACCGCCACCGTGCTGACACCCAGCGCCTGCGCGATATCTGCCATCTTTACGTTTGCTTTTGCCATGGTGCACCCGCCTTGTCTCTGGATATCATCCAACCCCGGCTGGAAAAACAGCCGGGGAGGACGAAAGAAAATAAATGATTTTTACGATGCGAAAAGGGACTTAACGACGGCCGATTTCGGTATCGGTGTCGGTAACGTGGCTATGCTCCTTGATGTAGTCGATGATCTCGTCCACGTGACCGAAGGCCAGACCCACATAGCTGTCGGCAGCGCCATAGTATACGGCGATGCGGCCGGTTTCGGAGTCATGGATGGTGGCACAGGGGAAGGTTACGTTGGGCACGAAGCCGCGCTCCTCATACCATTCTTCGGGAGTGAGCAGGAAGTTTTCGCAGCGGTACTTTACGCGGGA
>JAZSRK010000013.1:0-19641 GCA_045538465.1 Candidatus Limiplasma sp. | reverse complement strand
CCTCCGACTGTGATCCGAAACCAGCGACATGTGCGGTGTGCAAACCTCGTCGAAAAAGTCGCCATAGGCGAGTTTTTCGACGACCTGACTACTTAAGTAGTTAATGCCATAAGCAAGCCGTACGAAGCTGTGCAACGAAAGGAAGCTGCCCATGTACCTGTGCAATCTTTGCCCCAGACAGTGCAATGCGCCCCGAACCCAGCAAGAAGGGCAAGGCTTTTGCGGTATGGGCCTCGAACCGCTGGTTTCCCGGGCTGCTCCGCATCTGTGGGAAGAACCCTGTATCAGCGGTACGAAGGGCAGCGGTACGGTGTTTTTCAGCGGATGCAGTCTGGGGTGCGTATTTTGCCAGAACGAGCCAATTAGCCACAGAAAAAACGGCGTGCGCCTGAATGCACAGCAGCTGAGCGTGCTGTTTGAACGGGTGGAGGCACTGGGGGTACACAATATCAATTTGGTCAGCCCCACACATTTTGCCCCGGTCATTCTGGAAGCCCTCGCCCTTCGCAAGCCGGGTATTCCCGTCGTATGGAATACAAGCGGCTATGAAAATGTGGAGACTGTAGAAAGCGCCAAGGGCCTGGTGGATATATGGCTGCCGGATCTCAAATATGCCACAGAAAAAACGGCGGCACAGCTGGCTGATGCCCCGGATTACTTTGAAAAAGCTTTTGCAGCTATTCAGGCCATGTGTGCACAGACCGGTACGCCTGTTTATGATGAAGCTGGGATCATGCGCTCCGGTACATTGGTACGCCACCTGATCTTGCCCCTGCGCACCGGCGAGAGCATTGCCATCTTGGATGCCATCGCTGAAAAATTGCCCAAGGGCACCCCTGTTAGCCTGATGCGCCAATATACCCCTATGAACGGGGTCAACTTGCCCGGTCTCGACCGCAGGTTGACAGCACGGGAATATGCCAAAGTGCGCGATCATATGCTCATGCTGGATCTGCCCGGCTATTTGCAGCAAAAAGAGGCAGCCGACAGCTCCTACACGCCGGCCTTTATGGATAAGGAGAGCCTGCTGTTGCTCCAAAACTTGTAACCCCTGTGCACATGCATTTACGAAATGTAGCAAATTGGCAAGGAAATACGGGAAATTTTCGGCAACTTTTTCTCTTGAAAGTGGAGCAAAATGCTTGTGTTTCCCAAAATGTTGTGGTATACTTCCAAATGTCCGCACGAGTGCGGGCTGTTTCTATGAACATTTTCGCCCCATAAGAAAGAAGGGTTTATCGAAAGAGTGGATACCGTCTGCTTCCGTTCAGTGCCGCGCATTTTGGTATGCGCAACGGTTACGTGTTTTGCTATGCGTAACTGTGTTTTGGCGACAGCCAAAGGCCTGTAATGGAAGCAGTAGGCGGTATAGTACCACTCTTTTTGATTGCCGTTTTGCCTTGAGGGGATAACAGGTAAAGGAGTTTTTTATGGCAAAGAAAGGCAATGCGGGCAGCGGCAAGGCTGCATCTGTACACGCAGTGGAAGAACGGGCTGCCAAGATAGCTGATGCCCTTTCGCTGGAGCTGGTGGAGGTGGTGCTGCAAAAGGAAAGCCGCGGCAAGTGCCTGTGCATCTATGTAGATAAGGAAGGCGGGCTTTCGCTGGACGACTGCGAGCACTACCACAAGCAGCTGCAGCCTCTTTTGGAGGATGTGGACTACGACTTCCTTGAGGTATCCAGCCCCGGTCTGGATCGCCCGGTCAAGACCCAGCGCGACTTCGAAAAGAACCGTGATGCGCTGGTGGAGGTAAAGTTGTTTGCTCCCCAGCAGGGCAGCAAGCTGCATCAGGGCTTGCTGCGCATGATGGATGACGACACCGTTACCATCGAGGTCGGCGGCGAAAACCTTACCTTCGAACGCAAGGCGGTCGCCATCATTAAGCCCGTCATCATTCTGGATGATGAGGATTTTGCTGAAGATGCTGCGCTGGACGACAGCACCTTCACCGATGTAGAGTTTGAATAAAGACGGATAGAGAAGGCAGGTAGAAGAGATCATGAGAACCACCAAAAAGACTCCTCAGGCCAACGGCAATGTGGCTATTATCGAAGCGGTAAAGGCTTTGGCAGCCGAGAAGGACATTCAGGAAGAACTGCTCTTTGGTGCCATTGAGGAAGCCCTCAAGGCCGCCTACAAAAAGAATACCGCCCGCGAGGAAACCGTTCCCGCCAATTTGTCCGTCACGCTGGATCGCAAGACCGGCGATGCCCACGTGTTTGCCCGCAAGACCATTGTGGAAGAGCTGGAGGACGAAGCCAACCAGATCACGCTGGATGAAGCCAAGGCCATCCGTGCCGATTACCGCATGGGTGATATCGCCGAGATCGAGGTAACGCCCAACGGCTTCCTGCGCACCGCTGCACAGACCGCCAAGCAGGTCATCATGCAGCGCATCCGCGAAGCGGAGCAGGGCAAGATCTACGATCAGTATTCCGAAAAGGAAAACGAAGTGCTTACCGCCATTGTGCAGCGCATCGAAAACAAGGGCGTTATTTTGGATCTGGGTCGTGCCGAAGGCATTATGGAAACCGGCGAATTCGTGCCCGGCGAAGAATATCATATCGACGACCACATCAAGGTGTATGTGTTGGAAGTAAACCGCACCGGCCGTGAAATGATCCGCGGGCCTCAGGTTCATGTCAGCCGCATCCATCCCGGTCTGGTCAAGCGCCTGTTCGAGATGGAAGTGCCGGAGATCGCCGCTGGCGTGGTGCAGATCAAGTCCATCGCCCGTGAGGCTGGCAGCCGCACCAAGATGGCGGTGCACTCCACCGAGGTCTCCATCGACCCCGTGGGCGCCTGCGTGGGCCCCCGCGGCAATCGTGTAGAGCGCGTGGTGACCGAGCTGAAGAACGAGAAGATCGACATCATCAAGTGGTCTGCCGATCCTGCCGAGTTTATTGCCAACGCCCTCAACCCCGCCCATGTGCTGAGCGTATTCGTTGCAGAAAACGAAAAGGCTTGCCGTGTGGTGGTGCCCGATAACCAGCTGAGCCTCGCCATCGGCAAGGAAGGTCAGAACGCTCGTCTGGCTGCCAAGCTTACCGGCTGGCGCATCGATATCAAGAGCCAGAGCCAAGCCGCCCAGATGTTCGACCTGCCTGTGGAAGAAATGCCTGAGGAGCCCATGGGCTATCAGGTATACTACGAAAATACCGAAGAACAGGGCGATACCGAATTCAACCTGCCGGAACTGCGGGATATGGAGTTCTCCTCCGGCGACGATGACGACACGCTCTGATTTGAAAACAAAGGAGTGGCAGCCATGCCAGTGAAACCTCGTAAGATCCCCATGCGGATGTGCGTTGGCTGCCGCGAAATGAAGCCCAAAAAAGATCTGCTCCGGGTCGTTCGCTCGCCGGAAGGCGAAGTGAGCCTCGACCCAACAGGCAAGAAGGCCGGCCGCGGCGCATACTGTTGCTATCAGGCAGAATGTCTGGCCAGAGCGCTGAAGCAGGGTCAGCTGAGCCGCCAGTTGGAAGTGCAGCTGACAGCCGAAGTGGAACAGAGCCTTCGGGATACGATGCAACAGCTGTTGGAGAAACAAGCATGAAGCCAGAAACAGAACAGCGAGTGACCAACTTTTTGGGCTTATGCATGCGCGCCGGACAAATGACCAGCGGTCAGGATGCCTGCGTGGATGCGATTCGAAACGGGATGGCAGCCATCGTGCTGCTGGATGGCGACGCATCCGAAAACACACGCAAGCGTGTTACAGATGCATGCCATAGCCATCCGACACCGTTATACATCATCAGCAACGGCGCTCTGGGACATGCCATCGGCAAGAAGGGGCGCATGGTCATCAGCCTGCAAGAGGGCGGTATGGCCGATAAATTGCTTACTTTGCTCAAGGATGAACCACGGCTGTAGAACCAGCCAAAATTACTTTGCGAAATTATGCGGGGGTGCAAGCGTTTCATGACCAAAGTTAAACTCAGAGATGCGACGAAAGAGCTTCTCAAGGACGCCGAAGCGGCGCTGAATCATGTATCTACCATGCGTAAAAACGCCAGCGAACTGGCTCAGGCTGCCAAGAAGCTGGAAAGCCAGTTTATGCGTGAGGAGGAGCAGCAGCGCGCCAAAGCCGAGCAGGCTGAGCAGGAGCGTTTGGCACGCCAGCATACCAAGGCTTTTACTATGCCGGATAACGACGAGCCTGAGGCTCCCAAAGCCGAAGTGAAAGCTGAAGCCAAGCCCGAAGCTGCGCCCAAGGCCGAAACCAAGCCCGAAGCAAAGCCTGAAACGGCGCCCAAGGCTGAAACCAAGCCTGAGGTAAAGGCGGAAGCCAAGCCCGAAACGAAGGCGAAGGCTGAAACCAAGCCTGAGACCAAGGCTGAGCCTAAGGTGGAAGCCAAGACCGAGCCCAAAGCAGAGAAGGCTCCTGAGGCTCCTAAAGCCGAAGCTAAGGCCGAAGCTGCCAAGGAAGCACCTAAGGCCGTGGAGAAGCCTGCTGCTAAGCCTGTAGCTCAGAATGGTCAGCCTGCCCGTCCGGCAGCTGCCCAGAACGCCCGTCCAGCCGCCCAGAATGGGCAGGCTGCACGTCCTGCTGCCCAGAATGCCCGCCCTGCCGCAGGTGCGAACGCCCGTCCGGCACAGGGTGGTCAGGCACGTCCTGCCAATCCGCAGGGCCCCTATGGCCGTCCCGCCAACCCGCAGGGCCCCTACGGCCGTCCTGCCAATCCGCAGGGCCCCTATGGCCGTCCCGCCAACCCGCAGGGTCCCTATGGCCGTCCCGCTAATCCGCAGGGCCCCTATGGCCGTCCTGCCAATGCACAAGGTCAGCAAGCCGGAAACCGTCCTGCTGGCGGTAACTTCGGTCGCCCTGCCGGCGGCTCCATGGGCGGTCGTCCCAAGCCCGTAGATCTGGCTCCCGTTATGGAAAAGGAACGCGTGAGCAACTACGATCCCAACAAGAAGAACTACGTTCGTCAGCATGACCCGGAGCGTGTGGCTAAGAACCGCAAGCAGTTGGCTCGCGATAGCTACCATGGCGGCATGGATGACGAAGTGATCCGCGGCGGGCGCCGTGCGCGCGCTACCAAGAAGCCCAGCGCACAGCAGATGATGGCTCCCATCGTTATTACCGAAGCGACCATGACGGCTGAAACCATTACCGTTAAGGATCTGACCGAGCGTATCGGTAAGCCCGCTGGCGAGATCCTCAAGAAGCTGCTCATGCTGGGCGTAATGGCCAACATCAACAGCGAATTGGATTTCGACACCGCCTCTCTGGTTTGCAGCGATTTCGGCGTAACGCTGGAACAGAAGCTGGATAAAACCGCTGAGGATAATTTGGCTGAGACCGACTTTGAAGATGCTGAAGAAGATCTCCAGCCCCGTCCCCCGGTGGTCACCATCATGGGTCACGTTGACCATGGTAAGACCTCCCTGCTGGACTACATCCGCAATGCGCACGTTACAGCCGGTGAGGCTGGCGGCATCACCCAGCATATCGGTGCTTATACCGTAACGGTGGATGACCAGATCATCACCTTCCTGGATACCCCCGGTCACGAAGCCTTTACCGCCATGCGTAAGCGCGGCGCCCAGTCTACCGACATCGCAGTGTTGGTCGTTGCTGCCGACGACGGCGTTATGCCCCAGACCGTGGAAGCCATCAACCATGCCAAGGCTGCCGAGGTGCCGATCATCGTTGCCATCAACAAGATGGATAAGGAATCTGCCAACCCCGAGCGCATCAAGCAGGATCTGACTGCTCACGAGCTGGTACCCGAGGAGTGGGGCGGCGACACCATCATGTGCCCCGTCAGCGCTCACACCGGTATGGGTATCGACAACCTGCTGGAGATGATCCTTTTGCAGGCTGATATGTGCCAGCTGCGCGCCAACCCCAACCGTATGGCCAAGGGTATCATCGTGGAAGCTAAGCTGGATAAGGCTCGCGGCCCCGTTGCTACCGTGCTGCTCCAGAACGGTACCCTGCACGTAGGCGACAATATCGTTGCCGGTTTGGCTGCTGGTCGTGTTCGTGCCATGGTGAACGATAAGGGCGAGCGCGTGAAGGAAGCCGGCCCCTCCATGCCTGTGGAGATCGCTGGTTTTACCGATGTTCCCAGCGCTGGCGACGACATGATGGCTGTGGAAGACGATCGTCTGGGCCGTCAGGTGGTCGAGGAGCGCCGCAACAAGCTCAAGGCTGCCCGTGTGGCTGCTTCTGCCAAGGTGTCTCTGGATAACCTGTTCAGCCGCATGGATCAGAACAAGATGACCACCCTGAACCTGATCGTCAAAGCCGACGTGCAGGGCAGCGTGGAAGCTGTGAAGCAGGCTCTGGAGAAGCTGTCCAACGACGAAGTGCGCGTCCGTGTGCTGCATAGCGCCGTGGGTGCTGTTACCAAGGATGACGTCAACTTGGCTTCTGCCTTCGATGCTATTATTATCGGCTTCAACATTCGCCCCGATAGTACCGCCCGTGAGACCGCTGAGCACGACGGCGTGGATATCCGCCTCTACCGGGTCATTTATCAGGCCATCGAAGATATCGAAAAGGCCATGAAGGGCTTGCTGGCTCCCGAGTACAAGGAAGTACTGCTGGGTCACGCCGAGGTTCGCAACACCTTCCGCATTACCGGTGCTGGCACCGTTGCCGGTTGCTATGTGCAGGATGGTAAGCTGCAGCGTAATGCGCAGGTTCGTTTGCTCCGCGATAACATCGTTGTTTTCGAGGGCAAGCTGTCCAGCCTCAAGCGCTTTAAGGACGATGCTAAGGAAGTGGCCACCGGCTACGAGTGCGGCGTCAGCTTCGATGCGTTCAACGATATCAAGGAAGGCGATATTGTTGAGTGCTTCATCATGGAGGAAATTGCACGTTAATGAGCTATCAACGTATTGATCGCATCAGCGAACAGGTACGCCGCGAGGTGGATCGGATCATCCGAGAGGATGTATCCGACCCCCGTGTGCGGGGTACTTTCAGTATTACCCGGGCCGATGTAACGAGAGACCTTCGTTTTGCGAAGATCTACATCAGTGTGCTGGAGGAAGAAAACCGGGTCCCCATGCTGGCTGCCCTGCGCAAAGCAGCAGGGTTTATCCGCCGGGAACTGGGCCACAGCATGATCATTCGTTATGCGCCCGAACTGATTTTTGAAGAGGATCAGAACATCGCCTATGGTATCCATATCGCATCCGTGCTAAAGCAGGTGCAACCGGAGGTTGAGGAAACCAATGATGACGATTCAGAAGAATGAGACCATAGAAGCTTTGCAGTCTGCCGTTCATGCGGCGGACTGCGTCTTGCTGTTTGCTCATATTTCGCCGGATGGAGACGCTCTGGGTTCCAACTTGGCTCTTTCTATGCTGATAGAGCAATTGGGCAAAACGCCCATTTTGGTGCTGGATGGCACCGTGCCGCAGCAATTGCGCTTTTTGCCGGGCTGGGAGCGCTTTGTACGCCCCGAAACGGTCAAGACCTCTGGCAAAGTGCTGGCCATCTCCACAGATGTAAGCTGTCTGGAACGGTTGGGCGCTTGTCAGGCACTTTATGAAAAAGCGGATATGCATGTGGTCATCGATCATCATGCCACCAACGATGGCTTTGGTGAGCACAATTGGATCGATGGCAAGGCACCTGCTGCTGCCGTACTGGTCTATCGTCTTTATCAAGCGCTGGACAGGCCTGTTAGCAAGGAAGCGGCGCTGTGTTTGTACACCGCTCTGTCTACCGATACTGGCAACTTTATCTATGAAAGCGTCAATGGCGAATGCTTCTCCATTATGGAAGGGCTGATGAATGCTGGACTGGACTTGTCCACCTACAGCCGTATCCTGTTCCGTACCAAGCAAAAGAGCTTTGTGCGGGTGCTGGCAGAGACACTTCCTTCTTTGCGTATCCTGCCCGGCGGCGAGATCGCCGGTTTGCAAACCACGCTGCAGCAGATGGCCAAAGCTGGTGTCGACCCCTACCATGTAGATGGCATCGTGGATTACGCCATCGATCTGGAAGATGTCAAGATGGCGTATTATGCCCACGAGAAACCGGAAGGCGGCATCAAATTTAGCCTGCGCGCTATTGCTCCTTACCGTATCGATGGGGTGGCAGCACAATTTGGCGGCGGTGGTCATCATCAGGCATCCGGCTGCAGCATCGACCTTCCCATGGCAGAAGCGGTGGCGCAGATGGAAGCAGCGTTGTCCATTGCACTGAAGGGACAGAAATCTTTATGATGGAACAAAAGCCGCTTTGCGGTTTTCTCAATGTACTCAAGCCGCCGGGAATGTCCTCGGCGGCTGTCGTTGGTTTGGTAAGGCGTTTGTTTGGCGGCGCAAAAGTCGGCCATGCAGGCACGCTGGATCCAGAGGCAGCGGGCGTGCTGCCTCTGATGGTAGGCAAGGCTGCCCGCCTGTTCGACTATATGCAGGACAAAGAAAAAGCCTATGTGGCCGAGATCGCTTTTGGTGCAGCCACCGATACGCAGGATGCGCAGGGCGTAGTGCTGGCATCAGGGCAGAACTACCCTGATGAAGCCGCCTTGCAAAGTGCGTTGCTAAGCTTTGTTGGTACGCAAATGCAGCGCCCGCCTATGTTCAGCGCCCTCAAGAAGGATGGCCAGTGCCTGTATGAATTGGCACGCAAGGGGCAAAGCGTAGAGATCCCAGAACGTCAAGTAACGGTGCATGCTCTGCGTTTGAATGCCATGACAGAGAACCATGGCGCGTTGATCGCGGTGCGTTGCTCCAAGGGCTTTTATGTGCGTACCCTGTGCCAAGACATTGGCGAGGCACTTGGTTGCCCTTCTCATATGCGCTTTTTGCTGCGTACCCAAAGCGGTGTGTTTACCTTGCAAACAGCAGCAACGTTAGAATCGCTGCAAGCAGCCAAAGATGAGGGCAATTTGGAAAAGATGCTTTTGCCGCCTGAGGCGGCGCTGGGGCATCTTCCGGTATGCGATCTGCCGCAAGGGCTGGAAAAAGCATTGCGCAACGGCGGCGTTTTGCTGTGGAAATGCTTTACAGAGCTGCACCATACCGCAGCTGAGGATGGTAAACCTGCCTGCATACGCATTGGTGGCCAGATCCAAGCCATTGTGGAACGCCATGGTGACCGTGTAAAGGTGCGTACTTGGCTGGGTGAGTGAGAAGAACAGGAAGTGGGGGAGAGGCTTTGCGTATTGTAACTGACGGAAAAGCCGTGTTTGAACGATCTGTACTGGCGCTGGGGATGTTTGATGGTGTGCATATTGGACACCGTGTGCTGCTGGAGCGTGCCAAAGTACTGGCCAAACGCAGCAACGTACCGCTGGTAGCTTGTACATTCACAGAACATCCATTGTCGCTGGTCGCACCCGACCATTGCCCGCCCATGCTTACCACACTTCAGGAACGGGCGGCTTTGTTGGAGGAAGCAGGCGTGGATCTGCTATTTGCCCAGCCTTTTACGGAAGAGATGCGGCAAATGCCCCCAGAGGTCTATGTAGGCGAGCTGATGCGCCGTTTTCATCCGGTGGATGTGGTGTGCGGGTATAATCATACCTTTGGTAAAGGCGGAGCCGGTACCTCGGCTTTTCTTGCAGCCCTTGGGGATGCCTTGGGTTTTCGCACGCAAGTGGTGCCGCAGGTAACGCTGGAAGGGGCAGAGGTAAGCTCCAGTGCCATTCGCAATGCCTTGAAAGCCGGTCAAGCATCGCAGGCTGCTATGCTTTTGGGTCGGCCTTATCAGTTGACAGCGCAGTTGTTGCCTCGGGAAAACGGCGCTTACAAGCTGTATTTTGCCCAAGATGGTAAGCAGCAATTGGCAGTTAAAACCTATCGTTGCCTTATGCAGATGGAAAACGGCAAGCGCTTTCCCTGTGCGGTCAAATGCCATTCCGATGGCAGCGCCGCCTTGCAGCTTCCTATAGCGGTACCTGAACAGAGGATCACGCTATCTGTGTTGGCATAAGAAGGGGCTGTTTCAAAACAAGAAGATATTACCAATTCATCGTGAAAAACTATCAAAAAAGGCATGGAATGCTGCCGAATGAGCAACATTCCATGCCTTTTCATATCTCTAAATTATATTTTGAGACAGCCCCTTCTTATCCATGAAAACGATAACTAGGCACGCCACGGTAGGGGAGATGAACAGCGAAAATCTTACCGCCGTGGGGTTCATCATCGCGCCCGATACCGGCGCTGGTAATAAAGAGCGTCTGCATATCGCTGCCGCCAAAGCAACAGGAACTGCTCTGAGAAGCGGGTACGACCACCTTATCCAAGAGTGTACCATTTGCAGGGTCGTAACGCCCTACAAAGCCGCCGCCCCAGTGGGCGACCCACAACATGCCGTCTTCGTCAATGGTCATGCCATCGGGCACGCCGCAGCTTTCATCAATGGTAACGGCGATGCGCATATCGCGCAGGGTCAGCGTTTCTTCATCAAAGGTGTATCGCTCTACACGGCGCTTAGGAGAGTCGATAAAGTAAACCTGATCTCCATGGAAAGCCAGACCATTGGCACAGGCAAGCTCTTTGAGCAGGCAAGCACAGCGTCCATCGGGCGTAATAACGTACAATTCGCCCTTTAAGGCGCCATCCAATTGGTCGGAGGTACCGCACCAAAAGCGTCCGGAAGGGTCGCATTTGCCGTCGTTGGCCCGTACAAGGGGATCAAAGTCGGGCATAGCAAGCTTTTGTACTTGAGTGCCCTCTGCGTTGCGCAGATAAACACCAGCAGCCAAACCCATAATATAGCCGCCACTCTCCCGAAGGGCGAAGCAGCCAATGTTTTGGGCAAGGCCAATGGACCTTTCGCTGTTGTCAGTCATGTTCAGCGTATGCAGCTTGTTTGCCATAATATCTACATAGTGCAGAGTATTGGCATTTGCATCCCATACAGGGCCTTCGCCCAGCAGATGCTTCCGATCGATCAGTATATCCGCTTGGTAAGTCATGCGTTTGTTCCTCCTTGGTTTGTTGCTTTTATTATACCAAATACGACCGAAAATGGAAGAGGGGAGAGGCGTATATACAACAAAAAAAGGGAACCAACCTTGCGGTTGGTCCCCCGGTAAGTTTACCTAGAAACGATTGGGGTTGCTAGTTCAGCAATTACTGAGCCTGAGCAGCCTTCCAAGCGTCGTACTGAGCCTGCACGTCAGCGATGATGGTGTCGATGCCAGCATCAGCCAGAGCGGCGTTGAAGGCGTCGATGCCCGCATCGGGATCAGCGGGATCAACGGTACCGCACATGAGAGCGGGAGCGAACTCGTCGCAAACAGCCTGCACAGCAGCGATCTCATCAGCAACGCCGTCCTTCACATAACGGAAGCCCAGGGAAGCGGTGGCAACGGCGTCGTTGGCATAGCTCTGGAGCAGCTCGTTCTTAGCAGGATCTTCGGTGGTCAGCACGTACTGCAGCTTGGTGTTACCCACGGTCCAAGCGCCGCCGTGTACGCCATACCAGTTGGCATCGGTAATCAGTTCGACCTGAGTGTCGTTGACCTTGGTGTAGTTGACGCCTTCTTCACCGAACAGCATCAGGTTGACCAGAGTGGCATCGCTGTGCATCAGGTTGATGAACTGCATAGCCTTCTCGGGGTTCTGAGAAGTAACGGGGATACCGAACATGGAGCCGCCGGCGTGAGTGGTCACGACGTACTTGGGCTGCATGGTGATCTCAACGCACTCGAACTCAGCGGTCTTGTTGGCAGCGATCATTTCGGCGGCCTTGATGTTGTTGCCCTTCAGAGGAGCGCAGAATACCAGGAAGTCGCCTTTGCCGAAGGTGCCGTTGTAGTCGAAGGTGGACAGAGCGTTTTCGGGGTTGATGTAGCCAGCCTCGCCCCACTTGTACATCAGCTCGATGTGAGCCTTCTGCTCTTCGGTGGCGAAGATGTTGTAGATGGTCTCGTCGAAGGTGCCGTCTTCGTTAGCGGGCATCTTCATGGCGATGCAGTTGTTGGCCATGCCGATCCAGTCGGGGCACCAGGGTTCGTCTACCCAGCGGCCAGCAGCGCCGTCCATTACATAGGGGTAGCTGTTGGGGAACATTTCCTTGTACTTGGCCAGCCAGGGCTCCAGGTCAGCGGTGGTCTTGATGGAAGGATCGTCAGCAGTCACGTCCCAGCCGATAGCTTCGGCAGCGGTCTTGTTAACGATGAAGCCTTCGGGAACGCACAGTTCCTTGTTGGTGGGGATGCCGTAGAGAACGCCGTTCACGCGGACGCCATCCAGGAAGGTCTGGGGCAGGGTCTCGGTGATGCCAGCGCCATACTTGGCAACCAGTTCATCCAGGGGCAGCAGCAGGTTGCCGCCCACTTCGACCATGTACTCACGCCAGTCAGCGGTGAAGATCATGTCCATCTTCTCGCCAGACTGCAGAGCGTTAACGGCCTTGTCAGTCCAATCGTCCCAACCGACGATGTGGAAAACGATGTTGGCGCCGATCAGGGGCTCGATGTAGGCATTGATAGCCTTTTCTACGCCTTCACGGACAGCGGTGTTGTCGCCGTTGCCAACCCAGTAGCAGTCGATGGTGTAAACTTCTTCTGCCATTGCGGGGATCGCGCTGAGAATCATCATCAACGCAAGGATCAGGGATACGAGTTTACGCATGATATTTTCCTCCTTATATTTTATAGGACATAAATGCCCTATATTACGAAGTTGGTTCCTTCCATTAGCCCTTCACGGCGCCTACGGTGAGGCCCTTAATGAAGTATTGCTGGAAGAAGGGGTAGGCCAGTACGATGGGGCCTACGGTTACCACGGCCATGGCCATTCTGAAGGTTTCGGCGGGCAGGTTGCTCACATTTACGCCGCCCATCTTGGAGGCGTTCTCCTTCAGGAAGCGAAGGTTATTCATGGTCTGGTAAATGGTGTACTGCAGGTTGTAGTATGCAGACGAGTCGTTCAAAAGCAAGCACTGGCGGAAATCGTTCCAGATACCTACCGCGGAGAACAAAGCAACCGTTGCATAACCGGGAATGGCCAGAGGAGCCACGATCTGGATAAGCGTGCGCCACTCGCCACTACCATCGATTCGTGCAGATTCGATCACTTCTTCAGGTACGTTAGAGTTGTAGAACGTACGCATGATGATGACCCAGTAGGCGGAGAAGGCCATTGGCAGGAACAGCGCCCATACCGTATCCTTCAGACCCAGGAAGCTACGGCAAATATTGTAGTAGCTGACCAAGCCGCCGCCAAAGAGCATCGTGAAGAAGGAGAAGAAGGTAAAGAACTTACGGAATTTGAAATCTCTGCGGCTGAGTGCGTAAGCATACAGACCCACCGTCAGAGTGGAAAGCAGCGTACCGGCAACTGTAGCGATCAGAGTATTCTTGTAAGCTGTAATCATAACCGAACCGTCACGGAACAGGTAACTATAAGCATTTACAGAAAACTCAACAGGCCACAAGCGGTAACCGTAGGTAGTAAGCGCCACTTCGCTGGAAATAGAGGCTACAATGATGATCCAAAGGGGGAAGACTGTAAGAATACAGCAGATGATGAGCATTACATTGAAGAATGCGTTAGTTCCTTTGGAAATCTGGTTTCTGGCTTCAGTTTTTTCAGCCTTCTTTTTGAGTATTTCCATATCGGGAATCGCTGTCATTTTCCTTCCTCCTTTCTTAGAACAATGCCATGTCAGGCTCGTGTTTCTTAACAATGGCGTTGGTAACCAAGATCAGCGCGAAACCAACAACAGACTGGAAGAAAGCAGCAGCGCCGGCGTAACCGAAGGAGTTGCGCAAGCCGCCCTTTTTCAGCGTGTTGTAAACATACACGTCGATGGTTTGTGTTACGGAGCGCAGCGTACCGGAACCGTTGGGCAAGGAGTAGAACATGTCGAAGTCGCCGTTGAAAATACGACCCACTGCCAGGATCTGCAGCATGATGATAACGGGCATCAACTGAGGCAGGGTGATGTAACAGAACTGCTTCCATTTGCTGGCGCCGTCGATGGCAGCTGCTTCATAGAGCTGTTCATCCAAACCGGTAAGGGTGGCCAGATAAATGATCGCGCCTTGACCTGTGTATTTCCAGATCTGAGCGATCACGAAGATCCAAGGCCAATACTGCTTCTTGGAGTAGAACTTGATGGCTTTGCCGCCAAGCGAGGTAATGAACTGATTGATAAGACCAGTCTGGCTGATCAAGCCGTAGAGGGCATACATGACTACGATCCAGCTGATGAAGTAAGGCATGAACATGATGGTGTGGTACACCTTGGCAGCCCGGCGGTTGCGCATTTCGTTGATAACAACGGCCAGACCCACCTGTAGCACCAAGCCGATGAACATGAACAGCAGGTTGTAACCTACGGTGTTGCGGATCAGCATGGGGGCATCCTTCAGCAGATAGGTGAAATTATCGAAGCCTACCCACTCGGAGCCGTAGAATACGCTATATAGGAAGGTATCCTGCAGCCAGAAGCCCTTGGGCGGTACCGTCATCTGGTAGAACTTGAAGCTCAACACAACGCCCGGCATGGGAAGATAGTTGAAACAAAGTAAGAAGATAACACCAGGAAGTACCATCAATAAGTAGGCAAATTGCCTCTTTGAAGTGCCGGACATACCATTTCCGCGTCTGGTGGGGAGAGAAGGGTTTATCACTTTTGCGTCTTTCATGCCGGAATCGCCGCCTTTCGTTGGTATGATTAATAAAGAAACCGACATGACGATATGTCCACGGCCTCTTTATAGCAATGAAAAGGAATACTGATCCGTTGCTTCAAGTTTAGGTTAAACTTCGAATGAATTATACATCAGTTAGATGAAGTCGTCAAGCGTTTTTTGAAAAAAAAGAATAATTCTTCAAAAAATGAGAATATGTATGCTTTTCAATTACATGTTCAGAGATTTGTAACCACTAAATCATTACTGGAAATCCTGCCCCTGTATAGCATATATTGCCGAAAAATTATAAAAAATGTCCATTGTTCGTTTGCATGTTTATGCATACAGTGGATAAGGAAGCTATTTTGCAAATAATGGTCAATATATAACCATTATATCATTTTTGTTCTTTGCAAAATGTATAAGACCAACATATTTATAAAACGTTTTCGGTGGATTATTCATAATGAAAAAAAGTTACTAAACATTGTTTCTTTATTGGGTTTGACAACAAATGTCTCATCGAAAAAAAGCTATCATTTTTTTGATTTTCACTCTTGTATTTTGCTAAAAAACAAATATAATATGATTAACTTAACGAGTAACAAGGTAATAGCTTTCGTTAGCCTCGGCATGGACAGCAAGTAAATCGCCAAAACATGCAGCTTAGGAGACGAACGCATAGCCAAAACGCAGAACACAAACAGAAAGGATGTTCTATCAATGGAAGAAATCTTGAAGGGTACCTTTAACCGCTTGTCCAACCCCAGCGATCTGCGCATTACCGATATTCGTTTTACGGATATCGTGGGCGCACCCATGCACTGCACTCTCATGAAGATCTATACCAACCAAGGTATCGTTGGTCTTGGTGAGGTGCGTGACGGTGCAAACCGCGTCTTTGCTGAAATGCTGAAAAGCCGTCTCATCGGCGAGAATCCCTGCGATGTAGAGCGCCTGTTCCGCCGCATCAAGCAGTTTGGCTACCACGCTCGTCAGGGCGGCGGCGTGTGCGGTGTAGAGATCGCTCTGTGGGACTTGGCCGGCAAAGCTTATGGCGTACCGATCTACCAGATGCTGGGCGGCAAATACCGCGATAAGGTTCGCGTATATTGCGACACCGATGTAGAAGGCAAGCATACCGGTACCGATATGGGTCATGCCCTGAAAAAGCGCATGGACATGGGCTTTACCTTCCTTAAGATGGACCTTGGCCTTGGCGAATTGTTCGGCGAGCCCGGCACCATCTGTGCTCCCCTTGGTTTGGTAGAAGAGATGAATGCTTCCTGGGGCAAGGTACACGAAGCCAAGACTCCCGAAGAAAAGCGCTGGGCTCGCAACCGCAACTACGACTTGTATAATGTTCCCCATCCCTTTACCGGCATCCATGTTACCGAAAAGGGTTTCGATATGCTGGAGAAATACGTACACGATGTGCGTGAAGTGATCGGTTATGAGATCCCGCTGGCCATCGACCATTTCGGTCACATTGGCGTTGAGGATTGCATCAAGCTTTGCCGCCGCATCGAAAAGTACAATATCGCTTGGGCAGAGGATATGATCCCCTGGCAGTACACCGACCAGTACAAGCGCCTGAGCGAGGCCACCACCGTGCCCATCTGTACCGGCGAAGATATCTATCTGGCAGAGGGCTTTGAGCCGCTCCTTCAGCAGCGCGCGCTGTCCGTCATCCATCCGGATATCCTTACCTCCGGCGGCATTCTGGAAAACAAGCGCATCGGCGATCTGGCTCAGCGCCACGGCGTAGCTATGGCTGTGCATATGGCTGAAAGCCCGGTCTCGGCTTATGCTTGCGTACATTCCGTCGCTGCTACCGAGAACTTCTATGTGTTGGAGAACCACTCTGTGGATATTCCTTGGTGGGATGATATCACCATCGGTACACCCAAGAAGATCGTCGAAAACGGCTACATCAAGGTATCCGACAAGCCCGGTCTCGGCATCGATGATTACAACGACGAAGTTATTAAGGAACATCTGCATCCCCAGTACCCCACCCTGTGGGAAGAAACCAGCCGCTGGGATGATGTATACTCTCACGACCGTTTGTGGAGCTGATGGATATGGCAGACCAGAAAACGATTATCATTACAGATGCAAGGTCGCCGCAAGCGCAATGCGCAGCCGACTACCTTGCGCAGCAGGGCTATGATGTTCAGGTGATCCCGGACACCATTCCTCTCTGGAATGAAGAAGCACTTACCGCCTATGCGGCGCAGTATGCCGATACCCTTCATGGGGTCATTCATCCTGCGCCGCCCAAGCGGCTGGGCGGCATTTTGTCCGTATCTGAGGAAGATTGGCTCGCCGCCCGCGAGGAAGGCCCCATTGCTGCGTTCTGCGTTACCAAGGTGTTTTGCAACATCATGCGGGAAAAACAGCAGGGCGCTATGGTGTACTTGAATAGCATCCATGCTGAAAAACCCGTAGGTGAAGGCATGCTGTTTTCCATGGGCTGCGGCGCAGTGCAGATGCTGTGCCGTGAGGTCAATCAGGATTATGGCGAGCAAGGCGTTTCCTGCTACTTTGTGCAGCAGGGCATCTATCAAGGCGAGGAAGAGTGCATCAGCGCTGTTTCGCCCGTGTACTGCGGCGTAGATCTGCGCTATCCCCAGCGCAAAATACCGGCATTCGACCAGCTGAACGGTCTGCTGGCCTTCTTGATGACCGAGGCCGCCAAGCCCCTCACCGGCTCCGACCTGCGTGCTGATGGCGGCTATACCATGTTCTACACTCATCGCCATAAGTTGGAAGGGAGGGAATATTTCAAATGATGCAAAAGGAACAACGAGTAGCGTTGGTCACCGGCGGCGGCAAAGGCGTTGGCGCGGGTGTGGTAAAGGCGCTGGCTGCAAATGGCGTGCGCTGCTGCATCAATTGCAATTCCAACCCTGCCATGGCAGAAAAGACGCTCCAATATATAGAAGAGAATGGAGGAGAAGGTTTCGTCTATCAGGCGGATATCTCCGACGCCGCCCAGCTCAATGCGATGGTGGATGCCATCATCCAGCGCTGGGAACGGCTGGATATATTGGTAAACAACGCTGCCATGCAGCCCAATCTCTTTATTGATGAGTACAAAGCAGATCAGATACGGAAGCTGTGGGAGATCAACATCGGCGGCTACTTCCATGCGGCTCGCTGCTGCCTGCCGTATCTTCGCCAAAGCCCCATGGGCCGCATCGTCAATATTTCCAGCATCCACGGCAAACGCCCCACCAATTTCGATGCCGGTTACGCTATGACCAAGGGCGCCATTCGCATGTTCACCCGCGAACTGGCCTTGGAGCTGCTGAATGACGGGATCACCGTCAACGCCATCGATCTTGGCGGCTGCGCCATTGAGTTTAAGACCGGCAACCCGGATATGGTGTTCCATACCCCGATGGAAACCACCAATCCCCGCATGAAAAATCGCTTCCTGCAGGTGACCCCTGCCGATGTGGGCGATCTTGTGTGGTTCCTGTGCAGCGAAGGCGCTAAGAACATCAACGGCGACGGCATTCGTCTGGACCGTGGTGCAGTTCTCATCTGACTTACGAAGGAGGAAGAATCCATATGTATTTTAACGATCGTGATACCATTATCCGTCTCACTCCGGAATGGAAGGGCGAGCGTTTGCCCGATGGCCGTCCCATGGTAAGTGCGGATGTGCTGCGCCGCATGCGCAAGATCACTTTTGAAGAAGCTTGGGGCCCCCTGTGGAATCTGGGCTATCGCTACAATTGGGAAACCAATTTCCGCATGAGCCACGGCTCCGATGTGCTGGTGGGCCGCGCCGTCACCGCTGTAATGGTGCCCAAGCGCCCCGACTTGGACAAAGCGCTGATGGACATCGGCATCAAGGAAGAAGGGCACAAAGGCTTCTTTAACCAGTGGGTCATCGATAATCTGGTGGAGGACGACGTAGTCGTGGTCGACCTCTACGATAAGATCTTCGAAGGCACCTATGTGGGCGGCAACCTGTCCACCGCCATCAAGACCCGCACCAAGCGGGGCGGCGCTGTCATCTGGGGCGGCGTTCGCGATCTGCAGCAGATCGTTAAGATCGAAGGCTTGCAGGTTTACTATCGCGGCGTGGATCCTACCGGCATCGGCAACTGCTCCATGACGGGCTACAACACCCCCTGCCGCATTGGTCAGGCCATCTGCATGCCCGGCGATGTGGTGCTGGGCACCATGAGCGGCGTTATCTTCATTCCCGCACAGCATGCGGAGATGGTGGTAGAAAATGCCGAAAAGTCTCATGTGCGTGATATCTTCGGCTTTGACCGCTTGGAGAGCAAAACCTACACCACCGCTCAGATCGATACCGCTTGGACTCTGCCCATGATGGAAGACTTTATCCAGTGGTTCAACACCGATCCCAGAGCGGAGGAGTACCGTCACCTCACTTGGGAAAAGGAACTGGAAGAAGCCAAGCAGCGCGAAAACGATGCTGCTGCTTCCGTTCAGGTACGTCTGTAAGGGTGTGCAAGCAGCGTTTCTTCCTTATTACTTGGAAGAAACGCTGCTTTTTTGCTGAAAAAATATAGGAAATCGTAAAAAAGCGTTTACAAATACCATGATGCGTGCTAAAATAATCGGGTGTGCAAAAGCACATGACGGAACCGCATCCGCAGCTGGCTGAGAGCCAACGGTCGGCTATGAATGCGGCGATTACCAACGGTACGGCAATGCCGTAACCAATCAAAGGAGGCAACCCCAAATGGAAAAGTGCGAAATCATCAAGACTTATGCCCGTCACGAGGGTGACACCGGTTCCCCCGAGGTACAGATCGCTCTGCTCACCGAGCGTATCAACCACCTCAACGAGCACCTGAAGATCAACAAGAAGGACCATCACAGCCGTCGCGGCCTGCTGCAAGTCGGATCGTAGCCATGTCGTTCTGTGAGCCAAGGAGTTGTTATCAGGTCTTGTCTTCCTAAGACCGCTTGGCCTCCGACTTGATACGCTCGGTGAGCAGAGCGATCTGTACCTCGGGGGAACCGGTGTCACCCTCGTGACGGGCATAAGTCTTGATGATTTCGCACTTTTCCATTTGGGG
>JAZSRK010000097.1:0-6549 GCA_045538465.1 Candidatus Limiplasma sp. | reverse complement strand
GACAAGACCTGATAACAACCCCTTGGCTCACAGAACGACATGGCTACGATCCGACTTTGATATTGAAGCCACCCGCGTAGAGCTTGGCAAGTTGAAGGATAAGATCGAGAAAGCCGCCGATGCGCTGCATCTGCCTGTACTTGAGGAGGAGCTGACGGAGCTGAAGGAGGAGATGAACGCCCCCGAGTTCTGGAACGACTTGGAGCGCTCCACCGCCGTCAACCGCAAGGTGAGCCAGATCGAGAATAAGCTGAACCATGTGGCCAGCCTGCGTACCCGCGCCGATGACGTGGAAGCCATGTTGATGCTGCTGGAAGAAGAACCCGATGATGATATGGGCGACGAGTGCGCTAGCGAGCTTGCTTCCCTCAATGGGGATGCGGAAGCTTTGGAGCTGGAGACCCTGATGCGGGGCGAGTACGACAGCTGCGATGCCATCCTGAGCCTGCACGCAGGCGCTGGCGGCACCGAGGCCCAAGACTGGACCCAGATGCTCTACCGTATGTATACCCGCTACTGCGAGCGCCACGGCTATAAAGTAACGGTCAACGATATTCTGGATGGTGACGAAGCTGGCCTCAAGAGCGTTACGTTCCAGATCGAAGGTGAGAATGCCTATGGCTTCCTGCGCCCCGAGCGCGGCGTGCACCGTCTGGTGCGCATCTCTCCCTTTGACTCCAACGCCCGCCGCCACACCTCCTTCTCTTCGCTGGACGTGGCTCCCATCATGCAGGATGATGCCGACTTTGAGATCAATATGGAAGAAGTCCGCATCGATACCTACCGTGCAGGCGGCGCTGGCGGTCAGCACGTTAACCGTACCGACTCCGCTGTGCGTATGACCCACATCCCCACGGGCATCGTGGCACAGTGCCAGAATGAGCGCAGCCAGATCCAGAACCGTGAGGTCTGCCTTCGTATTTTGAAGAGCCGCCTGCTGGAACTGCGCGAGCGTGAAAAGGAAGCCCAGATGGCCGACATCAAGGGCGAAATGAAGAAGATCGAGTGGGGCAGCCAGATCCGCTCCTATGTGTTCCAGCCCTACACGATGGTGAAGGATCACCGTACCAACTTTGAAAGCGGCAACGTGGATGATGTGATGGACGGCAACTTGGACGGCTTCATCACCGCTTTCCTCAAGATGCAGTAAGGAGGCAATCCCTGTGCAAAAGACAGTACGAGTTCTCAAAAAGTCCCGCGGCGCTTTTTTGACCTGCTTTATCCTTGGCTTGCTGCTGGTGGTGCTGGCTGTGGCATTCTCGCTGTATACCAACGTGACCAAGGTGGAAGTGTTCGAGGCAGCCTTGCAAGAAGCCGATGTGAATGAGCTGTTGGGCATTGTGCTGGGCAACGCATCAGTTCCCGGTCTGAGCGCCAACCTGACCAAGGGCGGTCTTACCGATTCGCTGGCAACGCCTGAAGCCATCAGCTCTTTTGCACAAGATACCATCGATTATCTGGTGGGTAAGACCGACGAATGGAAGCCGGTCGTTACGGTGATGGGCTTTGAGGTGCCCATTCCCATTTCTGCCGATTTTATGTCCCACATGGAGGATGTAAAGGATTGGGTAGACATTGGACAGAAGGCCTTCTATGCTTTGCTGGCCGTAGCGGGCGTTTTGCTGCTTCGGGTCATCACCTCCAGCCGCAAGGGCCGCAGCGGTTTCTCCGGCGCTGGCTACTATATCGGCGTGTTTCTGCCGCTGGCATTGGTAGGCGGCATTATCGGCTGGGCTTATTTCGATTTCGAAGGTTTCTGGATGTTCATTCATGAGCATTTCATCAAAAATGGCATCTTCTCCGATGGCGAAGTGATCATGCAGATCTTTACCACCGATATGTTCAAGACGTTTATCAAGCCCATTGTAACCACCTTTGCCATGCTGCTGGCAGGCATCGTGGCTCTGCCCATCGTGGTGGCTCCCCTGTGCAATTTGCTCAAGGGCGGCAATAAGTAAGAGTTTCGGGTGAAGTACATGAATACCCAATTGGAGATGCAACAGAAAATGGAAGCCTTGCAAAGCAAGGCTTCCGTGCGTATATTGGCCATGGAATCCAGCTGCGATGAGACTGCCGCCGCCATTATCGAGGATGGGCGCAAGATCATCAGTTCCGTTATTTTTTCGCAGGTGGATACCCATGCCCTGTATGGCGGCGTAGTGCCGGAGATCGCCAGCCGCGCTCACGTGGACGCCTGCGACCGGGTGATCGATCAGGCGCTGCGGGAGGCGAATATGTCCCTGCAAGATGTGGATGCACTGGCAGTCACCTATGGCCCCGGCTTGGTGGGCGCATTGCTGACGGGCGTTAACTGTATGAAGGGGCTTAGCTACACCAGCCGTCTGCCGCTGATCCCTGTGCACCACATTGAAGGACATGTGAGCGCCAATTGGCTCAGCCATCCGGATCTGGAGCCTCCGTTTATTTGTCTGGTGGTAAGCGGCGGGCATAGCCATATCATTCGGGTAAATGATTATGCCGACTACACCTTGCTTGGTCAAACGGTGGATGATGCAGCAGGCGAAGCCTTTGACAAGGCGGCTCGTGTGCTGGGGCTCAATTACCCGGGCGGACCGCTGCTTAGCAAGTTGGCGCTGGAAGGGGACGATACCTACTTGACCCTTCCACGCCCCCATTTGGATGGCAAGTACGATTTTAGCTTCTCCGGTCTCAAAACGGCTTTTCTGAATGCTTGCCACAAGATGGAGCAAAAAGGAGAGACCCTGCCCCGAGCCGACTTGGCAGCCTCTTTTGAAAAAGCAGTCGTTGAAACCCTGTGTGAAAAGGCACTGCTGGCCTTGAAGGACAGCGGCCTTCACACCCTGTGCATTGCAGGCGGCGTAAGCGCCAACAGGCGGCTGAGGGAACAGCTTACCCGGCTGAGCGAGAAACACCGTTTCCGCATGTGTATGCCGGAGTTGTGGCTGTGCACCGATAACGCCGCCATGATCGGCTCCGCAGCGTATTACCGCATGAAAAAAGGCGAGTTGGCCCCGTTGACACTGAATGCGGTACCTTCCCTGCCCCTTTGCTAAGCGAAACATTTACCAAGGAGGAAACTTCGTGAAACATCTGCTCGCATTGCTGCTGACCTTTTTGCTGCTGCTGCCCCTGTGCGCTGCTGCACAGGAAAACTTGGAGCCTGCAGCCCAACCTGAGGAAAGCTATGTTATCAACTTGATCGAGGATCCCGATGCAGAGTACGTTTTTCAAGAAGGCGTAACGCTGCTTGAGGTATATTTTCCGGAGATCTACGGCGCAGATGCCTGCATTTTCCGTTTTGGCGACGAGACCATGCTCGTTGATGCCGCCACCATCGGTCAAGCGCCTGTTGTAATGGAGACCTTGGCAAAGCTTGGCATCGATCACTTGAACATCGCCTTTAACACCCACCCCCACGATGACCATATCATCGGTTTTCAGCAATTGCCGGAAGATATGCAGGTGGATAAGTTTGTGATCGCCTTCCCCGATGATGAAAACCGTCCTATGCGTACCACGCTGAAGATCATCCGGGAGCGGGGCATTCCCATCGAGCAGGTAAAGAACGGCGACGTGATGATGCTGGGCGATGTAAAGATGGTGATCATGCAAAAGGACTTTACCTCCTATACCGTCAACAATCGTTCGGCCGCCATGATGGTGTTCTACGGCGACCGCCGCCTGTTCATGGCAGCGGATATCGAGACCCATGCGCAAGGCAGCTTGAACAAAAAGCCGCCGGAGTTTGGGCTCAAAGCGGATATCCTCAAGTATCCCCACCACGGTGTAACGAAGGCTGGTTGGAAGTTTCTTGAGAATGTGGATGCAGAATTGGCGATCGTTACCTCCAAATTGGTAAGCATCGACGATGTGGTGGCAGACAGCGAAAAACGTGGTTTGCCGCTGGTTTCCACTGTGCCGGGCATTGTACGTTTGCGTACCGATGGCGTTATCTGGGTCGTGGACAGGATCGAACCGTAAACCATACATATGTTTTTTGCCAAAAGGGCATACTGTTCCCATCCAATGGAAGGGATGGGGGATCGTATGAACCAGCAGAATCAAAGGTTATCATGGCTGAAAAAGAACACCGCTGCGCTTTTGATGGGTGCGGCGGTGCTTTTGTTGTTGATGGGCGGCTTCTTTGCTACACAAAGAGAAACGGAGCAACCCTCCCAGCAGGTGGGCGGGGCGGATGCGGTGCGGGTAGCAGAGGGGGCCGAGCTGATGCAGACCTTTACCTATACGCGCTGTACCCATACGGTCACGCGCCGGGTAACGGCCCCAGTGGAGCTGTATGGTAAAACCTTGGATGAGGTGAAGGCACTGTATCCCGAATGGCAGATCAGCGAATTTTCTGCAGCAGAGGTGCGCATGGCACAGCGGCCCGACCTGTTCTGCCCAGATCATCTGGTGTTGATGACGGGGCCTCAGGGAAACCTTAGCGTGTATCGCAATAAATATGGAGATGCCCTTGCCTTGGAGCGGGAATTGAGCACCGAGGCTGCTTCGCTGCCTGCTGCTGTGCAGGAAAGCTTGGCTGAGGGCGTGGGTTTTACCACGGAGGAAGAAATGAATAGCTGGCTGGAAAGCGTGGAGTCGTAACAAATGCTGACCATCCTTATTCGCAGTCTCATACTGGTCAGCGTAGCGGTGCTTACCTTTCGGCTGATGGGCAAGCGGCAGGTGGGGCAGTTGCAGCCTTTCGAATTGGTCATTGCCATCATGATCGCCGATTTGGCAGCCACCCCCATGGAAAGCATGGATACGCCCCTTTGGCGGGGGATCGCGCCCATGCTGTCGCTGATCGTGCTGCACCAGCTGATTACGCTGCTTTCCCTGAAAAGTCAGTGGCTTCGGGCATTTTTTAGCGGGCGGCCCACCGTGGTCATCCGCAATGGCCGGATCGATTATCAGGCATTGCGCAAGCTGTGCTTCAACCTGAACGACCTGTTGGAGGAACTGCGCACCGGCGGCGTGCTGACACCTTCGGAGGTGGGTACTGCCATTTTAGAAACCAGCGGCAAGCTCAGCGTGTTTCAGGATAGCGCCCACCGTCCTGTGTGCCCGGAAGATCTTGGGCTGTCCACTGGCTATGAAGGGATCCCGCTTACGCTGATCATGGATGGTCATTTGGAAAAACACAATCTGGGTCTGTGCGGCAAAAGTGAGAAATGGCTGGTGGAGCAGCTCAGCAAAAACGGCTTTGAGGCAATGAACAAAGTGCTGCTGTGCTATTTGGATACCAATGGCATGATGAGCCTATACGGCTACGAGGGCGACAGGCCGGTGCGCTTCACCGCCTTGCAGGAGCGGGAGGTGATCTGGTAGTGCAGCGGGCTGTTATTTTGATTTTGGTGATGGCTCTGATCGGCATCGGGGCAGGGGTGTGGATGGAAAGCAGCTTGCGGAGCACTTGCCAGCAGTATTTGGACGAGGCTCAGGCGGTGCGCCAGCTGGTGGAGGTGGAGGCTTGGCCGGAAGCCTTGCAACGGCAAGCATATCTGTATGCAAGCTGGCAAGGGGAGGCGCAGCGGTTGAATGGGCTGGTGAGCCATCACCACACCCGGGAGGTGGACGAGGCCTTGCTGTGCTTGACTACGGCCTTGGAAGAAGGCTGGCGAAAGGAAGCGTTGCTGGCGCTGGATGGCCTCTGCTTTTCGCTGGATGATTTGATAACGGATATGTCGTTGAGATGGGAGAATGTGCTGTAGGGGGAGTGATGAGAACAAGCGATCATCCAGCGAAAATGGCTGGATGATCGCTTGGTATGTGGCGATACAAAGAGGATTCACGTTTGCAGGGGGCATCATTTATTCAAATACCCATAAAACTGTTTGTGTAACTCTCTCATTTCATCAGGTGCATTCATAGAATGCTGATACATAAAGATATGACCAAAACGACTACGAAACACTATCTTCAAACCAGTTTTCAGTATCCAAACAGGCGAGAGGCGAAAGATATTCATTTTTCTTGGTGATAAAACAATGCCCATTTTATGTAGTGCTTGAAAATTGGGTTTCATTTGCACGGCTGTTTGTTGCATTACCAGTTCTTCTTCCCAAACAAACGACGGCTTCTTTGCCATATAATAGGCATCTGCTATAGGCACAACCATGGCAAGATGACACAATTGCCAATCGTGCATATTCTTTACGATTTGATAAGGGATTTTTGCATGTTGAAAAATCTTGGATATTTCTACGGAACGCTTTGTACGGCATCCATTGATCTCCGCAAATGTAGTAGGTTGAATTAGATACGGCGTAAGGGCTGCTTTCAAAATGCCATCCTGAAAGCTTCCACCAGCCCCTGGAAAAGCAGGAATAATACGACCATTCCCACATAGTTGTTCCCATTTCTCATATCCTTCTATGGTATTTACCATAGTCACGATATGAGGACTGATGTTGTGCGACAATTCGGTTCTGTGAAATTCTTTCTGTAAATCCCGGTCTTCTACGACAAAATCATGATAGGGGTGGCCGAACGGCAGATTCTGCTGTTCGGCTACTTGGTTACAGTACTACCAGAAAACAGACAGATATGTCAAGGGCACCCGGC
>JAZSRK010000074.1:0-20700 GCA_045538465.1 Candidatus Limiplasma sp. | reverse complement strand
CCACCAGCGGTATGCACTGCATATGCTGGTGGATTCTTCTAATGGTGGTGGAGGTGGGGGGAATCGAACCCCCGTCCGAAAGCTCGCTTATATGGTTTTCTCCGAGCGCATCTGCGAATTTGGGATTCCCCTCGTCGCACGCCTCACAGCAGGCTTACGGCTACGGTAGCTTCATCGTTACGGGTAACGCTTCAAAGCTTTGGCGCACTCGTTCCCCACATAGCTGACGCCGGGATCCACACCTGTGGGCAATGTGGGCCGACGCACGGCCTTAGGCCGCGAAAGACAATTCGGTATTGTCAGTTATTTTTTGTCCCCGTTGATACGCGGTACAGGGGCCGCGGCTCGCTTACCATATCCTCGACAACTCCCGTCGAAACCAGTGCACCCCCATGGTGTGCGGGTCGATCAGTCGTCCCGTCTGCGGCTAAGAGCACGTTCCACTTCCCGCTGGGCATCCTTGGCGGCTGCCACATCCCGCTTGTCGTGCAGGTGCTTGCCCTTACACATGCCAAGCTCCAGTTTCATCCGGCTGTCTTTCAGGTACACCTTGAGGGGAATAAGGGTGTAGCCCTGCCGAGCGACCTGACCTGCCAGCTTGCGGATCTCCGCTTTGTGCATCAGCAGTTTTTTGGGGCGGAGGGGATCGCCATTGTGGATGTTGCCAAACTCGTAGGGGCTGATGTGCATCCCCTCGGCGAAGATCTCGCTATTGCGGATGATGCAGAAGCTTTCCTTGAGGTTGACCCGTCCCTGACGCATGCTCTTTACCTCGGTACCCATCAGGCTCAGACCGCATTCGTAGGTTTCCTCCACGAAGTAGTCGTGGTAGGCCTTTTTGTTTTGGGCAACGATTTTGATGCCTTTCTGCTTGGCCATGGGAAACCTCCTTTCTGCAGCTTACGCCAATAGGGTAGAAAGAATTATAACATATTGTATTGGTTCTGTGCAAGTTCTTGCGAATGTTTTTCGCTTATTATATAATTCTTTTTATATCGAAGAAGGGGGTAGAAACGGCAATGGAACACACAGTTCAGGCCATGGCGCAGACTGCCCAAAAAGCCGCTCGGCAATTGGCTGCTGTATCTATCGAGGTGCGGAACGCAGCTTTGCTTGCCATTGCAGATGGGATTTTTACACATAAACAAGAGATCATGGAGGCCAATGCGCTGGATGTAGCGCAAGCCACCGAAGAGAAATTGAGCGCACCGCTACTGAGCCGCCTTAAGGTAAACGATGCCAAGTGCCAGCGCATGATCGAGGGCTTGCAAGCTTTGGCTCAATTGCCCGATCCGCTGGGGCATGTGCAGTATGCCAAGGAGCTGACGCCCGGTCTCGATCTGTATCGGGTCGCGTGCCCGATCGGCGTGATCGGCGTTATTTTTGAAAGCCGCCCCGATGCATTGGTGCAGATCTCTTCTCTCTGCCTGAAAAGCGGCAATGCCGTACTGCTCAAGGGTGGCAAGGAAGCACTGCGAACTAATCAGGTGCTTACCAAGGTGATACAAGAGGCCACCGAAAAAGCCGGTGTGCCTGCTGGCTGGTGCGATCTGCTCCAGTCTCGCGAAGATGTTAACGAGATGCTAGGGTTGCATCAGTGGATCGATCTGATCATTCCCCGGGGCAGTAACGCCTTTGTGGAATACATCATGCGCAACAGCCAGATCCCCGTACTGGGACACGCCGAAGGCTTGTGCCATGTCTATGTGGATGAAAACATCGATCTCGATCAGGCTGTTAAGGTGGCAGTGGACAGCAAAACCCAGAATCTTTCCGTCTGCAACGCTGCCGAAACCATGCTGGTGCACCGCGCAGTTGCCAAGCGCTTCCTGCCGGTAGTAGCTGAGCAGCTCAAAGCAAAGGGATGCGAGCTTCGCGGCGATGCCAGCGCCCAAACACTGATCGACTGTCTGCCTGCAAAAGAAGAAGATTGGCAGACGGAGTATCTGGATTCCATACTATCTATCAAGATCGTAGATAGTATGGAGGAGGCCATTGAGCATATCAACCACTACGGTTCCCACCACACAGACAGCATCCTTTCCAGCGATGCTGCCAAGGCCGAACGCTTTATGACCCTTGTGGATAGCGCCGATGTATTCTGGAACTGTTCTACCCGTTTCTCAGATGGTTTCCTGTTTGGCTTTGGCGCAGAGGTCGGCATTGCCACCGGCAAGATTCATGCCAGAGGCCCAATGGGCATGGAAGGGTTATGCACTTATAAATATCGTCTCTATGGCAACGGTCAGACCTTGACCGAGCTGAACGGCGGCGACATTGCGCTCACTCATCGTGATATTCCTAAAGAATTACCTAAGAGATAAGGTCAGCTTGTGCATGCGATGCCCAAGCCATGCAGCGAGAAAGCCTTTTACAAGGTCGAGCGGCAAAAAAATGAGCATATAATTTAGAAGAATGGTCTTGAAGGATAACTCCGTCAGATATACGACAGAAAGAACGAGCAAGTATGCTGCTGCGACCAAATACATAATGAGCACACCAAAGAAGGAGGCCGTATAACGGTTTCCTTTTTTGCTGTGCAAACGAACGACCGATGTAACAGCCGCTGCAAAAGGGAAAGCGATCAGATAGCCAAAAGATGGAGTCACCACCACTGCGGGACCGCTTACTGCTGAAAAAACTGGCAGCCCGATCAGGCCGGCAAGCAGATATGCGCCAGTCGTATACAGACAATGCTTTACAGGCAGCAGCTGTCCGCAAAGTAAAACAAACAAAGTTTGAAGGGTCACCATCACATCGGTGCCTGGTATGGTAAAGCGAAAGAAAAGCGTTGAAACGATCATGAGCGCACACAGGAGCGCGCAATAACAGAGGCTTTGCGTGTGCTTTCGCATACTCCACATCCTTTTTTTTGATGTTACATTGCAAAATGATACCATGATTCGAAATACTGTCAATACTTCTGAAAATGCAAATGTCTGCATATAGATAGGGTGGAAAGGGTGGATGCAGCGATGAATGAAAAGACCAATGCAGCTTCTGTTGTAAGGGCAGCGCACACGATACAGATCGACAGACGCAAACGCACAGTGATAACAGGCGTAATGGACGTGTGCAGCTTTCACGAGAGTGAGATCGTTATGAAACTGGAAAATGTACATTTGGTGGTAACGGGTCATGGCTTGCACATTGGCAAGCTTTTGCCTGATGAAAATCGCTTGGATATCGATGGACAAATAGATAGTCTGGTTTATGAAACGCCGGGCGCTTTAAACGGCAGAAATTGGTTTTGGCGTAAGAAGCAAGTATGAAGCTATTCTTCGAGACAGCCCAGCAAGCATCTGTTTTTTTGCTCATTTTACCGATCGGCATAGCTTTTGGTGTTTGTATCGATCTATGTGCATGCTTTGGAACGACCAGACCCTTATTTGAGGTAGCTGCTGCTTTTCTATGCTTTTTGCTGATAGGTGCAGCTCTCGTTTTGCTCAATGATAATACGCTCAGGCTTTACCATTTGCTTGCCTTTATAAGTGGATGGATCCTGTATAGCATTGGTTTGAGACGTCTGTTGAAGGCAGTTCTCAAATACGTAACAAATTTGAAAAAAACATTGCAAAACAAGCAGGAAAAAAAGGAAACTGGTCGAATATAAATATTACTATTTTCTAAGAAAGGGTGATCGCCGATGCGCCGGACGATGAATCTTTGGGTATTCATCGCATGCATTGTACTGATGGTTCTCTTCTTTTGCTGTGTAAACATTGGCATCGCCGGTTCTATTAACAATGTAAAGACCAACTATCAGCAGACTTCTATGGAACTGGTCGATCTTACCAATCAGCAGGATGCACTGGAAGCCGAAGAAGAAACTGTCGGTACGGATGCTTTCGTTGAGCAGCAAGCACGGGATGAGTACGATTTTATGATGCCCGATGAACTGCGCTTCGTTATTACCTTCCCCGATGAGCCCAATAGCACGGATGGTCCCTCTCTGTAATTCGGAGAGGGTCTTTTTGTATATTTAAACCTGAGCATTAGCGCAGGTTACCTGTTGTAAACTCCATAAAACAAAAGAGGGTGAAGACATTGCAGACGGCAGCCATCGGGATCGGATCCAATTCTCTGCGTATGTTGATCGCGAATGTGGGGGAAGGCAAGCTGGAAAGGCTTGGGCGGTACCGCGAAGGGCTGCGTATGTTCGCAGCGCTGGATGAACAAGGCAATATCTCCCCTCAAATGCTCGAGAAGGCTGCACAAAGCATTGCTGCTTTTTCCAAAGAAGCTCAAGGTGCAGAAGTTATTCATCTATTCGCTACCAGCGCCGTGCGAGATGCCAGAAATGCAGATGAATTAGAAAAGATCATATTTGAAAAAACAGGGCTTACATTGGAAGTTTGCTCCGGCGATGAGGAAGCGGAGCTGTCTTTTCTTGGGGCCACCAGAGGCGTTCCCTCGGGTATGATCGATATCGGCGGAGGTTCCACAGAGATCGTGGTAGGGGATAGCACCCGCATCCATCACGGCGTTAGTTTGCAAATGGGCGCCGTTCGTTTGTTCCGCATGTTTTCTGTCGGCTGTGAAGACGATGTAAAACCTGTGATCGACTATGCTAAGACGTTGCTGGCCCCGCAGCTGGCTTCTGTTCTTGCGTATCCTGCACAAGAATGGATCGGCGTTGGCGGCACCTTTACGACCACCGCTGCCTTTGTACAGCGCAAACCATGGGCAGATCGCAGCAACATTCACGGTTTTGCGCTCCACAAGCATGATGTGATGGATGCGATCCGCATGCTGGCCTCCATGCCCGTAGAAAAACGGCAAGAATTGCCTTTCTTACAGCCGCAGCGCGCAGACATCATCGTGCATGGTTTAGCTATCCTTTTTGCATGTATGGATTCTTTGAGCCTCGATACGATGATCGTAAGCGAATACGGAAATCTGGAAGGTTATCTTAAAAAACATTATTTATACAAATGATTGTGCCAATCTGCACTCGTTTTTCGAAAACTGGAAAGAAAGTTTTCGATTTTGCTCTTTTCTTTTTGTCCCAAATCTGTTACAATATATTTTGACTGTAGAGTTCGTTTTTCCGCATCAGGCAGGTACGGGATTCATAGATCAATGCTTTTGATGCACATTAATATCAGTTTAGGGGGATTCATATGGCTAACTACGAAACCAAAAACATCCGCAATGTCGCCCTCATGGGGCATGGCAGCGAGGGTAAGACCACCTTGGTGGAATCTTTGCTCTTCGCTGCCGGCGCAATCGATCGTCAGGGTCGTGTAGAAGACGGCAACACCGTTATCGACTACGATCCCGAAGAAATCAAGCGTAAGTACTCCATTAGCGCTGCTGTTGCTCCCATTGAGTGGAACGGCAAGATGATCAACGTCATCGACGTGCCCGGTTACTTCGATTTCATCGGCGAAATGATGGGTCCCCTGCGTGTTGTTGAGACCGCTGCCATCGTTGTAAGCTCTGTGGGCGATATTTCCGTCGGTGCCGAAAAGGCTTGGAAATACGCTACCAAGAACGGCGTTGCCAAGATGTTCATCGTCAACCAGATGGATCGCGACCACGCCGACTTTATGGCTGTGGAAGCCAAGCTGCGTGAGCAGTTCGGCAGCAGTGTTGTACCTGTTCTTTTGCCCATCGGTTCCGGCGCTAACTATCGCGGCGTTGTGAACATTCTTGAGAACAAGGCTTACGAGCGTGTGGCCAAGGGCGCTCCCAAAGAGATCCCCGTGCCCGCCGATATGGCAGACGATATCTCCGTCGCTCTGGAAGAGCTGACCGAAGCTGCCGCCGGTGCTGACGAAGAACTCATGATGAAGTATCTGGAAGAGGGCGAATTGACCCACGAAGAAATTCTAGAAGGCTTCAAGGCTGGCATGTTCTCCGGCGAGATCTGCCCCGTGGTTCCCTGCTCTGCTCTGACTGGCGTTGGCGTTAGCAAGCTTTTGGACGTGATGGCCGACTTCCTGCCCTCTCCCAAGCGTGCCGAATACACCGGCGTTAACCCCAAGACCGATGAAGAGATCACCCGCAAGTGCAGCGTGGATGAGCCCTTCAGCGCCTTCGTTTACAAGACCATCGCTGACCCCTTCGTTGGCAAGCTGTCTTTGTTCAAGGTAATGAGCGGTAAGCTGGCTGCTGGCGGCACCCTGTACAACGTGAACGCCGACAAGCAGGAAAAGAGCGCCGGTATGTACGTGCTCCGCGGCAAGAAGCAGATCAATGCTCAGTCCCTGAACGCTGGCGATCTGGGCGCTCTGAGCAAGCTGCAGTACACCAACACCGGTGATACCCTGTGCGATCAGGCCAACCCCATCAAGTACCCCGGCATCGAGTATCCCATCCCCTGCATGAGCAAGGCCGTTTTCGCCGCCAAGCAGGGCGAAGAAGATAAGGTATTCTCCGGCCTGGCTCGTCTGATGGAAGAAGATCCCTCCATCAAGATCGAAAAGAACGTGGAAACCACCGAAACCTTGCTGTCTGGCCAGGGCGACCTGCATCTGGACGTGATCCGCAGCAAGCTGGCTACCAAGTTCGGTGCCAACGCCAACCTGCAGGATCCCCGCATTCCCTATCGTGAGACCATCAAGAAGACCGTTAAGGCTCAGGGGCGCCACAAGAAGCAGTCCGGTGGTCACGGCCAGTTCGGTGATGTTTGGATCGAGTTCTCTCCCACTGTGGATCCCAGCGTAGACTTCGAGTTTGAAGATGCAGTCGTCGGCGGCGTTGTGCCCCGCAACTTCATCCCCTCTGTTGAAAAGGGTCTGCGTGAGAACATCGTGAAGGGCGTTCTGGCTGGTTATCCCATGGTCGGCTTGCATGCCAAGCTGTACGATGGTTCCTACCACCCCGTCGACTCCTCTGAAATGGCCTTCAAGACCGCTGCCCGTATTGCCTACAAGAAGGGCTGCATGGAAGCTGGCCCCACTCTGCTGGAGCCTGTGATGCATGTTGAGATCGTCGTGCCCGATGAATACATGGGCGATGTTATGTGCGAAATGAACAAGCTCCGCGGCCGCATCATGGGTATGAACAAGGTGGAAGACGGCCAGCAGCTGGTTGCCGAAGCCCCCATGTCCGAGCTGTTCAAGTATGCCACCGACCTGCGTTCCATGACTCAGGCCCGTGGTTCCTTCACCACTTCCTTTGAGCGTTACGAAGAAGTGCCTGCCAACGTTGCGCAGAAGATCATCGAAAGCTCCAAGAAGGACGAGGACGAAGAAGAATAATTCCCCAATCGGTATACAGCGGGGCCGACCTTTTGTGTCGGTCCCGTTCCCTGTGTATCAAATACTTTACGAACAGGAGCATCCTTATGATCACCACTGTTTGCATGAATCCCTGCTACGACAAAACAGCCTCACTGACCAGCTTGAAGGTTGGCGAAGTAAACCGCCTCAAGGATGTTCGTGTTGATATCGGCGGCAAAGCCATCAATGTAGCCATCGTTCTGCGCCGTCTCGGCGTGGCGGCCGATTGCATCGGCTGTCTTGGCGAAGCAGACGAAAGCAGCTTTTTGCAGTTGTTGCAAAAAGAAAATGTACCGTTGAGCTATATTACGGTTCCTGGTCAGGTACGAACCAACCTGAAACTTTTGGATGACGAAAGCCATAGTGTGACCGAGTTTAACGAGCCCGGCCCCGTACTTTCACCTGAAGATATGAGCACATTTATTGAGCTCTTGAAAGAAAAAACGGTCAACAGTTCCTGTGTCGTGTTCAGCGGACGGCTGCCGATGGGCTGCGAAGAGACCACTTACCAGCAGTGCCTGCATGCGCTGCAAGGCAAGAAATGTGTGCTGGATTCCGCTGGCAAATCGTTGCTTTACGGCATCAAAGAAAAGCCCTATTTCGTTAAGCCCAATCTGCCGGAGATGGAATCCATCATGAACCGCGAACTGCGTACCCTTCGTTCCCTGCGGGATGCAGCTTTGTTTCTGATGGAGTACGGTGCACAGAATGTGATCATCTCCATGGGCAAGTATGGCGCTATGTACACCAATGGGCAGAAAACCTTGTTTGCTCCCGCTTTGCAAGTGGAAGCTCGCTCTACCGTTGGTGCAGGCGATGCGATGATCGGCGGCGTGCTGATGGGGCTGGACAAGGGCGCCCCCATGGAAGAAGCCTTCCGCTACGGCATTGCGGCCGGTGCTGCCAGCGTAATGACCGACGGCACACAGCTGCTCCGCCCGGATGATTTCCATGCGCTGGTGCCCAAGGTAACGGTACAGGAAGTATGAAGACATCTTTGGAACGTAAGTTTATTCGCTGCGGTCGTGCAGGGCTTGCGTTGTTTGCCAATGATGAATTTGCTTTGGTACCGATCGCTTATTCCAAGCAAGTACCCTGCCTCGAAAATGCCAAATCGCTCATTTTTCAAATCGTGCACCGCACCACAAGGCGAGAAGCGGGCCAGTTATCGATAAGGGTCGGCGAAAGCGCTTGTATGTTTTATCTTGGGCATATCGGTTACCATATCGATCCGCCTTACAGAGGGCATTCAGGCGCTTATCAGGCCTGCAGCTTGAGCTTGCCGCTTTTACGCGACTTGGGCTTCCGCACCCTTGTTATTACGACAGATGACGACAATTTTGCCAGCATTCGCACCTGCGAGAAACTTGGTTGCCGCTTGGAATGCACAGTGGATGTGCCAACTGCCATACAGCAAGAATACGAAATAAGTGCCAGAAAACGGCGCTACATCTGGTTTTTAACGGACAATTGAACCCTGCTAAAAGAAATAGAAAAGCGGAAAATGCCCTTTATGAGCGTTTTTGGCTTTTCTTTTTGCATAAGATAGGGTAAAATGGTATGGTATGATTGGGAAAGGTGGTGCTTCCTTTGGAGGCGACTTTGCAGAACTGTGCGATCCACTATTTGTTGGAACGTAACGAAAACCCCGATGCACCTGTGGTCGTTCTGCTTCACGGCTGGGGCTGTGATGGAAATATATTTTCCTTTTTGCAAAAAGAGATCCTTGAGCAAAGCACCGTGCTTTCGCTGGATTTTCCCGGACACGGCCAGAGCGCAGAACCTCCAGAGCCTTGGGGAGTGCCTGAATACGCTGCACAGGTAAAACTGCTGCTCGATTCGCTGAACATTACAAAAATCAACGTGGTTGCTCATTCTTTTGGCGGTCGAGTCGCCATCGAGCTGGCATCTACATACCCGGATCTTATCGATAAACAAGTGATCACGGGCGGCGCAGGCCTTCGCAAACAACCTACAGAAGAACAAAAGAAACGGCAAGCCAAGTTCAAGCGAATGAACGGACTATTGGAAAAGTGCAAAAAGCTGCCTTTGCTTGGTAAGCTTGCAGAACAATTGCAAACTAATCTCCGTAATAAATACGGTTCTGCAGATTACATCAAGCTGAACGAAAATATGCGTAAGACCTTTGTAAAGGTCATCAATTACGACCAAGCGCATCTTTTGGAGAAGATCAATGCATCCACGCTGCTCATCTGGGGCAGCAACGATACAGAGACTCCTCTGTGGATGGGGCAGGAGATGGAAAAGCGTATTCCAGATGCAGCCCTGATCACCTTTGATGGCAGAGGACACTTCGCCTTCGCAGAGGAATGGCAACGCTTTGTAGTTATTACCAAACAGTTTTTCTTTGGTGGTGTAAACGGATGAGCAACGAAACCATTTACCGTTTGATCGTGGTACTGATCCCATCCTTGGCCTGTTTCTTTGCAGCCAAAGGTATTATTCATTACTTCCAGTTGGAAAGTTATCAGTTTCCCGGCTATTACCACACACTGAACAGAAACCCCGTGCACAGTTATTTGCCCGGTGTGTGTGTAAGCATTGTCAGCCTTCTGCTGATATTGCTCCTGCCTCAGCCAGAAAAATATCAGGCAAACAGTGCGCCTGTATACTATCTGCTTCGCGTAGCAGTTTTCCCGGTTGCCGCTGCAGTGCTCGGCTACATGGTATCCAAGTTGCTCACGGTAAAGCGGGCCAAGAAACCCTTTGTATTCACTGGGCGCATCAAGCGCTTGTATGTGGTATATGCGTTGGTGCTGCTGGCGGTTGCTGCACTTGTAAGCTGCTTTAGCGCTTATCGTCTCATCAGTATCCTGTGGCCTCATTTGCTGCCTGCTGTTGTGGCTTTGGCTGGTTTGCTGGCTTGGCCGATCGAAAAGCTCATCAGCGAACTGTATTTCCGCGACGCCCGCCGCAAGCTGTTGTCCAACCCCGATCTTATTCGTATCGGCCTGACTGGCAGCTATGGCAAAACTACGGTCAAGCATATTCTCGGTGCTATTCTTAGCGAAAAATATCCCACGCTGATCACCCCCGCCAGTTTTAACACGCCCATGGGCGTTACCCGCGCTATTCGCGAACGCCTTACACCCAGCTATCAGATCTTCGTAGGCGAGATGGGCGCACGCCATGTGGGCGACATCAAGGAAATGTGCCGTTTGGTGCATCCCACCATCGGTATTATCACCTCTGTTGGTCCTCAGCATCTGGAAACCTTTAAGACCATCGAACGTGTAGCCAAGACCAAGTATGAGCTGATCGATGCATTACCTGAGAAGGATTCGTGCAGCTATTTCTACGATGACGGCAGTTATTGCCTCGAGATGTACCGCAAAACGACCAAGACCAAGACGCTTTGCGGTCGAGACCCAGCCACCTGCGATGTGTGGTGCGATCAGGTAACGGTTTCGCCCGAAGGTACCACCTTTATGCTGCACATAAAGAACAAAGGGCAGATCGAGTGCCGCACCAAGCTGCTGGGCGACCACAGCGTACAGAACATTTTGCTTGCGGCCGCCGTTGCCAGCGACTTGAAGCTTACCCTTAAGCAGATCGCACACGGTATTGAAAAGCTTCAGCCTGTCAAGAATCGTTTGGAACTGATGAAGAATCCCGGCGGCTTCACCATCATCAACGATGCATTCAACTCCAACCCTGTTGGTGCAAAGGCAGCGCTGGAAGTGCTCAAGCAGTTTCCAAGCCGGCGCATCATCATCACTCCCGGTATGGTAGAACTGGGCGAAAAGGAAGCGGAATACAACCGCATCTTTGGCAGCCAGATGAAAGATTGCGCAGATATTGCGATCATCATTGGTAAAAACCGCGCCACCCCTATTTTGGAAGGCCTGAAAGAAAGCGGTTTTGACCCTGAGAACATTCATCGTGTGGATAGTTTGGACGATTCTACCAAACTGCTGCATACCATCGTTCGCCCCGGCGACACGGTCCTTTATGAAAACGATTTGCCCGATCATTATCAGGAAGCCTGATTATTGCGGAGGAATTATCTATGAGCAAGATCCAACTGGGTGTACTTTTTGGCAGCCGTACCTGTGAACACGAGATCTCCATTATCAGCGCTGTTCAGCTGATGCGTTCTGTAAACCGTGAAAAATACGATGTGATCCCTGTTTATATCAGCAAGAAGGGGGAATGGTTTACCGGCGAACCCTTGATGGACATTGCCACCTACACGCCCTTTGACGAAAACCGAAAGGGAATTTATCGTGTGCAGCTGGATATCACGGCTGGTTCCGGCGCTCTTACCCGTATGGAACAGGGCAAAGGCCTCTTTGCCAAAGACCAGCAGATCGTTGTGGCCCGTTTGGAATGCGTTATCCCCGTTTTCCACGGCATGCATGGCGAGGATGGCAGCATTCAGGGCTTGATGGAGCTTTGCAACATTCCCTATGCATCCTCTGGCATCGGCGCTTCTGCCATCGGCATGGATAAGGTATACATGAAGCAGTTTTTCAAGGGCTGCGGTTTTCCGGTACTGCCCGGTATTGCTTGCCTGCGCGCACAGTGGGAAAACGATGCAGAACAGCTGATGGACACCGTAGAAAAAGAGATCGGCTATCCCGTATTCATCAAGCCTGCACTGCTGGGTTCCTCCATTGGTGTAAGCAAAGCTACAAATCGGGAAGAATTGAAAGCTGCTTTGGAGCTGGGCTTTGAGTTTGACCGTAAAGTACTGGCTGAGAAAGGGCTTAATGAGCCGCTGGAGCTGAACTGCTCCGTGATTGGTTACAACGGCCAAGTGCGTGCCAGCGAGATCGAAATGCCCATTTCCGGCGGCGATCTGCTGTCCTTTATGGATAAGTACGGCGCTGGCGGCAACTCCACCAAGGGCATGGCTTCCCTCAAGCGTGTACTGCCCGCTCCCATCGAGCCGGAACTGTACCAGCAGATCCAGCAGCTTTCTAAGGATATGTTTGTTGCACTCGATTGCAAGGGTGTTGTACGCATCGACTTTATGTTCGATTCTGCAAGCCAGCAGCTTTTCATCACTGAGATCAATACCATTCCTGGTTCGCTTTCCTTCTATCTGTGGGAGCCCTGCGGCGTGCCCTATAGCCAGCTGATCGACGAAATGGTGCGCTGTGCTATGGAAGCCCAGCAGGATAAGGATGATTGCAACTACGCCTATTCCTCCGATATACTGGCTGGCATTTCCCTTGGCGGCAAGGCTGGCCCCAAGAGCGGAGCGAAAATGCACTAAAGCGCGAGGAAGAAAATGATCGAGCTATCCAACATCAAAAGCCCGGAGGATATTCGGCAGCTAAGCTTGGAAGAATGCGAAGCACTGGCGGATGATATTCGAACCAAGATCATCCAGACAGTATCGCTGAACGGTGGGCATCTGGCTTCCAATCTGGGCATTGTGGAGATCACCATGGCATTGCACCGGATTTTTCATGCACCAGAAGATAAGCTGGTGTTTGATGTCGGTCACCAGACCTATACCCACAAGCTGCTGACTGGGCGCTATTCCGTTTTTGATACGTTGCGTACCTACGGCGGTATTTCCGGTTTTCCAAGGCATAACGAAAGTGAATACGATTGTTTCGAAGCCGGTCATGCATCCACGGCTCTTTCTGCTGCGCTTGGCTATGCCCGGGCCCGTGATGCGCTGGGTCAAAACCATCATGTGGTAGCAGTGGTGGGTGACGGGGCCTTAACTGGCGGTATGTGCTACGAAGCCCTTAACGATTGCGGCAATACCCGCACCCGCATGATCGTTTTGCTGAATGACAATGAGATGTCCATCGCAGAGAACGTGGGCGCTCTCAGCCGTTATCTTTCCAAGCTGCGTTCCTCCACGGGTTGGATCGTGACCAAACGGCAGGTAAAGCACAGTTTGCAAAACTTTCCGCTCATTGGCAAGCCTTTGTATCGCCTCTTTCATGGCGTAAAAGAGATGATCAAGAGCCTTGTGGTAGATGATGGCTTCTTTACCGCTTTAGGGTTTCGTTATTTAGGCCCCATCAACGGAAACGACCAAGGCGAAGTAGAGCGTATGCTGACCCTTGCCAAAGAGATGGACGAGCCTGTATTGATCCATTGTCTGACCAAGAAAGGCTATGGCTATATGAGTGCTGAGAAAAAGCCCGAAGTTTTCCACGGCACGCCGCCATTCCTGATCGAAAGCGGAAAGTCTGCCAATTCCTCCGCCAAAAGCAATGGCTCCATTGCAAACGAAGAGTTGATCCGTTTAGCAAACGATGATAAGTGCATCCGAGTGATCACAGCAGCTATGCCGCTGGGCACCGGCACTGCTGCATTTGCAAAAGCCCATCCTTCCCAATACGATGATGTTGGTATTGCGGAAGAGCACGCTGTAACGCTGTGCGCCGGTATGGCTGCCGGTGGGTTGAAACCCTTCTTCTTTATCTATTCTACATTTTTGCAGCGTGGTTACGACCAAGCTCTGCATGATGTATGTATTCAAAACTTGCCCGTTACCTTCATGATCGACCGTGCTGGTATCTCCAACGAAGATGGTCAATCTCATCAAGGCTTGTTTGATATTGCCTTCCTTCGCCACATTCCCGGTATGACGGTTCTGGCTCCTGCTGATGAGGAAGAATTGAAATTCGCCATTGATGCGGCTTATCATCTCAATGCTCCTTGTGCTATTCGATATCCCAAGTCTGCGGTGGTACTGCCAGATAACCGCAAGATCGAACATTTCGCTATCGGCCGCTGGGAGACCCTTATCGAAGGGGACAGAGCGACGATTCTTGCCGTCGGCAGCATGACAGCTGCCGCTATGCGCATAGCCGATCGTCTGCAAGCAAGCGGATTATCCATCCGTGTAGTGAATGCATCGACGATAAAACCTTTGGATCTTGAATGCTTGAATAAGCTATTCGAGGAAGGACAAACCATCTTTACACTTGAAGAGCATATCCTTGCTGGCGGTTTTGGCAGCGCAGTATTGGAATATGCTGCACAGGCAGAAAAGACGGTTCGTATCGTACCGCTTGGCGTAGCAGATCTGTATGTACAGCATGGCGACCATCAGCATCTTTTGGAAGATGTAGGATTGGACGATGATACGCTTACGCAGCGCATTATGCATGTATTAACAAAGGAGGCCCCCGTCAATGGCTGACAAATTGAGAGCCGATCTGGCGCTGGTTCGCCTCGGCTATGCCCCCAGCCGCGAAAAAGCACAGGCGATGATCATGGCAGGGCAAGTGTACCTGAAGGAGCAAAAGATCCTGAAAGCCTCCGAAAAAGTGGAGGAAACTGCCGAATTGACCATCCGCGGACACAGCCACCCCTTTGTTGGACGTGGAGCACTGAAACTGGATAAGGCCTTGCGTGTGTTTTCTGCCGACGTTACCGATGCTGTATGCATGGATATTGGCGCAGCTACCGGCGGCTTTACCGATGTGCTTTTGCAAAACGGTGCCAAGCATGTCTATGCCATCGATGTGGGCTATGGTCAGTTGGATTGGAAGATACGCAACGACGAACGGGTAACAGTCATGGAACGTACCAATGCCCGCTATCTGACCCATGAAGAGATCCCCTGCGTACCCGATGTAACGGTGATGGATGTATCCTTTATTTCTGTCAAGCTGATCCTGCCGACCGCAGCACAGCTGATGGATAGCAAGGGTCGCTTTTACATTCTCATTAAGCCCCAGTTTGAAGCAGGGCGCGAACACGTGGGCAAGAAGGGCGTTGTACGCGACCCAGCGGTGCATCGCCAAGTGATCCAAAGCATATACGAGTTTGTGCCTCAGATCGGCTACCGCATGGCTCAACTTGATTTCTCGCCCATCACAGGCCCAGAAGGCAACATTGAATACATTACCGAATTGCTCCCGGGTGAGGGCGAGTGTGTAACGCAGGATCAAATTGCGCACACGGTTGAGGCGGCGCACCAGACGTTAGCCAAATAACATACGGTCAACATTCGATAATTTTCATTTATACATAGTTGTATATTTATACGGGATGTGCTATACTGCTTTTGAAAGGCGGTTGGATCATGAAAAAGATCTATCTTGTCATGCATCAGCGCAAGCCCGATACAAGATCCATCATTAAGCAAATTGTTGATGAAATGGAAAAGTCAGGGCTTGAGCCGATCGCTGAGCTCTGGCTTTCTTCTGTTATGGATGATGAATGCCCTCGTTTGCAGTATTCGGATCGCCCCGGCGAATGCGATGCCATTCTGGCCATTGGCGGTGACGGTACTTTTTTGCGTGCGAATAGTTTGGCTTTGACCTATGGTTTGCCATTGCTGGGCATCAATCTGGGTACTGTTGGCTTTTTATCCGAAGTGGAATGGGATCAGATGCCGATGGCTTGCCACCTGTTAGCACAGGACTGTTACACCATCGAAGAACGCATGCTGCTAAAAGCAACCATCGGTGACCAAAGCTTTTTTGCCTTGAACGATATCGTATTAAACCGCGGCGGTTATGCAAGATTGATCGGCTTGAAAGTTTCGCTGGAGGGGGAAAGGCTCGATCCTTACATCGGCGATGGTCTTATTTTGTCTACACCTACAGGCTCCACCGGCTATTCGCTTTCTGCCGGCGGCCCCATCGTTCACCCTAAGCTGGAATGCATTATCGTAACGCCTATTTGCTGTCATTCTTTGCAGCATCGCCCGGTGGTCACCTCTTCCAATCAAACCATCACCATCGAGCTGGACGAAAGTTACAACCAGACAGCGCAGGTGGATGTGGACGGTAGGCAGGCTGTGTTCCTATCCGCAGGCGAGAAGCTGCTCATCACACGAGCGCAGCAAAGCACTCGTCTCATTCATCTAAGTCCCCACGATTTCTTTTCCACGATCCGTATTAAACTGGCTGAATGGAGCCATTAAGCAGGAGGCATTATGAAAAGCTCTCGTCAAGTTGCTATTTTGGAGATCATCAACAACCAATCTGTGGAGACACAAGAGGAATTGGCAGAAGAACTTGGAAAGCGCGGCTTTCGTGTTACGCAGGCCACCGTATCCCGCGACATTAAAGAGATGAAGCTCATTAAGGTGCAGTCCACCGGCGGCAACTATCGCTATGCACTGGCAGACAACGCCGATAGCAGCATCAACGAGCGTCTTATTCGTATGTTCAGCGACACCGTGCTCAACATGACCAGCGCTTACAACCAGATCATTCTCAAGACCATTTCTGCCAGCGCCAATATTGCTGCAGAAGCCATCGACAGCATGCGCTGGCCGGAAATTTTGGGTACCATCGCCGGGGATAACACCATTTTGCTTATTGTGCGTAGCACAGAAGAAGTGCCCGGTGTGCTGGAGCGTCTCAACGCCATGATCCATCGCTAAGCGAAGAAAGGATAGTACGATACCATGTTGGTGTCCATGACCGTGCGCAATATTGCGCTGATCGAAAATTTGCATATCGACTTTACCAAGGGCATGCAGGTGCTCAGCGGCGAAACAGGCGCTGGTAAGTCCATCTTGATCGACAGCATCAACCTTGTGCTGGGCGAAAGAGCCGATCGGGGGCTGATCCGTTCCGGCTGCGACCGTGCATCTGTGGAAGCGCTGATCGATATTTCTGGTCTTGAAAAAGTAAAGGAAGTACTGGCAGAGCAGCAACTGGAAGCAGAAGGCGACCTGCTGAGCGTTTATCGGGAGATCACCCACGGCGAACGCAATATTTGCCGTATTTGCGGTACCATCGTACCTCTTGCGCTGCTGAAGACCCTATCCGAATTGCTGGTGGATGTTCACGGACAGCACGAACACCAAAGCTTGCTGGATGCAAAGAAACATATGGCGTTTCTGGATTCCTTCGGCGATGACGCATTTTGGGAAACGAAGCAAAAGACAGCTGAGCTGTTTCGTACATGGAAGGAAAGCAGCGTCAAGTTTGCTGCCCTTCGCAAGGAAAACGCGCAACGCGCCGAGCGCACCGAGTACCTCAGCAGCCGTGTAAAGGAATTGGATGCAGCACAGCTGACCATCGGCGAAGCTGATAAGCTGGCAAAGGAACGGGAACGCTTTGCCGGGGCAGAAAAGATCGATACAGCCGTGCGGAACGCTTATACCGAGACCTACGCAGGCGGCCGGGAACAAAGCGCCTTGAACAAGTTGCGTTCTGCCACTGATGGAATGCGCATCATCGAAGGGTTGGATGAACGTTTTGCAGCTTTAGCCAACAGGATGAACGCCGCTTATTACGAGCTTGAAGAGATCGGGCTGGAACTGCGAGACATTCTCGAAAAAGAAAGTTTCGACCCCGAGCGTAATGAAGAAGTGCTGGAACGGCTGGATCTGATCCGTAAACTGGAGCGCCGTTACGGAATGACTGCCGATGAACTGGTCGCTCATCACGAAGAGATCAAAGATGAATTGAGCCGCCTTGGCAGCATGGAAGATCGTCTAAAGCGCGCAGAGGCAGATTACAAGCAAAAGCTTATGGCCTATCGCCAGCAAGCATCCCAGCTGACCGAAGCGCGAAAAAACCTCGCCACACAGTTGGAAGCCACCATGGAAAAAGAACTGGGCGACCTTGGCATGCGCAACACACGTTTTGCATGCATTTTTGAACAGCCCGGCCCGGAGCAAAAGAAGGTGCCTACGGTTGAAGGCGATGATCATGTGGTGTTCCACATCGCGCCCAATCCCGGTGAGCCCTTGAAACCTTTGGATAAAACAGCCTCCGGCGGTGAACTTTCCCGCCTGATGCTGGCCATGAAGGCTGCAGGCGCCGCCCACGGCGGTATTCCCTGTATGATCTTTGATGAGATCGATACCGGTATCAGCGGACATATCGCCCAAGTGGTAGCGGAAAAGATGGCCTCGATCGCACGGTATCATCAGGTGTTGTGCGTGACCCATCTGGCGCAGATCGCTGCCATGGCAGATACCCAGTTCTTTGTGGAAAAGCAGGTGCACAACGACCGTACATTCACCTCAATAACCAAATTGGAAAAAGAGGAAAGAATACGCGAAGTAGCACGCCTGATCGGTGTTAGCAACGAACAACAGGAAAGCGGCTACGCACATGCACGTGCCATTCTCAACGCCGCATGGGATTGGAAGCGAAAATTACCTAAATGATCGTCAATTACTGACGAAAAAATAACAATCCTTTTCGGTTGTGAACAAATGTGTTATACTAAAGCTGGTTTATATCCGGCCGTAATCAGATACAGGAAGGACGATCAACTATGAGTTCTGTATTCAACTTTCCTGGCGGTATGCATCCTCATGAAGGAAATGGGGGAAAGGCAGTAACCGCTTCTCTGGCCATTATGGAAGCGCCGCTTCCTTCTCGTGTGGCCATTCCGCTGCAGCAGCACATTGGCGCCCCTTGCAAAGCTCTTGTACAAAAAGGCGATGCGGTAAAGGTGGGGCAGAAGATCGGCGAAGCTGTAGGCATTGTTAGCGCTGCTGTGCATGCTTCCGTATCCGGTACGGTAGTGGATTGCATCCCCTGCATTACCGCCAATGGCACACAGCAGATGAGCGTTATTATCGATAACGATTTTCAGGATACTTGGGTAGAGCTTACGCCTGCGGCAGATCCTGCAAATATCACAGCCGAAGAACTATCCAACCTCGCTCGTGAGATGGGCATCGTAGGTATGGGCGGTGCAACGTTCCCCACGGCTGTCAAGTTGGCTGTGCCTGCAGATAAGGTAGTAGATACCTTGGTGCTTAACGGTGCAGAGTGCGAACCGTACCTGTCTGCCGACCACCGCTTGATGCTGGAACATGCTCAGGAGATCATGAAGGGCGCACAGCTGGTGCAAAAAGCACTCGGTATTGAAAGAGTGATCGTCGGCATCGAAAACAATAAAAAGGATGCCGTAGAAGAAATGCAGGCTGCATGCAGCATTTGCGAAAACGCCAGTGTAGTTGCTTTGAAGGTGAAGTATCCTCAGGGCGGCGAGAAACAACTGGTATACGCTCTTACCCGCCGTCGCGTACCCAACGGCAAGCTGCCGCTGGATGTAGGGGCCATCGTTATGAACGTGGGTACCTGCTATGCGCTGTACCGTGCTGTTTATGAAGGCCGCCCCGTGGTGGATCGGGTGGTTACTGTTGGTGGAAATGTTCAGAAGCCTGCTAACTATCTGGTGCGGATCGGTGCACCTGTAGAATGGCTGCTGGATACCTCCGAAGGTATTCTGCCTAACACACGCATGCTGATTTACGGCGGCCCCATGATGGGCATGGCCATCAGCCGTGAAGATATTCCCATCACCAAGGGCTGCAGCGGTATTGTAGCGCTGGAATCTGCACTGGCTGTGGTAAAGGAATCCGCATGCATCCGCTGCGGTCGCTGCGTAGAAGCCTGCCCGATGCTTTTGTCTCCCGCTACCATCGACCGTTATGTCCGCAAGGATCTTTTCGAGCAGGCAGAGGCAGCCGGCGTTATGAATTGTATTGAGTGCGGTGTTTGCTCCTATAGCTGCCCCGCCAAGCGTAACCTGACCCAGAGCTGCCGTGTGGCTAAGAAGATCATCACGCAGCGCCGCAAGATCGAAGCGGCAAAGAAAGGAGAGAAGTAAGATGCAAAAGAAACTGATCGTTGCTCCTTCTCCGTTTTTGCGCAACACCAAAGCAAGTACAAAAGGCATCATGCTGGATGTGATCATCGCCTTGCTGCCTACAGCGATCGCTGCTGTGTGGTTCTTTGGTGCACCTGCACTGTCCGTTATTATTACCTGCGTGCTTGGCTGCATTCTTTCTGAGTGGGTTTACCAAAAGATGACTCATCAGACCAGCACCGTCGGCGATTTGAGCGCTGTAGTGACCGGTTTGCTGCTGGCTTTCAACATGCCCGCTTCCGCTCCATGGTGGATGGGCATCGTCGGCTCTGTGATCGCCATCGTATTGGTGAAGCAGATGTTTGGCGGCATTGGTCAGAACTTCATCAATCCTGCCTTGGCAGCACGTACCATTTTGATGCTTTCGTGGACGGTGCTGATGGCTGCAAATGTGATGCCTCAGGCTGGACAGATCTTCGGACTGGATCTCTCCACCAAAGCAACACCTTCCACTGCGATCGTAGAAACAGTGGCAACTGAGGCAACTACAGAGGCTACTGGTGCTGCTACCGGTGAAGCAACTACCACTGAAGAAGCTGCTCCCGCCGCTGCAGAGGCAACTACCGAAGCTACCGGCGCTGCCACTGGTGAAGCTGCCGCTGCCGAAGAAGCCGCTCCTGTTTCTGCAGAAGCAACTGCTGAAGCTACTGGCGCTGCAACTGGTGAAGCTACTGCTGCCGAAGAAGCTGCTCCCGCCGCTGTAGAAGCAACTACCGAAGCTACCGGTGCTGCAACTGGTGAAGCTGCCGCTGCCGAAGAAGCCGCTCCTGCTGTAGAAACCACTGCCGAAGCTACCGGTGCTGCAACTGGTGAAGCTGCCGCCGCCGAAGAAGCCGCTCCTGTAGCTGCAGAAGCAACTGCTGAAGCTACTGGTGCTGCAACTGGTGAAGCTGCC
>JAZSRK010000061.1:0-8017 GCA_045538465.1 Candidatus Limiplasma sp. | reverse complement strand
CGCACCGCCGGAGCCGATACCCTGTATTCTTACGGCAGACCTATCCAGAGACTGTTCCACATACTCGACCAGTGTGACGTATCGACCGTCCACGCCTACATTCTCTATCTGCTGAAAAAGTATGCTCCCGTCGAGGATAATGACTCCATCTGCGACGAGCTGAAGAACGAGCTCAAAAACATAGAAAAAATAGTGATGCGCCACACCATATGCAAGGTGTCCACCAAGAATTTCAATAAAAACTGTGCCGATCTGATAGCCGGAAAGATCACATCCGAATCGCTGCTGGCAGATAAAAGCGACGAGATCAGCAATGATGCGATCGGTGCGTACCTGCGCAGCATAGGAAACAAGCATGCGGCGCTCATTCTGTTCTGGCTCGAGCTGAAGAGACGACACGGCGACAGAAAGTGCACCGAGCAGGAATTGAAATATTGCTATTCGCTCGAACATATTATGCCGCAGAAGTGGCAGGAGCACTGGCGTGTGTCGGGCGTTCCGGTGATCGGAACCGACGGTGCGCCCGTAACGGATAAGGAAGAGGCAGAGGAGATCCGCGGCACCGCGGTATACGAAATAGGCAACATGGCTCTGCTCAACACCTCGCTCAACACCTCCGTGCGCAACTACGATTTCAAGCGTAAGATCAAGGGCGACGAAAAGAACGGCGGCATTGAAAAATACGCTAATCTGTTCTACACAAAGGAAATCGTCGACGTGTTCAACGCAGGCAAAGCCTGGAACGAGAAGGAGATAGCCGAACGGACGAAAAAAATAGTAGATGAATTCATTAAGATCTGGTAATATATCGATCCGTAAGCAAAAGGGTGCCCGTCTGGGGGGAGGTTTCTTAAGGAACCATTTATCCAACAACAAACAAACGGGCATCCGACATTCGGATGCCCGTTTGCTTATGTGGTTCCCAAACGCAATGCACCGGAATGGTGCGTATAATTGCGCCCTCCTAAGAGGGAGAAAATCTGCTTTGGTTTGTTCAACAAATTGGAATTTGTCTGTTTCATTACTTTCCATGAAGTTCTCTTAACAAAAGTACCGTGATATCTCTTGCTATCATAGCCGCCTTTTCACAGTTTTCTTCAAAATGACCAGTTCCACTATGTGTTGCGGTGTCTGTAATACACCTAACAGAAATAAATGGCATGTTATTTACATAGCATACATGAGCAATACTTGCCGTTTCCATATCCACTGTTAATGGTTCAAATTGCTCATTAATCTTTTGACGTCCCTCATCTGCTATAAAGGCTTCACCTGTTACCATTCGTCCCCAAAAAACTTTATGGTTCTGCTCAAGTTTATCAACTGCCTTTTTAGCCAAACTCAACAACTCTTGGTCTGCCTTAAAAAATACGGTTTCTAACCACGGATGAAATTCTGTTAATATGTTTGGGGCAACATCATGATATGCAACTTCTGTGGAAATTACTGTGTCAAAGATTTCAAGGTTTTCATTCAATCCGCCTGCTGTGCCTGCATTAATAATTGCATTCACATGATAGGTATCTATTAGTATTTGTGTTGCGATAGCAGCATTTACTTTACATACTCCCGAAAACAAAGCAACAACTTCCACATCACTTATTGTTCCTTCATAAAATTTGAGCATTGCTTTTTCAGTTGTTTTACACTCACATATTATTGGTAAAAAAGGAGCAACTTCTCTATCTCCTGCACAAATAATACCTACTCGCACATTCTATCCTCCAAATTCAAGTTTGTCGCCTTCATTCTATCACGCTGAACAAGAAACAGCAAGCCTTGGCGGGCTTGCTGTTTCGGTATTTCTTTGGTGCAAAGTGAAGGATAACTCCTTCCTCTCCATCCTCCCAGCTGGCGGGACAACTTTTTTGTTTGAAGATGCAATTCTTACTTTACCTTGGGCAGATCCTCACCGTGCCAGTACTTCTTGAGGGGAGCATAGCTCAACCAAGCCACCAGCGCTGTGATGATGATCTCGGGAAGCATATAGGAGCCATTGTAGGCAACAGACCATACGGGAGCTGCCCAGCCCAGCTCGTTGGGCCACAGGGCTTCCCAGATGAGTACGCCGCTGAGGAAGTGGCACACAAAGCGGCCCAAGAAGGTGACCACGATGCCCAGCACAATGCTCAGCTGACGGTTGGCGACCACCTTGTTGAAGCAGGCTGCAAAGCCGATGATGGTAAAAGCGATCACATAGTCCAGCAGGATGATGCCGACGGCAGTGAGCGCATCGGGCGCATAGCCCACATTGCTCAGCCCCAGCAACAGCTGCAAAAGGCTGTATACCAGCGCGCTTGCAATGCCCCAGCCCGTGCCGTGACGGTGAGCGATCATTACCAAGGGGAGCATGCTGCATACCGTAATGCCGCCGCCCAACGCCCACGGGCCTTGGAAGGTGAACAGGCTGAGCACCGTACCGATGGCAACGAGAATAGCACATTCTACCAATTGTCTTACCTTGAGTTGTTTCATAGAGATACCGCCCCTTTCGTATATAAACGAAACCCGCTGCTGCGGGGTAAAGGCAGCGCGGGCTCAATGGAGATATTCCGTTGATTCCTACGCCGGCATTACCCGGATCAGGTTCCAGGGTCCCGGGCACATACCCGATCTCAGCCGACGTTCGTCAGCACCCCTTTGTGCTCTTTGGCACGGGTGTTATTATAGTCCGTTCTACTGTGCTTGTCAATGCTTCCTGCGCTGCAAAGAGGGCAATGGTTTGCACAAATTCCCTTGTCTGTTCTTTGGATAACTGCTTTTCAAACGCTGCTCAATCAGGTATAATAGCTAGGATAGGGTGGGGAATTTTGCCCCTTGCTCTATCCATCTTTTCATGTTTATGGGAGATAAGCGATGATGAAACGTCTTTTATGCCTGCTGACCATCCTGATGCTTTTGCCCGCCGCCTGCCTGGCGCAGGAGTTTGTTATGGCCGGCTTTGACGGACAGGACAGCGTGAAGGAATGGGCATCCAACGGGTTCTTTACCCGCATGCAGGAGCGCACCGGTATCGGCTTTACGTTTCAGGAATACAACGATGTAGAAAAATGGCAAGCCGCCAAGGATGCCATGTTCGCCCCCGGCGGGCAGCTGCCGGATGTGCTTTTTAAGGCTGCCCTCACCAGCGAAGAGCTGATCCGCTACACCGACAGCGGGCAGCTGATCGACCTTCTGCCGCTTCTGCCGGAGCATGCCCCCAACCTGTGGGCGCTATTGCAGCAGAACCCCGACTGGCTGAAGGCCATTACCCTGCCCAACGGCAAGGTGGGCGCTTTGCCCATGATCCAGACCGTATCCACCCAGAACGCCATGTGGATAAACAAAACATGGCTGGATAACCTGCACCTGAGCATACCCACCGATATGGCCACCCTCGAAAAAGTGCTGGCAGCATTCATCACCGCCGACCCTAACCAAAACGGCAAATCGGATGAGATGAGCTTCCTGTTCATCGGCCCGTGGGAATTAAAATTCTTCAGCCATGCCTATGGCGTTGTGGTAAACGAGTACAACCTCTACACCGATGAGGCCGGGCAGGTGCACTACTGGCCCATGGAGGACAGCTTTGTTACCTTCCTAAAGGACATGCGCCGCATGTACGCCGCCGGTCTTTTGGACAACACCAGCTTTGAGACCGCCGATACCCTGCGCAGGATCAACGATGAGGACGCCGCCGTCGTATACGGCGCATTCTTCGCCCCCACGCCCCTGTACCTGATGCCCATCAGCCACAGCGAGCAGTATGTGGTGCTGGAGCCCCTGACCGCCCCCGACGGCACCAAGGTATACCGCGACCTGAACGGGCAGATCGCCCGCGGCACCTTTGCCATCACCTCCGCCTGCAGCGATCCTGCTGCCCTTTTGCGCTGGGTGGATGTGCTCTACACCGAGGAAGGCGCCATCGAAGCCATGGTAGGCAAGCAAGGCCAGCACTGGGATTACGCCCCCGATGGCTCTTGGAAATGGTTTGAAGATCCCAATACCATCAACAGCATTTCCAGCGGCGAGGTCAGCATTACCGATACCGGCGAGATGCCCCTGCTCTTCCCCAAGGAATTCAACGCCAAATTCAACGACCCCACCGTGCGCCATATCACCACGCAATGCGACTTGCTTACCCCATACCTGCGCATGGCCTTCCCCTACTACACGCTGACCGATGCACAGCGCCAGCAGATCGCTCCCATCCAGAACGAGCTGGGCGCTTATGTGGATGTGGCCATTGCCAACTTTGTTATGGGCATCACCCCCATTACCGATGAGACCATCGCCGATTTCCGCGCCGGGCTAGACCAGCGGGGCGCAAACGAAATGGTCGCCCTGTGGCAGACCGTAGCCGACTCTATCAACCCCTGATAACGCTTCGCAAAGGAAGGAAAACACCACATGAACCAGTACGCCAAGATGCAGCGCCAGCTGCAAAGCCCTGATGTAATGCAGCGTCTGCTCACCCTCTACGGAAGCCGGGAAGGGATGCTGGTATCCCAGCGCACCCGCTATACCGGTCTGCTCAAACGCCACGAAGACCTGATCGGCAACCCCCAGCCCATCTACATGATCAGCGCCCCCGGCCGCACAGAAATCGCCGGTAACCACACCGACCACAACCGGGGCAAGGTGCTGGCAGCGGCCGTCAATCTGGATACGCTGGCCGCCGTTACCCCCCGCAGCGACAACATCGTCAACATCCACAGCGAGGGCTACCCCGCCCTGAGCCTTTCCGTAGCCCCGGAGGAGCTGTCTCCCCGCAAGGAAGAAGAAGGCACCACTGCCGCCTTGGTGCGCGGCGTAGCGCATGGCATGCACCGGGAAGGGCTTGCCATCGGCGGCTTTGATGCTGTCGTTACCTCCAACGTGCGCTCCGGCAGCGGCCTGAGCAGCTCTGCCGCCTTCGAGGTGCTCATCTGCGCTATTTTCGATGAGCTCTACGCCGGCAACAAGCTGGATGCCAAGAAGCGGGCCATCATTTCCCAATATGCCGAAAACGTGTATTTCGGCAAGCCCAGCGGTCTGATGGATCAGATGGCCAGCAGCGTGGGCGGGCTTTGCTTTATCGACTTCAAAGAATCCGACCCGCAGGTAAACGCCATTGCCTACGATTTTAACAAGATGGGCTATCAGCTGGTGGTGGTAAACACCGGCGGCAGCCACGACGACCTGACCCCTGCCTATGCTGCCATTCCCCAAGAGATGAAAGCCGTGGCACAGTGCTTTGGTCAGCCCGATCTGCGCTCTGTGCTGCCGGAACGCTTCATGCAGGAATTGCCCCGCGTTCGCCAGCAATTGAAAGGGCAGAACGCCGACCGTGCCATCATGCGTGCCGCCCACTATTTTAACGAAAACCGCCGGGTATGCGACTTGGTGTGCGCCCTGCAGCGCAACGATATGCCCGCCTTCCTCAGCCTGATTATCGAAAGCGGACGCAGTAGCTTTGAATACCTGCAAAACATCTTTGCCACCCCCGACCGCCAAGAGCTTGCACTGGCGCTGATGCTTGCCCAGAACAAGCTGTATGGTCAAGGCGCATGGCGTGTACACGGCGGCGGCTTTGCCGGTACCACCCTCAATTTTGTACCCAACGCTATGCTGGATACCTTCGTGAAGGAAATGGAAGCCGTTTTCGGGCAGCGCAGCTGCAACGTGCTGGCCATCCGCCCCGAGGGCCCTGCTTGCATCAAGCTGGGAGAATAAAACAATAAGTGCATGAAGCCACTTTGCAAAAATATGCAAAGTGGCTTCATTTATCCGTTATAAACAAACGATCTCTACCTGAAAATACTGTTCCATAAACCGGGTGGCTTCCCACACCTTCTCTTTGGTGAGCCGGAGGCCGGGGTCGGCTACCACCCATTTATCCTCCACATCATCCAGCCGGTGGATGACCGCCACCACCTGACCCTCGAACACATCCAGCGGCTGGGTTTCGCCGTAGATATAGGCATCCTGCCACTCATTATCCTGCGCAAGCACATCCTGCACATAGCCATAGTTGAGGGGGTAGACAATATCCTTATGCTCCGGATGGGTCTCGCCCAGTTTGCGATCCACCGTAACGGTGACAATGCGTCCCAGCGCAGAGCGGGTACACAGGGCATCGGGCTTTTCCTCGGCATTGACGGGATCGCTGGCGGGTGTAGTCATCATAATTCCGGTTGCGCTCTGACGATCCTCCGGTAAGGGCTCCTGCCAGCGAAGGGGCGGCATGACCTGCTGCTGCGTGGCAACCCTTTCCCCATGGGCAGGCCAGTCATCCGCAGCTGGCAAACACGGTGCTTGCACAACAATGCCCAGCTCCATACAAAGATCAGTGGCCAGTACGCCCCGGTTGCCCAGCCGTTTTTCAGCCGCGCAGCCAGCCAGCCCATGCAGCCCGCAAGCAGCTTGCAAGACCGTCAAAACGGGCTGGGGCGAATACTGGCGGTTTTGCTCTGCCAGCAAAGCGCATATCACGCCGGTAAGGGCATCGCCGCTGCCGCCCTTGCCCATGGCAGAGGTGCCCAGCACATTCAAGGCGCTGCCCTTGGCTGTTACCAGCACGCTGGCTGCTCCCTTGAGCACCACAGCACTGCCGTAGCGCTGATGCAGTGCTGCGGCGCTCTCCACCGCATCAGCTGCAACTTCTGCTGCAGAGCGCCCAAGCAGCCTGCCCGCCTCGCCTGGATGAGGCGTGAGCACGCAGCGGGATAGATCCCACTGGTCTGCATGCAATTTGGCTAGAAGATTCAGACCATCTGCATCGATGACCGCTGGCAGGGCATGCGTACTGAGCCATGCCAGTGTATTTGCCACCAGCACCTGCGCCCACAAGCTTTGCCCCAGTCCGCAGCCTACCCCCAGTGCATCAGCGCTTTCCAGAAGGGGGCGTAATGCATCCCATGCGCTTTGAGCATCTTCCGGCAAGGGCAGACAGGTGGCGCAGGGGCAGAGCATCTGCACGGTATCCAAGATCCGTTCGGGGCAAGCCACCGTTACCAGCCCAGCACCTGTGCGCAGCGCAGCGGTCGCCGCAATGGCTGCTGCCCCCGCCATGCCCACGCTGCCGCAAAGCAGCACCACCCGGCCATGGGTGCCTTTATGCCCGATGCGGCTGCGTTTGGGCAAGAGCTGCGTTACTTCCTGCCCATCAAATACCAGCAGACCGTCTTCATCATCCCAACTGGGCAACAGCCCGATATCTGCAACCGTTACCTTGCCAGCCAATTCCAAACCCTGCCCCAAAAACAAACCGGGCTTGGGGCGGTGAAAGGTGACCGTCTCCGTGGCTTGTACGCATTCGCCCAGCACCTGTCCCGTGCGGCCGCACAGCCCGGAGGGAATATCCACTGCGACCACAGGCACGCCGGTCTCGTAGGCCTCCCGGCACAGACGGCACAAAGCCGCTGCCACACCGCACACCGGGCGGGACAGTCCTGTGCCGAACAAACCATCCACAAGGCAACCCACAACGGCGGGCAATACGATGGGTTCTCCCTCTGCATCGGTCAATACGCCCGTTTCGGCATACGCCGTTTCACTCACCAGTCTGCGTACCCGAATATGGGGACGTTCCCGCTTGAGCCGCTCCAGCTCCCGCACCATATCAGGGGACAGGCTGCCATCCAGCAGCCAGCATTCCCCTTGCAGGCTTTCATCGGCTGCCAGCATGCGCAGTGCTGCAACGGCATCGCCGCCATTGTTGCCAGTACCGCAAAGGGCGATCACCTTACCGCCCCTTGACCGGTGGTATTTTTGCACTGCACGGGCCACCGCTGCCGCAGCGCGCCCCATCAGAACTTCGCCGCTGCAATATCCTTTTTGCATGGCTTCGGTTTCGATGCGCTTCATACCGGCGGGAGTGATGGTTTTATACATGGCATAAGCTCCTTTCCGAAAAGCGCCCCGTCTGTGTGTGACGGGGCGCTTCAGACTGTCGAGAAACCCCGGGTGGAGTCGGAGGGTCGCAACCCTCCGACTGTGATCCGAAACCAGCGACATGCGCGGTGGTTTCGGAACCCTTGCGTAGCAAGGGATTCCT
>JAZSRK010000170.1:0-13646 GCA_045538465.1 Candidatus Limiplasma sp. | reverse complement strand
AGTTTTTCAACGACCTGACAGAAATAACTGTTTGACCAACTTATATTATAACATCAATTTATTATATTGGCTATAGCTACAAGCAATTTCCCCAAGGAAGGCGGGAAACGGGGGTGCGTGGGCTCAGCCCAGACCCCGACAAAGGGTCTTAGGCCCTTGGGAAAGCCACATATAAACAAAAAGCCGCACCGGATCTTTCCTCCCCGGTACGGCTATGCATTTCTTTACTATTTTTCCTGTTTACGCCTTGCGCAGCAACTCCCACGCAGGATCCACATCCAGCGTTGCAAAATAATCCGCAGGGCGCTCTTCCCGGCGAATGAGCCGGAAAGAACCATCAGCGCAATGCAAAACTTCTTTGCAGCGCAGCTTGCCGTTGTAGTTGTAGCCCATGCTCAGACCGTGAGCGCCGGTATCGTGGATGACCACCAGATCACCGATCTCCATCTGGGGCAAAAGGCGATCAACGGCAAACTTATCGTTGTTTTCGCAAAGGTTGCCGGTCACATCCACCAAATCGTTATGGGGCAGATGCTCCTTGCCGGGCACGGTGATGTGATGGTAGGCGCCGTACATGGCGGGGCGCATCAGGTCGCAAGCGGAGGCATCCAGACCGATATAGCGCTTGTGGATGTTCTTCTCGTGCAGCACATGGCACACCAGCCAGCCGTTGGGGCCGGTCATAAAGCGGCCCAGCTCGCTCTTGATGGCTACAGGAGGCATCTTGGTGCCCGCAAAGGCCTTGCGGTACTGCTCTGCAACGCCAGCGCCGATGGCTTCCAGATCGGCCACTTCGCCTTCGGGGCGGTAGGGGATCCCGATGCCGCCGGACAGGTTGACAAAGCTGAGGGTGAGACCAGTCTCCTCCACCAGCTCCTTGCCCACGGTAAACAAAAGCTTGGCCAGCGCCGGGTAGTACAGCGGGTCGGTGGTGTTGCTGGAGAGGAAGGCGTGGAGGCCAAACTTCTTCAGCCCATCAGGGATCATCTTTTTCAAAGCTTCGCTGAGCTGTTCCCGGGTCATGCCATACTTGGCATCGCCGGGGTCGCCCATGATGGTGTTGCCGATGCGGAAGGTGCCGCCAGGGTTGAAACGCAGGCAGATCTCCTCCGGAATACCGCCGTTTTCCCGCAGCATTTCCACATGGGTCACATCATCCAAGTTGATGGTGGCGCCCAATTCGCGTGCCAGACGAAACTCCTCCGCAGGCACATCGTTGGCGCTGAACATGATCTCGTCGCCGCTAAAGCCGCAGGCCTCCGCCAGCTTCAGCTCGGTCCAGCTGGCGCAGTCCACACCGCAGCCTTCTTCCTTGAGGATGCGCAGCACGGAAGGGTTGGGCAGCGCCTTTACGGCAAAAAACTCTTTAAAGGTAGGCACGCTGCCAAAAGCGGCATTCAAGCGGCGGGCATTCTGGCGCAGACCGGCCTCGCTGTAGAGATGAAAAGGCGTTTGAAACTGCTCAGCCGCCTGAAAGAATACCTCGTCGGACAAAGAAAAATTCGGCATAGAAACCTCCTTGGTAAATCGCAAAATGAAAACGTTGCCATTTTAACACAGGGCTGGGCGGTTTTCAACGAACATACAGCGAAAGTGCAGCTTAACGACTATATCAATCCGCTTTTCGCCTGCGCCAAGTGCCCTTCATCTGAAAACGCTGGATATCCTCGGCAAAGCCTTGCAAAACAGCGTTATCCCCCTCCCGGCGCAATTGCAGCGTTACCTGCTCGCCGGGGCGGATCTCCTGCAAAAAATGCACTGTTGCTTCCGCTAGTTCCATTTGCTGGTGCATCTCAACATCGAAACAGTCCGCATACCAGTCCAGATAACGGGTGTTGTTCACGTGACCGTTAAAGTCCAGATCGGTATAACGAACGGTATGCACCCGCTCCTCCACGGCTACATCCGGCAGAGCGATGGCTCCCGGGGTGGGCAGAGGCGCAGGAATATCGTACTCCGGCAGCTGCCCCGGCAGGCGGGCGGGGGCTGCCATCTTGCGGTCGTGAATGTCCATCAGCACATAGAGCGTTGTGCTGCGCCCGATCTCCCGCCCATCCACAAAAAAGGTATAATGGCGGGGGAAAAAGGCGTGGCGTGCCTTACCGGGCCAGGTTTTCACCGTGACGGTCTGGCCGTAAGACGGGTACTCGTCCATCTGGAAGGCGGCACGGGTCAGCACCCATGCGATGCCTGCCTCCATCAGCGGCTGACGACCCAGTCCCCAGCCCTCTGCATGAGCGCCGGAAACCTCCTGCATCACTCGAAAAACAGAGCCCGGCTGCCAATGACCGGTCACATCCACCATGCTGGTTTGCAAAAGAATATCTTGTGAAAAAGGTTGTTGTATCACTTTGGTTTCCTCCTTACAGCGCAAAACGCACCGTAGAGCAGTATACCACAAAACAGGTACTATTGCTCAAAAAAACCACCTGCCCGACCAGCATTTCCCCTTGAAAACCATGGTCAATATGGTATAATAAAGTACGGAAAAACCTTGTTTTCCTCACAACTCAACACCTACCAAGGAGGATACCATCATGAAAAAGATTCTTGGTCTTCTTCTGGCGCTGTGCATGCTGCTGAGCGGCGTTGCCTTCGCCGAGACTGCAGAAACTGTCGAAGCGCCCGTGCTTCAGCAGAATCTGGTCGTACTGTTTACCAGCGACGTGCATTGCGGCATCGAAAGTGGCTTTGGCTACGTCGGTCTGGCTTGCGTGCGTGATGCTCTGGTTGAAAAGGGCAACCATGTGGTGCTGGTTGACAACGGCGACTCCATTCAGGGTGAGCCCGTTGGCACCATGACCACCGGTGAAGCCAACATCAAGCTGATGAACGCCGTGGGTTACGACATCGCCACCATCGGTAACCACGAGTTCGACTACGGCATGGCTCGCTTCTTCGAACTGAAGGAAATGGCCAACTTCCCCTACATCAGCTGCAACTTCGTCAAGGACGGCGCTCCCGTGCTGGATCCCTACATCATTAAGGAATTCGACGGCGTGAAGGTCGCCTTCGTGGGTATCTCCACCCCCAAGACCATCACCTCTTCCGCCCCCAAGTACTTCCAGGACGAAAACGGCAACTTCATCTATGGCTTCTGCCAGGATGAGACCGGCGAAGCTCTCTACACCTGCGTGCAGGGCGCTGTTGACGCTGCCATCGCCGAAGGCGCTACCTATGTTATCGCCATGGCTCACCTTGGCAACGAAGCCGAGTGCGCTCCCTGGACCTACGCTGACGTGATCGCCAACACCACCGGCATCGACGTTCTGCTGGATGGCCACAGCCACGATACCGATCAGGTCGAAATGCTCAACAAGGACGGCGAGACCGTTCTGCGCGCTGCCTGCGGCACCAAGCTGGAAGGCATCGGCTACCTGACCATCACTCCCGATGGCAGCATGGAGACCGGCGTGTACATGTGGCCCAACGAAGTATCCGCTCCCGAGCTGTTTAACATCGAAAACGATGTTGCCACCGCTGTAGTGGATGCCACCGCTGCTCTGGATGCCAAGCTGAACGAAGTGGTCGCCAAGACCGATGTGGATCTGATCATCTACGATCCCGTTGCTGTGGATGAAAACGGCAAGTCCGTCCGCATCATCCGCAACGCCGAGACCAACCTGGGCGACCTGTGCGCCGATGCTTACCGTGCCATGTCCGGCGCTGATGTTGCCATCGTGAACGGCGGCGGCATCCGCTCCACCATCAAGGCTGGCGACATCACCCTCAACGACATCCTGCTGGTGCACCCCTTCGGCAACTCCATGTGCGTTATCGAAGTGACCGGTCAGGAGATCATGGATGCTCTTGAGTTCTCCGTGAAGGATCTGCCCGGCGAGTTCGGCGGCTTCCTGCAGGTGAGCGGCATGACCTTCGAGATCCACACCTATCTGCCCAGCCCCGTCGTGATGGACGAAGCCAAGATGTTTGTGGGCGTGGAAGGCGAGCGTCGCGTGCAGAACCTGCTCATCGGCGGCGAACCCGTTGATCCCGAGAAGGTTTACACCCTTGCTTCCCACAACTACAAGATCAAGGACATGGGCGATGGCTACACCATGTTTGCCGACAACAAGCTTCTGCAGGAAGACGTGATGATCGACAACCAGGTGCTCATCAACTACATCGTCGATGTTCTCGGCGGCGTGGTCGGCGAAGAGTACTCTGAGCCCTACGGCCAGGGCCGCATCGTGGCTGTGCCCGAGGCTCCTGCTGCTGAATAATGAATCGAATGTCCATCCCGCCCGGCTGTCTGACGGCTTGGCGGGATGGGCAAACAAATAAGGCCAATGCCATTCATTGACCACAAAAGAGCGCAATGCGTACAAACGTACCATTGCGCTCTTTGTTTACCAATTTGTTTCAGCCCATCTTTACGAAAGAACTTTGCCCATCTCCAGACGGACTTCCTTCCGCTCTTGGTCGGTATTGGAATAGGCGTACAGATCAAAACCGATGATCTGGAATCCATTCTTTTGATAAAATGCAATCGCCTTTTCATTGCAGGTCTGGGTTTCCAGAACCACCATACGGGCTCCGCTTTTCGCTGCTTGCGCCAGCATGGCTTGCATCAGCAAGGTACCAACGCCCTGATGGCGATGGGTCGTATCAAAAATGCAGATGTTGCTGATGCGGTAACGATTGTTCCATTTTTCCAGCGTGCCCTCTACATACCCCAACAGTTGCCCCCCTTCAAAAGCACCAAATGCCTTCGGATCATCCAACCAATCATTGAAGATCACATCATCAAAGGACTTTTCTTTGGGTTCATCAAAAGGCTGATAGGCAATGTCAAAGCCCGTTGCAGTGGAACGAATGTCATAATATCCCTTGGTTTGGTAGCGAGCCGTAAACTTTTGGCCCTGATAGGTCGCTTTGTCCAATTCCAATATTTCGATCATGCTTCATCACCTTTGGTTTGTATAAACGCTTGGATACAGATGTATCATAGCATTTTTTCTTCGGGCAGGTCAAGAAAAGCTGCGCCATTGCGTTACACGCCCTGCGCAGCTTTGTATTGTTTCTTCGGATTTCTTCGATCCCCGGTTATTCGCTTTCCTTCAAATGCTTCGCCAGCAGTTCCATCACCCGGTATTCCCGCTGGTTCCATGGGTTGGCGCCCTCTCGATCCAGCATTTCCCGGTTGGTCTGCAAGGCTTCTTCCAGCGTCATCCACAACTGATGCATGCCGTATTTTTGCTCACTGCGGCTGTATTGGCACTCCCTTTGTTCCTCCGATACACTGCAAAAGTAGTAGCGGTTCTGCTGGTGCCAGATCATCGGTTCATAGCGGGAGAGGCATTTTTCGATCACCTGCCCGAAGGGTTTCACCGTCTCTTCCAGCACATGAAAGCCGGTTTCCTCCAGCACTTCCCGACAAAGGGTCTCCATGTCGCTTTCGCCCGCTTCCTGACCGCCGCCGGGCAACTTTACCTCGCCGAAGTAGGACTGGATCAGCAACAGCCGCCCTTCCCGAAAGATGATGCCACGCACCGCTGTGCGGCGTATCTCCGGCAGTTCCGGGTCGTAGTTGTGTTCATCCATGTTGAGCAGCAATTGCATGACGGCAGCCCCTCCCCCGCTTTTGTTGGCAGTATATCATGATAGGGGGTGCTGTGCAAGCTGACGGAAAGCGCATGCAAGCGGGTTGACAGATGAGCATGAACAAACGGCAAACGGAATGGTATTACAATTCCTCTGTTGTTTTCTCCGGTTCTGCTGCTTTTCCTTGCTCTGCTTCCTCCAAGGCGATCTTGAGCAGATCAACCTCCACCCGCAGGCGATCGGCCTCTTGCCGGGCTTTGAGCCATTTCTCATAGGGCACCTGCATGCCGTCTGCGGGTCGGGAAAGTCGCTCAGCCTCCGACCGTTCCTGAAGGGCGGCTGTCTGTGCCTCCATGCGCCGAAGCAACGTATTCAGCCCTTCCAGCATGGCTGCCACCCCAGGCTCCCGATCCCAGCCCTCAGGCAGGCGATGGAGGCAGCCGTTGCCCTCCTCCGGGCTGTAGCGGCGGCAGGAGACCACGTTATCCGGGCAGGGCAGCCCTTCCCGGCGCAGTTCCTCCGCCACCTGTTCCAGAAGTTCCGGACGGTTTTTGAGTACGGAGCGATACTTGTTTTGGTAGCGCAGCATAGCCGAACGGTCGCCTTCCGCTCGCCGGATGACACAAGCCCGCACACTTTCGCCCTGCCCCTTGGCCACGAGCACATCCCTGAGCAGCTGATGCAGCTCCTCCCGGTCAAACGCCCGAAAGGTCGATTTGCCGGGGGCAAGCTCCGGCTCCTCCTTTACTTTTGCGTAGTAGTAATTGCGAATGCTGTTTGGCTTGCGCCGAAGCTGTTCGCCTACGCTAACAAACACATCCCGCAGCGGCGTTCCGGTCTCACCAGCCTGCCTGACGGCGCTAAAAAGCAGATCGTTTTCCTCCTGATGCCAACCGCCCCGCGGACGGCTTATAGCCTCCTGTTTCATGGTCATCGCCTCCGATGGATTGAGATGTGCTTAGTATGGCTTTTGCCCCGAAGTTTATACCGTCAGCGCAGACGGAGCAAGGTGGATACCGGGTCGTCCCCCGCCAGAAAATGCTGTATGCATAGCTCATCGATATTGGCTTGCGCCATTTGGAACGCATTGGGCAGAAAGGGCGGCGGCGTGGTCCCTGTAGTGCTTAACGGCACAAGACCCGTTTCCTGCACTGCCGATACAGCGATTTCTGATCGCAAAAAGTGCAGAAATGCCTGACCATCCGCATTCTGCTTGCAAAGCGAAACATACCGTGCCTGCTGTGCTGTAGGCGGAAGCAACTGCAAGCAGACCGCATCCTTTCTCTGCTGATGAACAGCCATCGAACAAACAGCCGCTTCGCCATTTTCCGGCTTTCGCAAAGCAGGGGCAAGGCTTCTAAGCTCCTGCTGCACAGTAGAGGGGCAGCACAGCAGCAGGCGGGTAAGCCCAACACCATTCTCGGCGACAAGGCAGCCTCTATCCACCTGCTTATACCATGGAAACGAATCAAAAGAGAAGGCGTTCTCTGTTTCGTCCGGCGCAGGTGTGGCGGCGGCAAAATAAGCCTGCTCCCCTGCCTCGCCCTGCGGGATCAGCTCATCCCCCTCTGCTACCCACGCTGCTGGTACGCTGAAAACCAGCGGGCTGTACCACAGCGGCAGACCATAAAGAGTGCCTGCGCTGGTGCCAGAAGAGCTATCCCAAAGCGCTGCCTCAGATACCAGCGGCAGCAGGACCTCTGCCGGTGAAAGCACATCACCGGTGGTATGCAGCAGCACATCCGGTCTCACGGCCCCGGGTGCGAAAAGCTCGCTGCTATCCGCAAAGCGTAGATACACCCGGATCGCAGGGTTTTCTTTCTCAAAAGCCGCACACAGCGCCGGGATCAGCTTTCGATCCTCTTCCAGCCTCGAAGTTACCCACACCACCAACACCCGAGATCGCTCAGGCTTCAGGCTGTCATCTGTACGTCCGGTATGGCTCAGATGCCGGTAAAAAAGCCCGGGCATGCACCAAAGCAGCAGTGCTGTAGCCAGCAACGCTGACAGAAGGCTCCATCGGCGGTTCACTGCATCCCCTCCCATCACCATGGCTTCTGTATGCAGATTATGCCGGCGGCAGCCGGGAAATACTTGCCCCCTTTTGCGAAATATGGTACTCTGTTTTTATCTCTTTACAGATGGAAGGTGACATTGTGGGCAAGTCTTACGGTGCAAAGCGCATTTCCCTGTGGTGGATCTTCGCTTTTGCGCTGGCGCTGAGTACAGCCATGCTGTATTTCTGCTCCAAGTCCTCCCCCGCTTATCCTCTCAACGATTGGCCGGATGCCAATGTATTTCTTTCAGCAGGCAAAGCCATGCTGGAGGGCAAACTGATCTATCGGGATCTATACGACCACAAAGGGCCGCTTCTGTTTGTGCTGCATGCCCTGTGTGCTTGGATCTCCTTTGACGGCTTCTTTGGCGTATGGCTGATGGAGATCCTTTTCTGGGCAGTATTTTTGGTAGGCGTGTACCAGCTGGTGTCGCTCTACGGCGGTCACAAGCTGGCTTTGGCCGCACTGCCGCTGCTCAGCGTGATGCTGCTCACCTCCATCAGCTTTCAAATGGGCGACAGCGCCGAGGAACTGGCGCTGCCGATGATGATCTGGCCCCTTTACCAGCTTTTGCGCAGCTTGCGTGAAAAAGACGGGCAAACCACCCGCATTCAGCTGATGATCGCTGGATTTCTGCTGGGATGCGTATTCTGGCTCAAGTTTACGGTAGTGGGCTTTTCTGCGGGCATTTGCCTGATGCTTAGTTGGCTGGGCTGGAAGAAAAACGGCTGGAACGGCGCTGCCGGGCACATCGGCTGGATGCTGCTGGGCTTTTTGTTCTCTTCGCTGCCGTGGTTCATCTGGTTTGCCGCAGTGGATGGTCTTGGCGCTTTTTTGAAGGTATACCTGTATGACAACCTGTTTTTGTATGCCGGAGACAAGAACGCCACAGGCATCCTCAGCCATTGCAAGGGCATTGTCATCTCCGTTCTCTCATGGCTCCGGGACAACCCCGGCTATACCGTGCCGATGCTCATTGGGCTTGTGTGGCTGGTCATGACCAGAAAAATATCCATTCCCGAAAAGCTGAGCTGGCTTTTATGTACTGCTTTGGGCGGTGTGACCATCTTTTTCGGCGGGCGCTACTACCTGTACTATGGTTTTGCTTTTGGCGTGATCGTGCCCGTATTGTTTACGACCTTCGGCGCATGGCTCAAAGACCGCAAGTCTGCCACACCCGAAGCTAAGCCGCATCGAGCCGTCAATGCCGCCATTGCGCTGGTGGTAGCGGTATGCATCGCCCTGTGCCCGGTGCTCAGCCCCAATATGCCCGATTTTCATCGCGAGCCCACCGAGCTGATGCAGATCCGTTTTGGCAACTACATCAAGCAATACGATGACCCCACTTTGCTCAACTTTGAATTTTTAGATTGGGGCTTCTACACCGCGGCCGGCGTGGCTCCCCATTTGAAATACTACCATCTTGCCAACATGCCCCTTGAGGAGCTGCATTCAGAGCAGCAACGCTATGTGCGGGAAGGCCTCAGCGACTTTGTGGTCACCCGCCGACCGCTGAGCGAAGAACTCAGCCAGATGTACGTACTGGCCGATACCTGCAAAGCACCGGATGGGCTCTGGTTTACCGATGTATACCTGTACAAACTGAAAACGCTGGACGGGCAATAAAGGCCGTGCTTCATTCAAGCAAAAGAGGTGTTACCATGGCTCGTATTTTTACCCTGAAGAACCTTCGCTGGCTGATGATCGCCATTCTGCTCATCTCCATCATCCCCTTGCTTTGGATCTCCTTCTACAGTTTTCCTCTGGCAGATGATTTTTCTTTTACTGCCACGCCTCGCCATGTATGGAATGAGACCCATAGCCTCTGGGCTGTAGGAAAAGCTGTTGTCGCCACCGTTGCAGACCACTATATGCATTGGCAAGGCAGCTATTTTTCCACCATACTGGGCACGCTGCAGCCTGCCTTGTTGGGGGAAGGCTTCTATTTTCTGACCACATGGCTGCTCTTGGCTGCCTGCATTGTGGGTACCTTTGCGCTGGTGCGCTCTATCTTTCGCCATGTGCTAAAGCAAGCGGATCACGTATTGGCCGATATTACCGCATGCGTTATTCTTATGCTGTTTATCCAATGGGTGCCCAGCCCGGTGCAGAGTTTCTTCTGGTGGGATGGTGCCGCGGTCTACATCGGCATCCATATGCTGCTTATGCTGGCGATGGCCTTGCTGATCGCCTGCTTGGTCAAGGACAGCTGCTCTCCCCTGCGCCTGATATTGATGTTGGTGACCGTTTTATTGATCGGCGGCGGCAACTACATTACTGGGCTTTTGCAGTGCGAGCTGTTCACTTTGGCGGTGCTGTATGCATTTGCGCAAAAGAAACAGGTGCGTATCCATGTGCTGCTGATCGCCTTGGCATCCATTGCAGGGCTTTTGATCAACGTGCTGGCTCCCGGCAACTTCTACCGGCAAGCCACCTACACAGGTATGCCCCTGTTTGAATCGCTGGGCGCTTCCTTTGCTATGGCGTTTACCCATTGCAAGATCTGGTTCGTGCGCATCCTTCTGGCTTTGGTGTTCCTGTCGCCCTTCTTCTGGCAGATCCCCGTGCAGAACGTATGCAAAAAGGCTTGGCTTTTGCCTGTGCTCATTGTGCTGGGTTTCTGCATTCAAGCTTCCCTTTACGAGCCCACCTATTTCGCCATTGGCATTCCCGGCGAACAGCGCATCGACAACGTTCGCTTCTATACCTTTATCCTCAACTGCATGCTATGGCTCTTTGTCGGAGTGCAGCAAGTAAAATGGCGACTGGAGAAAAAGCGCGAGACCCCGCACCAGACCGCCCCCGCCCGTTGGCTGCGTACCTTTGCTTTGGTGACCGCTGTGGTGGTCGCGCTTACCGGCGTGTTGCTGGTGTACGAGTTTAAGTGCAACAGCGCTACATTTTCCAGCCTGTCCGCTTTGGCAAGCCTCTTGAAGGGAGAGGCGCAGGAGTACCGCCGCGTAAGTTATGAGCGGCTTTCCATTCTAAAGACCGATGAACCTAACGTGCTCGTGCCTGCACATAAAGAGATCCCCTATGTGCTGCGCTGGGCCGATATCACCACAGACCCGGCTTACTGGGTAAACACTTTGCTGGCTGAATACTACCAGAAGGAAAGCGTGGCTGTGGCACCGTAAAACTGTATTTTTCTTTCAAAGATAAATATGATGAGGGTCAAGAAGATGCTTCCTGACCCTCGTTTTTATTTGCCCATCCATACAAAAAGCCCGCAGGGGGCTCCTTGCGGAGCCGCCCTACGGGCGATGGATCATAAGAGATTACTCGGCCAGACCCTTGTACTTCATGTAGCGGTTCACAGCGTCTTCTTCGTTCTGCTGGAACAGGCCCTGAGCAACTTCGGGGAACATCTTGGCGAGAGAAGCATAGCGGTTCTCGCTCTTGATGAAGTTCTGGTACTCGGCAGTGTTGGGCTCCTTGGAGTCCAGCGTGAAGGGATTCTTGCCTTCGTCAGCCAGAGCGGGGTTGTAGCGGTACAGGTTCCAGTAACCGCACTCCACAGCCTTCTTGATCTCAGCCTGGGCATGGCCCATGTTGATACCATGGTTGATGCAGGGAGCGTAAGCGATGACCAGAGAGGGACCATGATAGGCTTCGGCCTCGACCATAGCCTTGATGAGCTGAGCGGGGTTGGCGCCCATGGCAACCTGAGCAACGTACACATAGCCGTAGCTCATAGCCATCATGCCCAGATCCTTCTTCTTGGTGCGCTTACCGGCAGCGGCAAACTTGGCCACGGAGCCGGTGGGGGTGGACTTGGAGGACTGACCGCCGGTGTTGGAGTACACTTCGGTATCCAGAACCAGAATGTTGACATCCTCGTTCTGAGCCAGAACGTGATCCACACCGCCGTAACCGATGTCGTAGGCCCAGCCGTCGCCGCCGAAGATCCAGATGGACTTCTTGGTGAGCAGGTCCTTATCGGCAACGATGGCCTTGCACAGGTCGCAGTCGCAGCCTTCGATCAGAGCCAGCAGTTCCTTGCCAGCGATCTTGGAGGCCTTGCCTTCTTCCTTCACTTCCAGCCACTTGGTGGCAGCAGCCTTGACTTCTTCAGACTTGGCAGCTTCGACCAGAGCAGCAACGTTGTCGGCCAGCTTGGCGCGGCGCTGGTTGATGGCCAGGTTCATACCGAAGCCGAACTCAGCGTTATCCTCGAACAGGCTGTTGGCCCAAGCGGGACCATGGCCGTCTTCGTTGGTAGTGTAGGGGCAGGTGGGAGCGGAGCCGCCATAGATGGAGGAGCAACCGGTGGCATTGGCAACGATCATGCGAACACCGAACAGCTGGGTAACCAGCTTGACGTAGGGAGTCTCGCCGCAGCCAGCGCAAGCGCCGGAGAACTCAAACAGGGGCTTGAGAGCCTGGCAGTTCTTAACGGTAGCAACGTTCTCGATGGTCTGCACTTCGGGCACGGTCATAGCGAAAGCCCAGTTGGCTTCTTCGGCCTTCTGGCTGTCCAGAGGCTGCATGACCAGAGCCTTTTCCTTGGCGGGGCAGACTTCAACGCAGTTGCCGCAGCCGGTGCAGTCCATGGGGCTGACCTGCATACGATACTGCATACCGGCGAATTCCTTACCGGTGGCGTTCTTGGTCACATAGCCTTCGGGAGCGTTCTTCATCACTTCTTCGGAGGCATAGATGGGACGGATGCAAGCGTGGGGGCAAACCAGAGCGCAGTTGCCGCACTGCACGCACTTGTCGGCGATCCACTCGGGAACGGTCACGGCGATGCCGCGCTTCTCGAACTTGGTGGTGCCGGTGGGCACGAAGCCGTTGGCGCTCAGAGCGCTCACGGGCAGGCTGTCGCCTTCCTGAGCCAGGCAGGGAGCTACGAACTCGTTGAAGTACTCGGTAGCTTCAACCTTTACGGGCTCGGCGCCGGTGGTGCAATCAGCCCACTCAGCGGGAACGGGGATCTCGACCAGGCCGGAGATGGCGATGTCGATAGCGTCCCAGTTCTTCTGGACGACGGCGTCGCCCTTCTTGCCATAGGCCTTCTTGGCATAAGCCTTCATGTACTCGTCAGCCTGCTCGTAGGGGATGACGTCAGCCAGCTTGAAGAAAGCGGCCTGCATGATGGTGTTGATGCGGTTGCCCATGCCAACCTGCAGAGCCAGCTTGGTGGCGTCCACGTTGAAGAACTTGGCATGCTTCTTGGCCAGCTGCTGCTTCATCTTGGCGGGCAGACGATCGTTCATCTCTTCAGCGGTCCAGGGGCTGTTGAGCAGGAACACGCCGCCTTCCTTGAGCTTGCCGACCATGTCGTACTGAGTGACGTAGCTGGACTTGTGGCAGGCCACGAAGTCGGCGGCGTCGATCAGGTAGGTGGACTGGATGGGGGTCTTGCCGAAGCGCAGGTGGCTGACGGTGATGCCGCCGGACTTCTTGGAGTCGTAGGAGAAGTAGCCCTGGGCGTACATGTCGGTGTGGTCGCCGATGATCTTGATGGAGTTCTTGTTGGCGCCAACGGTGCCGTCAGAGCCCAGACCATAGAACATGCAGCTCACGGTGCCTTCGGGAGCAGCGATCACCTGCTCGCCCAGCTCCAGGCTGGTGCCGGTCACGTCGTCCACGATGCCGACGGTGAAGTGGTTCTTCATCTTGCAGTCGCACAGGTTGTCGTACACAGCCTTGACGTGAGTGGGGTTGAACTCCTTGGAGCCCAGGCCGTAACGGCCGCCCACAACCTGGATATCGCTGCGGCCTTCCTCGATGAGGGCGGTGCAGACGTCGGCGTACAGAGGCTCGCCCAGAGAGCCGGGCTCCTTGGTGCGGTCCAGAACGGCGATCTTCTTGCAGGTGGCGGGGATAGCAGCCATCAGGTGCTTGGTGGAGAAGGGACGGTACAGGTGAACCTTCACCAGACCCAGCTTTTCGCCCTTCTTGTTGAGGTAGTTGATGGTCTCTTCGATGGTTTCGCAGCCGGAACCCATGGCGATGATGACCTTCTCAGCGTCGGGAGCGCCGACGTAGTTGAACAGCTTGTACTCGCGGCCGGTCAGGGCGGAGATCTTCTTCATGACC
>JAZSRK010000070.1:0-29641 GCA_045538465.1 Candidatus Limiplasma sp. | reverse complement strand
CTACGGCTCGCCGGGCGGCAAACGGCGATAGGAATCCTTTGCTACGCAAAGGTTCCGAAACCACCGCGCATGTCGCTGGTTTCGGATCACAGTCGGAGGGTTGCGACCCTCCGACACCTCCCAAGGTTTATTGACAGTCTGAGTGCCCGGAGAGTGTTTCCCTCCGGGCACCGTTTTGTGGTCTTGTTACATCAATTCATGGCGCACATAGCCTGCCAGTATGCTGACGATCCGTGCGTTTCGCCCGCCGTGGGCTACGATCACATCCGCCAACTCGATGTAGTTGCGTATGTGTTTGTCGAACATGGGCTTTACGGTGGTCAGGTACTGCATGGAGATGCTGTCGATGCTGCGGCCGCGCTCGTTGATATCGCGGGAGATGCGGCGCAGGAGGCAAACATCAGGCTCTACGCTCATGTATAGTTTCAAAAACATCAGCTCGCAAAGCCGCTCATCGTGGAAAACGTGGATGCCTTCCACGATCAGCACCTTGTTGGGGTAAATAAGCTCGCTGGAATCTGCACGGCAATGGTTCGAGTAGTCGTATTGCTTTTTGGTGATCGGCTTGCCGCTGAGCAGGGTCTTCATATCTTCTAAGAACAGGTCGTGGTCGAAGATATCCGGCTCGTCATAATTGAGCAGGCAGCGTTCTTCGTAGGAAAGGTTTGGATGGTCGCGATAGTAGCTATCGTGATTGATAACTGTGCAGCCATCCCCAATGGCTTTGCACAGTTCCTCGGCTAAAGTGCTTTTTCCGCTGCCGCTTGCGCCGCAGATGCCGATAATCAACATACCTGCACACTCCTTTGTAGGTGAGGGGTCAATCGATGCGCTTGTCGCCCCAGAAGAACAGGGCCACGGTGCCGGGGCCTGTATGGCTGCCAATGGTGGTGCCGATGCTGTTGATGAGCACCTTGCCATTCAGTTTGGGGAAGCGTTCCTCGACCAAACGAGCTACTTCGCCTGCAGCATCTTCAATAGCAGATTGGGAGATGAAACATTTGCCGCTGTAATCGTTGCGACCTTCGGCCAAGGCTTCCATCTTGGCAACGATCTCCTTGATGACCTTGTTCTTGCCGCGAATTTTGGCACGGGGGATCAGTTTGCCTTCGTTGCTTACATTCAGCAAGGGGCAAATGTTGAGCAGCGTACCCACAAAACCGGAGGCCTTGGATACGCGGCCGCCCTTTACAAAGAAGGTAAGGTCGGTGGAGAAAAACCAGTGGTGCAGGTTCAGCTTGTTCTCTTCTGCCCAATCCCGCAGTTGGTCAATGGTCATGCCTTCATCACGCAAATCGGCTAATTTGTCCATCAGCAGACCGTAGCCGGAGGAAGCGGCGAGAGAGTCCACAATATACAGCTTGCGCTCGGGATACTTCTCGGCCAGCTCCTGCTGCGCCAGACGGGCAGAGTTGATGGAACCGGAAATGCCGGAGGATAGGCACAGGTGCAGAACATCCTTGCCTTCCTTGAGGAAGGTCTCAAAATACTGCGTATACTCCTCAGCGTTGATCTGGGAAGTGCGGGTCTCTGCACCATCGGTCATAGCCTGATAAAACTGCTGGAAGGGGATGGTCTGCCCCAAATCGTCGGGGTATTGCTTGCCATCCAGTTCGTAGTGGAAACAGATAAAACGAATGTCACGCTTCTGAAAATGTTCGAGGCTCAAATCTGCGGTGGAGCAACAGCTCAAAATATAGTTTTCCATTGGTTTCACTCGCTTTCTAAGAGTTGATTTACCATTTTATTCTACCATACCAAAAAGCGTCTGTCCAATCAACGGTAGTTGATAGAACACTTGCGTCAACTCCAAGCCGCTGGCAGGAGCGGTGATGCCAAGCTTCAACCGGTCACAGGTATCCAGCGCTTTCTGGAAGGCATCTTCCTCCAATCGCCCCATGCCGATATCCATCAGCGTACCGGCGATGATGCGCACCATGTTATACAGAAAGGCATTGCCTCGCACTAGCAGCGTCAGTTCGTCTCCGGTTTGGGTCAGTTGAACGCTTTCGATGGTACGGATGGTGGTTTTGGCGGTGCCGCCGGAGGCTTGAAAGGCAGCAAAGTCGTGGGTGCCCAAAAGGCAGGGCAGACTGCGCTGCATTCGTTCCAGATCCAGCTTTTGCGGCACGTGGGCAGTGATGTTGCGGTATAGGGCGCTGGCATGGGAGGCATTGTGTATGCGATAGGTATAGCATTTCCCCTTAGCATCAAACCTTGCATGAAAATCGGAATCGATATCCATACCTGCCAGTACTCGTATATCGTTGGGAAGCATGGTGTTGAGGGCAAAAGGATACTTGTCTGCCGGGATGCGGCTGGTGGTATCGAAATGCACGCATTGCCCCAGTGCGTGTACGCCAGCATCGGTACGGCTGGAACCGGTCACCACGATGGGCTCGCCGGTAAGCTTGCGCAGGGCTTCTTCAAGCACTTGCTGTACCGCCAATGCATTTTGCTGGCGCTGCCAGCCTGCATAGGCTGTACCATCGTAACTGACACGGATCAAGATCCGATGGGTGCCAGGAACGGCTTCTGGCTTGATAATGGGAGGCAGTTCCGTCATGCAAACCACTTCCCGCATAGAATGGTCAGCACCAAGGCTGCGACTGTTACCAAAGCAGCAAACAGATCGATCTTGCCAAACTTTAGCACACGCAGGCGGGTGCGGCCTTCGCCGCCGTGATAACAGCGGGCTTCCATGGCCATAGCCAATTCGCCTGCCCGACGGAAGGCGCTTACAAACAGCGGCACCAGCAGCGGCACCATGGCTTTGGCACGCTTGAACAGGTTTCCGCTCTCAAAGTCTGCGCCGCGGGCCATCTGCGCCTTCATGATCTTGTCCGCTTCCTCGATCAGCGTGGGGATAAAGCGCAGGGCGATGGTCATCATCATGGCCAGTTCGTGGGCAGGGAAACCGATCTTGCTCAAGGGCTTTAGAAGCACTTCGATACCATCGCACAGGGCGATGGGGGAGGTGGTCAGCGTCAGAATAGAGGTACCGGCTACCAGAAAGATCAGGCGCATGCTGAAATGCACAGCGGTCATTACGCCCTCTTTGGTAATTTTGATAATGCTCCACTGGAGCCAGATGGTTTCGCCGGAGGAAAAGAACAGATTCAAAAGAAAGGTAAGCAGCAGCAAAAACCGCAGCGGCTTGATGGTTTTGTGCAGCTGCTTGAAGGTGATGCCGCTGAGCCTTGCACACAGCGCCACAAAAAAGAGAGGGATCACGTACCAGACGGGGCTGGATACGCAGAAGATCATGGCGATGTAGACGATGGTCAACAGGATCTTGGTACGGGGATCCAGCCGGTGCACGATGGTATTGCCCGGCATGTACTGGCCAAGGGTAATGTCTTTTAGCATGCTCCCACCTCCTTGCCGCCTTCCGGCTTTGCGCCGGTCAGACCGATGATGGCATTGTACAGCTCATCGGAGGTGTACAGATCATCCGGCAGCTGAAAACCAGCCTCCCGCAACTGGAAAGCCAGCTCGGCTGCCTGCGGTACGCCCAAGCCGATGGATGCGAGCAATTCCCGGTTTTTGAATACTTCCCGGGGCGTGCCGGTCATTGCCAATTCGCCCTTGCTCATTACGATCAGGCGGGTGGCCAAGGTGGAAATATCATCCATGCTGTGGCTGACCATGATCACCGTCAGTCCGCCTGCTGCGTGCAGCTGACGGATCATATCCAGAATGCTGCGCCGTCCCGCTGGGTCGAGACCAGCGGTGGGCTCATCCAGCACCAGCACCTTGGGCTGCATGGCCAATACGCCCGCAATGGCTACACGGCGCATCTGGCCGCCGCTTAGCTCGAAGGGGGAACGGTCTGCGATCTCTTCGTAATCCAGCCCGACTTTTTCCATGGCGGTGCGTACCCGTTGGTCGATCTCCTCTTCGCTCAATCCTAAATTTTTGGGGCCAAAGGCGATATCCTTGGCGACGGTCTCTTCAAACAGCTGGTATTCCGGGTACTGGAACACGAGCCCTACCTTGCGGCGTACCTCCAACAGGCTGGTACCTTTCTCGCAGATATCTGCCCCGTCCACGATCACTTTGCCCTCTGTGGGCTTGATGAGGCCGTTCAGATGCTGCACAAGGGTGGTCTTGCCGGAGCCGGTATGCCCCAAAAGACCGATCAGCTCGCCATCCTCAATGGTCAGGGTAATATCTTTCAGAGCCACGGCGGCAAAAGGGCTGCCCGGCATATAGGTGTGGGTCAGGTGTTCGATTTGGATGGGCATAGCGTATTCGTCAGCTCCTTTACCATATCTGCAACAGTGAGAATGTTCTCATCAAGGGAAAGCCCGGCGCCCCGAAGGCGCATGGCCAATTCGGCCATGGGCGGCACATCCAGCCCCAGCGCTTTGATCTCTTCCACATGGGAGAAAACCTGCGCAGGCGTGCCATCCATCACGGCGCGTCCGCTGTCCAAGACCACTACCCGGTCGGCGGCGGCGGCTTCTTCCATGTAGTGGGTGATCCACACAACGGTCATGCCCTTATCCCGGTTCAGTCGGCGAACGGTTTTCAGCACATCTTTGCGCCCGGAGGGATCCAGCATGGCGGTGGCCTCATCCATGATGATGACATCCGGCTGCATGGCCAGCACACCGGCGATGGCTACCCGCTGCTTCTGACCGCCGGATAGCATATGGGGCGCAGACTCGGCGCGCTCTGTCATGCGCACAGCTGCCAGCGCCTCGTCGATGCGGGGCAGCATTTCTTCCCGGGGCACGCCTAAGTTTTCCAAACCAAAGGCTACGTCTTCCCGCACCACATTGGCGACGATCTGGTTATCCGGGTTTTGGAATACCATACCAGCGTGGCGGCGAATGTTCCAAATATCATCTTCGTTGGCAGTATCCATGCCGCAAACGGTCACTTTGCCGTCGCTGGGCAAATAGATCGCGTTCATCAGCTTGGCCATAGTGCTTTTGCCGGAGCCGTTATGCCCCAGTACCGCCACAAAACTGCCTTTTTCAATTTGCAGGCTCACTTGGTCTACAGCAGGCGTTTCGTCCTCTTCGCCGTAGCGATAGCTGACCAACTCCAGCTCAATGGGCCATTCTTGCTTGTTTTCCATTTGGTTTAGCTCCTTTCCTTCTGAGCGATCTTGCTCAGAAGCGAGGCGTTGTTTTGCGCCCATGCGCGGGCGGCTTGCTTGTCTTGGTTCAGCTGGCCGGTCAGCGCTTCCAGCGAGGGAAAGGTTTGTTCCGGGCGCAGGTAATGCAGATATTCCAGCGTGATCTGTTCACTGTAAAGCTCGCCGCCTGAATAATCCAGCAGATGCGCCTCTACAGTGGGCACGCCCTCCGGGGTGGTGGGGTGTTTGCCTTGGTTGAGAATGCACAGGTACAATGCATCCCGTACATAGGCGATACCGGCATACACGCCTTCCGCAGGCCATGCGCTGCGGTTTGCATCGTAGCGGATGTTGGCAGTGGGAAAACCCAACTTGCTGCCCAGCTGCTTGCCGCGGATCACTTCGCCGGTTACGGTAAAGGGTAGCGTGAGAGCAACTTGATGGGGAAATGATGCATTTTCATAGGTTTGCGCCTGCTCACCGCTGCTTTGCATAACCACGCCTCCTTCCCATAGTACAACTAATATATTATACTGCACAAGGTGCATTTGGTCAAATAAAGCATAGAAAAAACGCACCTGTAGTGCTGGCGCTTGCAACCACCGTTCGGGAATGGTATAATCCAAATACAACGACCCTGAGAAACGGAGCGATATACAGATGGATACCACCCAGATCAAACGCCGCAATCTGTGGTTTTTTCCCTTGGGTACCGTGGGACGGGACATGCTCTATTGCTTGTTTACCAACTTTTTGCTCACCTTTATTCTCTTTACGCGCCAACTGACACCAGCACAGCTGACAGCCATTACGGCGATCATGGTGGCTGCCCGCGTATTTGATGCTTTGAACGACCCTATTATGGGCAATATCATTGAGCGCACCCGCTCCCGCTACGGCAAGTTTAAACCTTGGCTGTTGGTTGGCATTGCAGCGACCTCCATTGTGGTTTATCTGGTTTTCAATACCGATCTGCAGGGTTGGAGTTTCGTGTACTTTTTCGGTGTTATCTATATTCTCTACAGCATTGCCTATACCATGCACGATATTTCCTACTGGGGCATGGTGGCGGCGCTTAGCTCGGATGCGGATGAGCGCAACCAATTTACCTCCCGGGCCACGCTGTTTGCGGGCATTGGCGGTACGGCCGCTTCGGTGCTGATCCCGATCCTTACGACCGGCAGCGGCGCCATTGGCGGCAATGCCAATGTAGCTTATGGACGAATTGCCCTGCTGGTATGCGTGTTGGCCCCGCTGTTTTTGTGCTTTACCATCTTTGGCGTTAAGGAACGCCGTGCCAAAGCCACCGACGCTGTACCGCCTGTCAGTTTTCGCAAGATCATCTCCACCATTTGCGGTAACGACCAGCTGGTGTGGATCTCCCTCATTTTCCTCATTCAGCAGATCGGCAATGGTATTGTGATCGGCGGCATCGGTGCTACCTATATCTATTTCGACTTTGGTTATCAGGGCGGGTTGTACTCGCTGTTTACCACGGTAGGTATGTCTGCAACCGCTTTGTTGATGGTGGGCTACCCTGCAATTTCCCGCAGAGTGCCCCGCAAGAAACTGATGGGCATGATGGCGGTCATCTCGGTCGTTGGTTATCTGGTGATGCTCCTGCCCGGGCTTCTGCTGCCTGCCGGACACATGGCCAAGTACTGGTGTCTGGTGGTGGGCTACATGCTATCCAACTTTGGTCAGTACTGTTACTATCTGGTTATGATGATCTCCATCATCAACACGGTGGAATACAACGAATATTTGTACGGCACGCGGGATGAAGCCATTATCGCTTCCCTGCGCCCCTTCCTTACCAAGATGGCTTCTGCTCTTATAGCTGCCATCACCTCTGCCAGCTATATCATCTTCGGCGTCATCAACTACACCAACCAGATCTCCGAATTTGAACGCATGGCGCAAAGCGGTGCCATTACGGAAGCAACTAAGCTGGAATCCATCAGCGGCATGCTTTCGCAGGTCCAGCCCGCACAGGCCAATGGTCTGCTTATGTGCATGACGGTGCTGCCCTGCACCTTGATGCTGATCTCTTACTTTCTCTACAAGAAGAAATACAAGCTGGATGAGGCTGAGTACGAACGCATTTGTACCGAACTGGCAAACCGCGAAGCGGGAAACAGCGAAGAATAAACCGTGGGAATATAAAAAATCAGGGGGAAGCAGCCATGATGGAATGTAAGATCAAATCCGAAAACGTTCGTCTGCTGGGACGAATGGATCTGTCGCAAGAACACGTATGCCTCGATTGGACGGGCAGCGGCTTCGAAGTGCTTTTCAAGGGCGAAGAACTTTGGGTGGAGCTGGAAGCGCCTGTGCGCAAGCCGGATATGTGGGTTTGTGCTACGGTGGATGGTCATCCCATCACCCGTTTCCCGGTGCAGGAAGGCCGTAAGTGGTATCCGCTGGTGCTGGGTATGGATGCCCAGACCAGCCGCAAGGTAACTTTGATGAAAGAGACTCAAGCCATGCCCGCCAATCCGGAAGCTACCGTGATGCTTCATGGCATCCGCTACGAGGGCGAATTGCTGCCTTTGCCAAAGCCTGCCCTGCGCATTGAATTTATCGGCGACAGCCTTACCAGCGGCGAAGGCGCACTGGCTCCCAAGGACAACGACGAGTGGATCTCTATCTGGTTTACCGCCTGCGGTAACTACTCCCACTACGCCTGCAAAGCGCTTGGTGCGGAGCGGCGTGTGCTGTCGCAAAGCGGCTATGGCGTAAGCTGGGATTGGGAGATGAAGCCGGAAGGCAATATGAGCGAAGGCTATCGCAAGATCGTCGGCGTAATGCATGGCGATGCCGCCGAAAAACGCGGCTGCCAGAAGGATTATGACTTTGCATCTTGGCCTGCCGATGTGGTCTGCGTTCGACTGCTGACCAACGATATCGGAGCCATGCGCCGTGCAGAGAAAGAGGCAGAGCTGACCTCTGTTTTGACGGAAAATTGTGTACAGTTTATCCGTACCATTCGGGAATGTAACCCCAAGGCGAAGATCGTATGGATCTTGCCCGATTCCCAGCGCCTGCCCCATATCGCAGTAAACGCGGTCAACCGCTGCATGGTGGAGGGCATGGGGGAAGTCAGTTTCTTTGTAATGCCGGATTATACCGCTGCCGATATGGGCGCACGCCAGCACCCCAACGCTGCCTATAACGAGCGGGTGGGGCTCATGCTGGCCGATTATCTTCGTTCCCTTACCAGCCGTTGATGATCGTTTTGCGTGCCAAAGAAACAAAGGAGCATGCTATGATCCTACACACTGGTATGCGCACCGATATTCCCGCTTTTTACAGCGAATGGTTTTTCAATCGTTTGGAGGCTGGCTTTGTTTTGGTGCGCAATCCCTTTGATCCTTCTTCAGTTACGCGCTATGTTCTTTCTCCTGATGTGGTGGATCTGCTCTGCTTTTGCACCAAAAACCCTGCGCCCATGGTACCCCATTTACACAAGCTGGCAGGGTATGGTCAACTGTGGTTTGTTACCATCACTCCCTACGGAACCGATGTGGAACCCAACGTGCCGCCTAAGGAACAGGTAATGGATAGCTTTTTGGCGCTATCGGCTGCAGTGGGCTCCCATCGAGTGGCCTGGCGCTACGACCCTATCTTGTTGAATGATACCTACACGATCCAGCGCCACCTGAGCGATTTTGAACATATGGCCAAACGGCTCTGCGGTGCAACGGATACTTGCATTATCAGTTTTATCGACCTGTATGAGAAGGTAAAGCGCAATTTTCCTGAGGCTCAGGCTGTACGCCAGCAAGACCGTTTGCTGGTGGGTAGATCCATGGCTAAGATCGCCGCCCGCTATGGCATGCAGCTAAAAACTTGCGGCGAGGGCGACGAACTGGCTCCTTACGGCGTGGATTGCACCGGCTGTATGACCATACCTGTTTACGAAAAAGCCTTGGGGGAACGGCTGGTGCCCCCCAAGGGCAAGCCTCAGCGCAAGGAATGTGCCTGCTGGCTGGGGAATGATATTGGCGCATATCATAGCTGCGCTCATTTGTGCCGCTATTGCTACGCCAATGACGATCCTGCCTTGGCGATGTACAACCGGCAGCGGCACGACCCCCGTTCTCCCTTTTTGATCGGTGATGCCATGCCGGGGGATCGTATCCATCCAGCCAACCAGCAGTCGTGGATCGATCGCCAACTGCGTTTTTTCTAAAGCATGGACAAAGGGGCTGTCTCAAAACAAGAAGATATTACCAATTCATCGTAAAAGACTGTCAAAAAAGGCATGGAATGCTGCCGGATGAGCAACATTCCATGCCTTTACTTTTCTCAAAATTGTATTTTGAGACAGCCCCTTTTCGGTGTTATTGCATGATCCTGCTCACCATACCGCTAACGGTGAGAATGCGCAGCTTGGTATCCGCATCGGCAGCAGCGTAGCGCTGCTTGAGGCTTGCAGCCAAGTCCGGCAGCTTTTGCTGGAAAGCGTCCAGATCATGGTTCAGAGTTTCTTCCATATAGACAAGGTTTTCAGGATGCTGCTTCATCCATACATCCATGGGGTTCATATCCCACTTGCTTTGCAGGTGCAACATGCGGCGTATGCGGCGCATAACGCCCTTGGCCAATTGCTTTGGCGCGGAACGCTTCGTTATCGCTACCGGGCCTTGGAAACAGGAAGTGGGAGTGGTATCTCCGATGCTGCGGAGATACCACTTGGCATATAGCCGTCTGAAACACTTGCTTTCCTGCGGTACCTTGGTCAGCAGCAGAAACAGCTCCTCATACAGAAAAGGGGAGAAGGTTTCAAAAAACGGGCTGGTGGTATAGGCAAAGTTGTGGCAGGTGCGTATATCTTGGTAGCATACATACTCGTTGTAGGGGATATCACCAAGCTGGGCAATATGCGCCTTACGAGCTTTGTTATCGGGTATGATCTCTTTCAACAACTGGTTGTACAGCGAAACATTGTTGCCATCCTTGCCCAGATCCCCCATGATCTCGCCGCCGCCAAGACCGGTGATCACCAAACCGAAGGGGGCGGTATCCAGTGTGCGCAGCATACGGGTAAGCCCGGTGGTGCCGGCATAATACATCATGCCTTCGTTGCGGTCGAGGATCTGCTGCCGGTCGCGGATAAAACCTGTGGGATTGGTCTCGTGCAGGAGGAGATCACAGCTTTTTGCATGGGCTAGCGAGGAAGCGATCTGCATGTCCATGCATCCGGTGGCGCCATAGCTGAGGCACAGCGGGGCGTTGTCTTGGGTACCCTCACAGAAGGGAAGGCTCTTTAAATAGGCGCAGCGGGAGTCCATGCCTGCGCTCAGGGTGAATACCTGCCGGTAGCCGCCCTCGCGGTTCTTTTCCACCGCCATGCGGCAGGCATCGGTAAACAGTTGGTCTATTTGATCCAGCAGTGCATTTTCATCCTCTGGCAAATCCGGCTGTATGGGAGCACAGTAACTTTGCACCAATGCACCATCAGCATTTGCTTTTATATACTGGAAGCGTTCCAAAAAGTGAATTTCCTTTACATAGGTGTCTCCGCCCAAAAAACTGCTCCGGTGGATCATTTCGTTTACACCGGCGGGGTCTATGGTCAGGGAAATACCGGCAGCTTTGGCATCCTCCACAAGGGACAGAAAGGAGGTGTCCGCCATAAAATGGCCGTTATCCATCAGAAAATACAATGGCTTTTTGGATAGCATATCGTTGCCGATGTAAAGCGTCTGGTTTTCTTTATCCTCGATCGATAAAACAAAGGAGCCGCGCAAAAGCCCCAGTGCGGCCTCCATGCCGCCTTGCTTGAAGGCATTCCAAAGAAGATCCCGCAAGGTCTTGCCGGGGGCGTTTTCCAGAAGGGCGCGGTGGTTTAGCACGTACCCTTCCAGCATGATGCAAAAATCATCGTTTTCATATGTAAATTGATCCTGCGGAAACTTGTTCAGGCAGGGGTTGAAAGTTAGCGCAAGCTGTTGGGAGGCGGTCAGCTTTGCCTTCATGGTGCTCACCCTTTGTTTATGTAGTGGCCTACCGCAAGCGGTGCGGTGTGCAGATTTATTGTAGCATAAACTTTGCCTGTTTCAAAGCGCCTTTTGTGCTTGCTACCCAAGGCCGGGTATGGTAAGATGAATTTGCACGCACCGCCGTGCTAAACCAACTGCAGGAGACAATCAGAATGGAATTGGATGTTTCAAAAGGTTTTATTTCGCAGGAAACGGCTTTTCCCTTTGAGGCAGAGGTAGTATTGCCCCCGCAGGATATCTGCGGCGAAACTGTCAGCTTTGCGCCGGTCAAATTGAATGGTAAGTATACCGTATACGATGATATGGTCACCGTGGAAGGCTCGCTGGAAACCGTGGCTCATGGCGCATGCAGCGTTTGCATGGAGCCTGCCCAAGCCCCGGTCACCGTCAGCTTTACCGAGCGCTTTCGCCGGGATGCCGACGAGGAAGAGGACGAGTGCTTCCGCTATGAGGGCAAAAAGCTGCCCTTGGAGCATATGACGCTTACTTTGGTATTGCTCAACACGCCCATGCGTTTCGATTGCGGCACCGGCTGCACCGCTGCTGTGGAATTAAAGCCTTGGAACGAGGCCGACAAAGTATGGGCCGAGAATGGGGACGACGTGCAGGATACCTACCGTCCCTTTGAAGGGCTGAAGGATTTGTTGGACAACGGCGAACAGTAAGCTCAGATCGTCGGGAAATACGTACAAAAATAAATTTGTATTTTCCCGACAACTCTGTCATAAAACCTCAGAAAAGGCTTGACAAAGCTTACACGCCATCATATAATACGAAATGGTCACACTGTGACGGTGTATCCGTATGCACCGGCGCGTACACAGTGTCGCCGGAGCAAACCATTGCTTGCTGACCGGGATTCGATGCGGAAGGCGGTTGCACTTGCAGCATCTGCTACTCTTCAGCCCGGAAACAGATTCGCGTAAGCGGACGATTTGAAACCCGGAGTCGCTTTCCGGGGGACGGAATGAGGAGGTGTAACTATGGCTCTTCCGAAGGGAAAAGTGTCCAAGGCTCGTAAGCATAGCCGTCGCGCTAATTGGAAGCTGAGCCTGCCCGGCATCGTGGAATGCCCGCAGTGCCACGAGAAGAAGCTCGCCCACCGCGTGTGCAAGAATTGCGGTTACTATAACGGCGTGCAGGTCATCGATATGACCGAGAAGAAGGACAACGAGTAATTTCGAACCTTCTCTATACAGGGCTGCTTGGTTCTTCAAGCAGCCTTGTGTATATTCATCCCTGAGAACAGAAGGAGTACCCGATCGCTGCAAAAGAGAGAAGCGCTCGCTGGCTGAAAGGCGCTTTGGCATAGGTGATCGGCGAAGGTCGTCTGGGAGGGTGTCCGGGTGAAAGATGCAGTAGTCCGGCCGTTTGCGCACGTTACAGCGCCAAGAGGCAGCGTATTTGCGTTGCGAAAAAAGGTGGTACCACGGAGCAGCTCCGTCCTTTGTTGGGCGAGGCGGCTCCGTTTTCTTTATGCAGTGTTAATGAAACAGAGGGGGCGATGCGATGGACTGGGATCAGATTTTTTCCCGGTTAAGTGTCACGGGGGTCACACTATTGCTGGTGGGCATGGTGCTGTGCCTGTATGCCACCAAGCTGGTACGGTTCATCTTCCGGGATCACGGCGAGCGGCTGGTGCTGCCGGTCAGACTGCTGGGATCGGCGGTCGCTGTGTTTGGCGCCCTCATCCTGTTGGATCTCATACCCGGTTTGTAATCAAGATCATTATCCATAATGTTATGAATGGAGGAAAATACAATGGCTGATACTCAGGAATTTGCAATGGAAAAAGTGTATGCCCCTCAAGCCATCGAGGATAAGCTCTACAAAATGTGGGAAGAAAGCGGTGCTTTCATCGCCAAGCGGGAAGAAGGCAAGAAGCCCTTCACCATCGTGATGCCGCCGCCCAACATTACCGGTCAGCTGCACATGGGCCATGCCATGGACTGCCTGTTGCAGGATGCCCCCATCCGTTACCACCGCATGAAGGGCGACCCCACCCTGTGGCTGCCCGGCACCGACCACGCCGCCATCGCTACCGAGGTAAAGATCGTGGAAGCCATGGCCAAGGAAGGCCTCACCAAGGAAACTCTTGGTCGTGAAAAGTTCCTTGAGCGCGCTTGGGAGTGGAAGAAGGAATACGGCGGCCGTATCGTCAACCAGCAGCGCCGCATGGGCATCAGCTGCGACTGGAGCCGTGAACGCTTCACCATGGACGAAGGCTGCTCCAAGGCTGTGCGCGAAACCTTCTGCCGCCTGTACGAAAAAGGCCTCATTTACCGCGGCCCCCGTCTGGTCAACTGGTGCACCGAGTGCCAGTCCGCTATTTCCGATGCGGAAGTGGAACACAAGGAGATGGACGGCAACTTCTGGCACCTGCTCTATCCGGTAAAGGAAACCGGCGAAATGCTGGAGCTGGCCACCACCCGTCCCGAGACCATGCTGGGCGATACCGCCGTGGCCATCAACCCCGAAGACCCCCGCTATGCTCACCTGCATGGCTGCCACGTGGTGCTGCCCCTCAACAATAAGGAGATCCCCATCATCTGCGACGAGCACGCCGATATGGAAAAGGGCACCGGCGTTGTGAAGATCACCCCCGCCCACGACCCCAACGATAACGAAGTGGGTCAGCGTCACGACCTGCCCTTGGTGCGTGTGTTCACTTACGATGGTCACATGACCGGCGCTGCCGATAAGGCCGAAGCTGATGCGCTGCGTGCCTCCGGCAAGGCTGCCAAGAACGAGCCCGAAGTGCTGGATTGCGGCAAGTATGCCGGCATGACCACCGCCGAGGCTCGCAAGGCCATCGTTGCTGATATGGAAGCTCTGGGTCTGCTCAAGGCCGTGGAGCCCATCAAGCACGAAGTGGGCGTGTGCTATCGCCACTCCAAGACCGCCATCGAGCCCATGATCTCCAAGCAGTGGTTCGTGGATATGAAGCCTCTGGCCAAGCCCGCCATCGAAGCTGTCAAGAGCGGCAAGACCCAGTTCGTGCCCGAACGCTTCACCAAGCAGTATATGAACTGGATGGAGAACATCCGTGATTGGTGCATCAGCCGCCAGCTGTGGTGGGGCCATCGCATCCCCGTGTGGTATTGCGAGGATTGCGGTGAAATGATGGTGCTCCGTGAGGACCCCACCTGCTGCTCCAAGTGCGGCAGCAGCGACATCCATCAGGATGAAGACGTGCTGGATACTTGGTTCTCCTCCGCCCTGTGGCCCTTCTCTACCTTGGGCTGGCCGGAGCAGACCGAAGACCTCAAGTACTTCTATCCCACCGACGTGCTGGTGACCGGCTATGACATCATCACCTTCTGGGTGAGCCGTATGATCACCTGCGGCGTGGAAGAAATGGGCGAGACCCCCTTCAAGACCGTGCTGATCCACGGCTTGGTGCGCGACGAGCAGGGCCGCAAGATGTCCAAGAGCCTTGGCAATGGTGTGGATCCCCTGCAGGTGGTGGAAAAGTACGGCGCTGATGCGCTGCGCTTCTCTCTGGCCATGGGCGTCAGCCCCGGAAACGACACCCGCTACTCCGATGAAAAGGTGGAGAGCGCCCGCAACTTTGCCAATAAGATCTGGAACGCCAGCCGCTTTGTGCTGATGAACACCCAGACCCGCGAAACCATCGATCCTGCCAAGCTGCAGTTGCCCGATAAGTGGATCCTGAGCCGCCTGAACAAGGTGATCGCCGAAGTGTCCGCTCATATGGAGGACGGCGATTTCGGTATCGCTGCCCAGAACATCTACGACTTCGCTTGGAATGAGTTCTGCGATTGGTATATCGAGCTGAGCAAGGGTCGCCTCATGGGCGAGGACGAGGAGCAGAAGAACAATGTGCGTGCCGTGCTGACCTATGCACTGGAAGGCATCCTCAAGCTGCTGCATCCCTTCATGCCCTTCCTCACCGAGGAAGTGTACCAGTACCTGCCCGAGCACGATGGCATGCTGATCACCGCCAAGTGGCCCGAGGTGAAGGCTGAGTACGCCTACGAGACCGAAGAACGCCAGATGGAAGGCCTGATGGAGATCATCCGCGCCATCCGCAACCTGCGTGCTGAAATGAACGTGCAGGCTGGCAAGCGCACCCATGTGACGCTGATCCCCGAAGCTGGCTGGGAGGAGACCCTCGCCATGGCCGAGCCCTATCTGCAGCGTCTGGCCTACGTGAGCGATGCTGCCATCGGCGGCAAGGACGCTCTGGCTGGCGAAAAGGTGGTCAGCGCTGTGTGCGCCGCTGGCGAACTTCGCATCCCGCTGGGCGATCTGGTAGATTTTGCTAAGGAGATCGCCCGTCTGGAGAAGGAACAGAAGAATTTGGAGAGCGAGATCGCCCGTGCCAAGGGCAAGCTGAACAACCCCGGCTTCCTTGGCAAGGCTCCCGCTCAGCTGGTGGAGCAGGAGAAGGAAAAGCTCAAGACCAACGAAAGCATGCTGGAGTCTCTGGTGGCCCGTATCACCGAGCTGAAGCAGGCGTAATCAATATGATGGACGGCGGCGGGCGGGCAGTTTTGCCCGTTCGCCCTGTTCCGTATAGGTGCAGGAGCGAAATACATTGGGACTCTGATCCCCGGAGGAAGTATGGAAAACACAGGCTTTCATCATATTCCGGTCATGTTTGACCAAGTGATGGAATGGATGGACCCACAGCCCGATGGCGTATATGCGGATGGAACCCTTGGCGGCGGCGGCCACAGCGAGGGTATTCTGCGCCTTTCCGGCGGCAAAGCTACCCTGTATGGCATTGACCGGGATGAAGAAGCCATTGCGGCTGCCTCTGCCCGGCTGAGGGACTATCCCGGTTTCCGTGCGATCCACGGCAACTTTCACGATGCCGCCCAGCTGCTAACGGCAGCCGGTGCACCGCCGCTTACCGGTGCACTGCTGGATCTGGGCGTCAGCAGCCATCAGCTGGACGTGGGAGAGCGTGGGTTCAGCTATCACGAGGATGCACCGCTGGATATGCGCATGGATCGCTCAAACGGCATGACGGCAGCGGAGTACCTGTCACAGGTATCAGAAGCAGAGTTTCGCCGTATTCTGACCGATTACGGCGAGGAAAAATGGGCGGCGCGCATTGCGCAGATCTTTGTGGAAAAGCGAGCGGAAAAGCCCATCCTCACTACCGGCGATCTGGTATCCATCGTGGATGCAGCCATCCCAAAGGCAGTGCGCCGCAAGGATGACGGCCATCCGGCACGCCGCACCTTCCAAGCAGTGCGTATCGCCGTTAACGATGAGCTGGCTCCGCTGGAAAAAGCCTTGGAGGACTTTGTCAATTTGCTGGCCCCCGGCGGGCGTTTGTTGGTGATCACCTTCCATTCGTTGGAGGATCGCATCACCAAGAACACCTTCCGGCGGCTGCAGAACCCCTGCACTTGCCCGCCGAAAATGCCCGTGTGCGTGTGCGGCAAAAAGCCGCTGGGCAAGGCTTTGGCTGGTGGGGCTGTGAAGCCCTCCAAGCAGGAAACGGACGAAAACCCCCGTGCTCGCAGCGCCAAGCTGCGGGTGTTTGAACGCAGATAACAAAAGGAAGGTACGCTATGCCTACTTTGTATGTAGTGGCGACCCCCATCGGCAATCTGGGGGATATGACGCCCAGAGCCATTGAAACCCTGAAAAACGTCAGCCTGATCGCAGCGGAGGATACCCGCGTTACCCAGAAGCTGCTCAGTGTGTTTGATATTCATACCCCCCTGACCAGCTGCCACGAGCACAACGAGCGCCATAAGGCTGCGCAGATCGTTCAGCGCATGCTGGAGGAGAACATCGACGTGGCGGTGACCACCGATGCAGGTACGCCCTGCATCAGCGACCCCGGCAGCGTGCTGGCTCGTGAAGCTGCACAGGCCGGGGTGGAGGTGCTGGCAGTGCCGGGCCCCACGGCCATGGCATCCGCTCTCAGCGTCAGCGGTATGGATATCAGCGAATTTACCTTCTACGGGTTTTTGCCCCGCCAGAAGAGCGAACTTAGGCAAAAGTTGCTGGATATGGCGCAGCATAGCAAGATCGCAGTCATTCATGAGTCGCCTCATCGGGTGCTGGATCTGTTTACCGTTCTGGCAGAAACCTTGCCAAGCACCTATGTGAGCGCCAGCTGCGATTTGACCAAAAGATTCGAGCAGACCACCCGTGGTCCGGTGGGAGATGTGCTCAAAGCTTTGCAGGAGAATCCAAAAGCGGATAAGGGCGAATACTGCATTGCCCTGCGCTGGGATGAAAGCGAGATCCCTGCGCCTGAGAAGCCCAAAAGTGAATTATCGCTGGAAGCACAGCTGTTTGACGGCATCATTCGCGGGTTGTCTTTGAGAGATAGTGTGGATGCGCTGGTGGCAGCCGGAGAGCGCAAGAATGCAGTAAAAGCCGCTGCCTTGCGTGTAAAGGAAATGTTGGCAGAAGAATAAACCATGCTTATTCAGCGGACGGTATGTTGCGTCCGCTGTTTGTATTGCAGGATGGGGGATAACGATGGAGCGGCGCAAAGAAGTACAGCAGATCATCCATTCGGTTTTGGAAGCCTCGAAACCCGGTCCCTTGGTCAGCAAAGCCATTGCTGCATTGCCGTCTAACGGCAATGGACGCACCATACTGTTGGCTGTTGGTAAAGCTGCGTTCGCCATGGCAGAGGCTGCACTGCGCACCCCGGGCTTTACTTGCGACCAAGCGATGGTCATAACCAAATATGACCATGTGGATCACACAGCTCTTGCTGCTTTGCCCGATCCGATTCGGGCAAGGCTTGTTATTCGCGAGGCAGGGCATCCTGTACCGGATGTAAACAGCTATCAGGCTACTAAAGAGGCAATCGCGATGGTAACTGGGCTTGCCGACAGCGACCGCGTGCTTTTTCTCGTTTCCGGCGGCGGTTCTGCTCTGTTTGAAAAACCCCTTGTTCCCCCAGAAGAAATGGTGGATATCAATAAACAATTGCTTGCCAGCGGAGCAGATATTGAAAAGATCAATACCATCCGCAAGCGGCTGTCTGCGGTAAAAGGCGGGCGTTTTGCCCAGTTGTGCGCTCCTGCGCAGGTCATTACCATTGCTTTGAGCGATGTGCTCAGCAACGCTCCTGAGCAGATCGCCTCCGGCCCTGCATGCCCCGATAGCACCACCTGCGAGCAGGCTATGCAGATCGCCAAAGAATGCCGGTTGCGGCTATCACCAGCAGCTGCAGCGCTGCTCAAGCAGGAAACCCCAAAGCAATTGCCCAACGCCACTGTGCGCATCATCGGCGGTATGACCTTTGCCAGAGCTGCCGCAACCCAAGCTTGCCGACAATTGGGGTACCGTGTTTGGCTGTTCAGACCGGCGGTAACGTGTCAGGCACAGGCAGCGGGACGCTTTTGGGCGCAACTGGCCAAAAAAGCAGCCAGACAGGAACACCGCATCGCCTTGGTAGCTGGTGGGGAAACGGTGGTCACACTGGGCAAAGAACATGGTTTGGGCGGTAGAAACCAAGAGGCAGCATTGACAGCAGCCCTTGAAATACAAGGCGAAGAAAATGTTTGCTTTTTCTCGCTGGGTACCGATGGCACCGATGGCCCCACCGATGCAGCTGGCGGTTATGCGGACGGCACGACTGTGCAGCGGATCGATGCAAGCGGAAAGACCACTGCGGCGCATGCACTTGCCCAACATGATGCCTACCATGCTCTTGCAATAAGCGGCGATCTGCTTATTACTGGCCCCAGCGGTACCAATGTGAACGATGTGAGCGTGGCTTTGGTCTCTGGTGGTACGAGGGGTGGCCGATAACGGCAAACAGGAGAAAAACAAAGCAAGGCATGCGTTTGTCATTGACAGGCATAGCGCTTTGGTGTTATGATGCTACCATCAACGTGAAAGAAGGAGGCAAGATACCATGAATACAACTCGTCAGAACGTATCTTCCTTCTATTACTTTTATTTTAGCTTTGCTTTTACCGGCAAGGCTCTTTTGCGTTGTGCTGCTTGAGTTGGAATGCTTCTAAAGTATCCCCTGCGGCCAATGCCGCAGGGGATTTTTCATTTCATCCCCCAAAGCCCGAAAGGCTTTCCGCCCAACGACAGCGATCCACGGAACGTTCTCAAACAAAAAGGAGGAAACCCCAATGATCGTCATCCTGAAGAAGAACCCGGAAGAAAAACAGCTCAATAACCTGCTGGCCTGGCTGGAAAGCCAGCACATCGCCATCCACACCTCTGCCGGTGAAATGCACACCATTTTGGGTCTGGTAGGCGACACTTCTCATTTGGATATCGACCTGCTCCGTGCGCTGGATATCGTAGAGGATGTAAAGCGCGTGCAGGAGCCCTACAAGAACGCCAACCGCAAGTTCCACGAGGATGATACCGTCATTTCTGTTGGCAACACCAGCATCGGCGGCGATATTTTCAGCGTGATCGCAGGCCCCTGCTCTATCGAGAGCGAAGAACAGATCTGCGAAGTGGCACAGGCTGTCAAGGCTGCGGGCGCTACCATGCTACGCGGCGGCGCTTTCAAGCCCCGTACCTCTCCCTATGCTTTCCAAGGTCTCCGCGGCGAAGGTCTCAATCTGCTGCTTAAGGCAAAGGAGATCACTGGTCTGCCCGTGGTTACCGAGATCATGGACTTGAGCCAGCTGAACCTGTTCGATCAGGTGGATGTGATCCAAGTGGGCGCCCGCAATATGCAGAACTTCGAACTGCTCAAGGAATTGGGCCACACCGGCAAGCCCATCTTGCTCAAGCGCGGCCTGGCCAACACCTTGCAGGAACTGCTCATGAGTGCTGAGTACATCATGGCTGGCGGCAACGATAACGTCATTCTGTGCGAGCGCGGTATCCGTACCTTCGAAACTGCTACCCGCAACACACTGGATCTGTCCGCTGTGCCCATGCTCAAGAAGCTGAGCCACCTGCCTGTGGTCATCGACCCCAGCCATGCCACCGGTATTTCTTGGATGGTCAAGCCCATGGCACTGGCTGCCGCTGCTGTTGGTGCTGATGGTTTGATGATCGAGGTTCACAACGATCCTAAGCACGCCCTGTGCGATGGCGCTCAGAGCCTGACCCCCGCTGCTTTTGCCGATGTGATGAAGTCGGTCAACGCCATTTTGCCCCACGCCTACAAGATGGGCAAGGAGGGCTAAGGCCATGAATGTTGCGATCATCGGTCTGGGTCTCATTGGCGGCTCCATTGCCAAGAGCATGAAGAAGTACATGCCCCAGCATACGGTGCTTGGCTATGATACCAACGAGCAGACCATGTACAAGGCTCGCCTTTTGGATGCCATGGATACAGAGCTAAACGATGAACGGCTGAGCATCTGCGATATGGTCATCGTGGCTACATGGCCCAAGGCGGCTGTGCAGTACGTTACCGAGCATGCGCCCCTGTTTAAAAAGGGTGCGCTGGTGATGGATGTGTGTGGCGTAAAGGCGGCTGTATGCGAGCCCCTTTGGCAGTTGGCCGAAGAACACGGCTTTCTGTTCGTGGGCGGTCATCCCATGGCGGGCATGGAGTATTCCGGCTTTGACCACGCCACAGCAACGCTGTTCCAGAATGCATCTATGATCCTTACACCGCCCCGGGGAACGGATATTCAGACGCTGGAAAGCCTCAAGCATTTCTGGCGGGAGTTGGGCTTTGCCCGTGTGGTGATGACCACCCCGGAGAACCACGACAAGGTGATCGCTTATACCTCCCAGTTGGCTCATGTTGCCTCCAGTGCCTACATCCGCAGCCCATTTGCCATGGAACACCATGGCTTCTCGGCGGGCAGCTTCCGGGATATGACCCGTGTGGCTCGGTTGGATGAAAACATGTGGACGGAGCTTTTCCAACTGAATAAGGCGCCTTTGCTGGCTGAGCTGAAACAGCTGATCACGCACCTGAGCCAGTACCGGGATGCCCTTGAAGCCGATGATACAGAAACCTTGCGCAGCCTTTTGAAGGAAGGTCGGGAACGCAAGGAGATCGCAGATCATAAGGGGGATGCACCGTGAGGATCGTAGAGGTACGTACTGGCACGCCCTATCAGGTTCGTATTGAGCGCGGTCTTTTGGATCAGCTCGGTTCCGAAATGCTTGCGCTGCTGGGTAAAACCTGCAAGGTCGCCCTTCTGACCGATGAAACTGTAAACGCCCTGTATGGCGACCGGGCAGCCGCATCCCTCCAAAACAGCGGCTTTGCGACCGTCCGCTACGCTAACCAAGTGGGCGAGGAGCACAAGACCCTTGCCGATTGGCAAAAGATGCTGGAATTTATGGCACAGGAACACCTGACACGCTCCGATTGCATCGTAGCACTGGGCGGCGGCATCGTGGGCGATATGGCTGGTTTTGCAGCTGCCTGTTACCTGCGGGGCATCCGTTTCGTGCAAGTGCCCACCACCCTTTTGGCCATGGTGGATAGCAGCGTGGGCGGCAAGACCGGCGTGAATCTGGCCTCCGGCAAAAACCAGCTGGGTGCGTTTTATCAGCCCCGGATGGTGCTTTGCGACCCGGATGTGCTGTCCACCTTGCCCCCGGAGACCCTTGCCGATGGCGTGAGCGAAAGCATCAAGTACGGCGTTCTGGGCGAAGATGAGGTGTTCAACTGGTTTGAGAATGCCGATTGGACAGCCCATACCGAGGAATTGATCGAACGCTGCATCAAGGCCAAAGCCGCAGTGGTAGAAGCCGACGAGCGGGATACCGGCTGCCGTCAGCTGCTCAATCTAGGCCATACGCTGGGTCATGCCATCGAAAAGGAAAGCAACTATGAAGTGACCCACGGCCACGCTGTAGCCATTGGTATGGTGCTAGCCACCAAACTGGCTCTGCAGCTGGAACTTTGCCAGCCGGATGCAGTTGACCGCCTGATCCGTACTTTGGAGCGCAACCATCTGCCTACAGCCACCCAGCTGACCGCTCAGCAGCTCGCAGATGCAGCCCTTTCTGATAAGAAGCGCACCGGCGGTACCCTTACTTTGGTTTTACCGACACGGATCGGTCATTGCCAGCTGCATCCTGTGCCGGTGGATAGCCTTAACGAACTGATCGCCCTTTCGCTGGAAAAATAGGCGTTACTGGATTTATGATACTAAAAATTCGAACACCCATGATGAAGGAGAGATTACTATGAATATTGAGGAACTCCGCCAGCAGATCAATGATATTGACAGCCGTCTGGTAAAGGATTTTGACGATCGCATGAAGGTAGCGCTGGAGATCGCCAAGTATAAGAAAGAAAATAATATGCCTGTGCTGGATCCCGCCCGTGAGCGCGAAGTGATCAACCGTCAGGTCTCCTGCGTGGATGAGAGCATGGCCATGTATGTAAAGCTGCTCTACAACACGATCTTCGACATCAGCCGCAGCTACCAGCAGCGTTACCTCACCGATCGCACCCAGCTGACGAATCACATTGCACAGGCTGCGGAGAACACCCCCAAATTGTTCCCCAAGCAGGCCGTGGTGGCCTGTCAGGGTGTGGAGGGTGCGTACAGCCAGCAGGCTTGCGAAAAGCTGTTTGCTATGCCCAACATCATGTATTTCAAGCGCTTTGAGGGCGTTTTGCAGGCGGTGGAATCCGGCTTTTGCAAGTACGGCATCCTGCCCATTGAAAACAGCTCCTACGGCTCTGTGACCGAAGTGTACGACCTGATGCGCAAGTATCGATTCTCCATCGTGCGCAGCGTGCGCCTGAAGATCGATCATCGTCTGCTGGCAAAGCCTGGTGTCAAGTTTAGCGATATCAAGGAAGTTGTCAGCCACGAGCAGGCTGTGGGGCAGTGCAGCGAGTTCCTCAAGACCCTGCCCAATGTAAAGGTGACCATTTGCGAAAACACTGCCGCTGCCGCCCAGATGGTAGCTGCCTCCGACCGTAACGATATCGCCGCGATCTCTTCTCCCGCCTGTGCCGCCCTGTATGGCCTTGCGGTTTTGAAGACCGAGGTTTCCAACAGCGACAGCAACTTCACCCGCTTTATTTGCGTGGCAAAGAATTTGGAGATCTACCCCGGCGCTAACAAGATGAGCTTGATGCTCAACGTGCAGCATAAGCCCGGCGCTCTGTACAGCATGATCGCCAAGTTCTCCGCACTGGGTCTCAACTTGACCAAGCTGGAAAGCCGCCCCATTGCCGGTACCGATTTTGAGTTCATGTTCTACTTCGACTTGGATGCCTCCGTGTATGATGAAGCCGCTTTGCAGCTGCTCAGCGAGCTGGATGCGGGCCCCGAGGTATTCACCTATCTGGGCAGCTACAGCGAGATTTGAGGTGCAGCCATGGAGTACGGTCTCATTGGCGAAAAGCTGGGGCACAGCTACTCAGCCATTCTGCATGGTTTGCTGGCAGATTACGACTACCAGCTTTGCCCTATGCCGCCTGAGGATGTGGACGCTTTTATGCAGCGCCGTTCCTTTCAGGGGATCAATGTAACTATCCCATACAAGAAAACGGTGATCCCACATCTGGCAGAGATGGGGGAGACGGCAAGGCGGATCGGCAGCGTCAATACGGTGGTCAAGCGTGCGGATGGTACCCTGTTTGGCGATAATACCGATGCTTACGGCTTTTCCAAGATGGCGGAGAGCATTGGCGCAGATTTTGCCGACAAGAAAGTACTGGTGCTTGGCAGCGGCGGTACTTGCCTCACCGCTTGCGATGTGGTGCGTCAGGCAGGCGGGATGCCTGTGGTCATCTCCCGCAGCGGGGAGACCACCTATGCCGATCTGCCCAAACATGCGGATGCAGCTTATTTGATCAACACCACGCCGGTGGGCATGTACCCCAATGTACATGCCGCCGCAGTGGATCTGACCCAGTTTACCCAGTTGGAAGGCGTATTGGATGTGATCTATAACCCCCTGCGCACCCAATTGCTACAGCAGGCGCAGGCCCTGGGCATTCCTTGTACCGGCGGCCTTCGAATGTTGGTCTATCAAGCGGTTCGTGCTTGCGAGTTGTTCACTGGTCAGCCCGTGGCAGCAGAGCGGGCGCAAGCAGCGGAGAAACAGCTGCGGGCGCAGTCCATGAATCTGGTGCTGGTGGGCATGCCGGGGTGCGGAAAATCCACCATTGGCGAAGAGCTGGCTCAGCTTAGCGGCAGAGAAGCCGTGGATACCGATGCCCTTATTGCCGCCGAGGCTGGTATGAGCATCCCCGACATTTTCGAAAAAGAAGGCGAGGCTGGCTTCCGCGCACGGGAAAAGGCCGTTATTCAGCGGGAAGCCCTCATCGGTGGACGGATCCTCATTACCGGCGGCGGCGCTATCAAAGACGAGCAGAACCGTGCGGCGCTGCGCATGAATGGCTATGTGGCGCAGATCACCCGCCCGCTGGAACTGCTTGCTACCGGCGGCAGACCCCTGTCGGCAGGCGGCTTGGAGACTGTTCGCAAGCTGATGGAAGAGCGCGCTCCCCTGTATGCAGCCTGCAGTGATGCAGTTTTTGCCAACGAAACCATTCCGGCACAATGTGCCAAAGCCATCTGGGAGGGATTTGATGAAGCTTTACGTGCTTAACGGCCCCAATCTAAATATGCTGGGCATTCGGGAACCGGCGATCTATGGTGCTCAGACCTACGCCGATCTGGAAGCCTACGTGCGGCAGGTATGCCAGCGGGAGAATATCGAGGTGGAGGTTTTCCAATCCAACCACGAAGGCGTTTTGGTGGATATCATCCAGAGCGCCTATGGCAACGCCGATGGCATCGTCATCAACCCGGCAGCCTATACCCACACCAGCGTCGCCATTCTGGATGCCCTCAAGGCAGTCGCTTTGCCTGCAGTGGAAGTGCATCTGAGCGATGTAAGCCAGCGGGAAAGCTTCCGGCATATCAGTTACCCTGCCATGGCTTGCTTACAGCAGATCAAGGGGCTTGGGTTTCAGGGGTATGAAGAAGCGATTTTGCTGCTTAAGGAGCATTTGTCTAAGTAAATAGCAAAAATGCAAGCGGTGGAGCCGATCGTCGTGGCTTCACCGCTTGCTTTTTGCACAAGATTTATAGCACTTGCCTTCATCGCGGGGGGAAAAGATTACAAAGTCCTTAATCTTGCTGTAATGCCCCCTGTCGTCGCTTGACAATCCCTGTTTGTAACCATATACTAATACTGTTTTTAGACAGTTTCCGGCATGGTTCTGCTTTGGTAAACTGCCTCAATTGCCAGCACATACGGGCGTAGCCCTTATGGATAAAAAAAATAGGAGAGATATAACCATGAAGAATTCTTCCATCAAGACGGTTGTTGCCATCGGCATCGGCGCTGCTCTGTTCTTCGTTCTGGGTCGCTTTGTCGCTATCCCCAGCGGCATTCCTAACACCAACATCTGCCTGCAGTACGCCATTCTGGGTCTGCTGGCTGCTATGTTTGGCCCCATTGCCGGCGGTCTGATTGGCTTCATCGGTCACACCCTGATCGACCTGAGCTGGGGCGGCGCTCCCTGGTGGAGCTGGGTCATCGCTTCTGCCGTAGTCGGCGTGCTGGTTGGCCTCGTTGCTAAGAAGTGCAAGATCACCGAAGGCAACTTCGGCAAGAAGGAGATCGTTACCTTCATCATTGCCAACATCGTTGCTAACGTGATCGCTTGGCTGGTCGTTGCTCCCGTGCTGGACATCCTCATCTATGCCGAGCCTGTCAACAAGGTGTTCGCTCAGGGCGGCATGGCTGCTCTGTCCAACTCTGTTACCGCTGTTGTGGTCGGCACCCTGCTGGCTCTGGCCTACACCAAGACCATCGCCAAGAAGGGCTCTTTGGACGTTGAATAATTCTGATTTTGTCAGAAAACGGGGCGGGGCTTCAGTCCCTGCCCTTTTTTCATAGGCTTGCATAAGAGGTGCGCACATGGCTGAGCCAATTATTTCTTTTCGCAATTTCACGTTCCAGTATCGGGCACAGAAACGCCCCACGCTGTACGATATCAATCTGGATATCTACCCCGGCGAACGGGTTTTGATCGTAGGGCCATCCGGCAGCGGCAAAAGCACGCTGGCCAGCTGTATCAATGGTTTGATTCCCCATAGCTATACGGGCGAACATCAGGGCACGCTGCTGGTGAATGGTATTGATGCGCCTAATTCCAGCATTTTTGAATTGTCCCAGCAGGTGGGCACGGTTCTGCAAGACCCGGATGGGCAGTTCGTTGGGCTGACGGTGGGAGAGGATATTGCTTTCTCGCTGGAAAACAACTGCGTTGAGCAGCAGGAGATGCACCAGATCACGGAAAAAGCTGCCAAGATGGTAAACGTGGAGGATCATTTGGACTATGCTCCCCACGAACTATCCGGCGGTCAAAAGCAGCGAGTTTCTTTGGCGGGTGTGCTGGTCAATCAGGTAAAGATCCTGTTGTTTGATGAACCGCTGGCCAATCTGGATCCCGCCACCGGCAAACAGGCCATTGAACTGATCGATGAGATTCAGCAAAAGAGCGATACCACTGTGCTGATTATTGAGCATCGTTTGGAGGATGTGCTGTGGCGCAGCGTTGACCGGATCGTGCTGGTCGATCAGGGGCGAATTCAGGCCGATCTGCGCCCGGATGAGCTGCTCAGCAGCAATTTGCTGACGGAGCACGGCATCCGCGAACCGTTGTACGTTACAGCCCTGCGCTATGCCAGTGTGGAGATCGCCCCTGAAAAGCGCCCCGCCCATGTGGATACGCTGGTTTTGAACGATGAGGATCAGTCGCTTGTGCAAAGCTGGTACCATAACGTGCAAACCGCTCCCCATGCAGCAGAACAGCCGGTTTTGTTGGAGGTAAAAGACCTTACCTTTGGTTATACCAAGGAAAAACACACGCTGGAAAACGTCAGTTTTGCTATCCGTAAAGGTGAGATGGTAAGCATCGTAGGCCGCAACGGCGCAGGAAAATCTACGCTGTCCAAGCTGATTTGCGGTTTTGAAACGCCTGAGCATGGAAGCCTCTATCTGGATGGAAGGGATATGGGCAAGGATAGCATACGAGAGCGCGCCAGCCGGATCGGTTATGTGATGCAGAACCCAAACCAGATGATCTCCAAGACCATGATTTTTGATGAAGTGGCACTGGGGCTCAAAAACAGCGGGCTCACGCAGGAAGAGATCCGCACCCGTGTGGAAGAAACGCTGAAGATCTGCGGTCTTTACCCATTCCGCAATTGGCCGGTTTCTGCCTTGTCCTTTGGGCAGAAGAAGCGCGTGACCATTGCCAGCGTGTTGGTGATGGGCCCCGAACTCATCCTTCTGGATGAGCCCACCGCTGGGCAGGATTTTCGCCACTACACGGAGATCATGGAGTTTTTGCGCGGGCTGAATGACCAAGGCGTTACCGTTTGCATGATCACCCACGATATGCACCTGATGCTGGAATACACCACCCGCGCACTGGTATTCAACAACGGGCGGATGATCGCCGACAGTACCCCTGCACAGGTGTTGTGCGACCCTGAATTGATCGAGCAGGCTGCCTTGAAGGAAACCAGCCTGTTTACCTTGGCTGAAAAATGCCAGATCACGCCCCCGGAAAAGTTTGTAGATCGTTTTATTTTGCACGACAGGGAGGTTCGTAGCCATGGCAGCGCAGACAGTTCTGAATTATCTGCCCCGTAAAAGTGTGGTGCACGAGCTGACGGGTACCACCAAGCTGGCGTTTTTCCTGTTGTTCACTTTTGCAGGTATGGTCACCTACGATACCCGCGTGCTGGTGGGGCTTATGCTGGTCAGCTTTGCAGCGTTTCGCCTGAGCAACATCAAAATAAGGGAAGTCCGCTTTATTCTGGTGTTTATGCTGGTATTCCTGTTTTTGAACAATCTATTTATCTTTTTGTTCGATCCCGATCAGGGTACCAATATCTACGGCACCCGGCATGTGCTGTTTCATCTGTTTTGGCGGTACGATGTAACCGCAGAACAGCTGTTTTACATGCTCAATATTTCCATGAAGTATTTTGTTGCCCTCCCTGTAGCTATTTTGTTTATCGCCGCCACCAACCCCAGCGAGTTTGCAGCCAGTCTGCATTCCATTGGTGTAAGCTACAAAATTGGCTATGCGGTCTCCATTGCTCTGCGCTATATTCCCGATATCCAGAGAGATTTTCATAACATCAGCCAAGCGCAGCAGGCACGCGGTGTGGAACTGGGCAAAAAAGAAAAATTGTTCAACAGGCTCAAAAACTCGGTCAATATTCTTTTGCCGCTTATTCTGTCCAGCTTGCAGCGGATCGATGTGATTGCCAATGCCATGTCTCTGCGCTGCTTTGGCAAGGATGCAAAGAAGCGCACATGGTACACTAAGCGCCCCTTTGGTCGGAATGATTATATCGCCATTGGGCTGGGCGTATTGCTGTTGGCAGCCAGTATCGTGATCACTTTCTGGGATGGAAACCGTTTCTTTAATCCCTTCGTGTAAGCATTCGATCGCATAGCTTTTTCTCCTCCGGGAAGAAAACCTCCGCCTGGATCGTATACTATCAGGAATGATATGGTATGATACAAACCTGCTGCGCAGGGGCGGAGGATGAGCGAATGAAGCGTTTTTTGCTGGGAACGATGGCTTTGGTACTGATGGTGGCGATGCTGGTAGCGGGCTGTAATCTGTGGATGATCTGGTCGACCCGACCCTTGATCCATACACCGGATACGGCCCATCAGCTGACTGGCGACTGCATACTAGTACTTGGCTGTGGTTTGCGCCGGGACGGCTTTCCCAGCCAAATGCTGAGGGATAGACTGGATGTGGCGATCGAGGCCTATCGCATGGGGCTTGCACCCAAATTGTTGATGAGCGGCGACCATGGGCAGGTGGATTACGACGAAGTAAACGCCATGAAGGATTATGCCATGGCGCAGGGCGTTCCTTCAGAAGATATCTTTATGGATCATGCAGGGTTTTCCACTTACGAAAGCATGTATCGCGCCAAGGCGATCTTCCACTGCCAAAAGGTGATCGTGGTTACCCAGACCTACCATTTGTACCGTGCCATTGCGAATGCAAGAACCATGGGCATGGAAGCCGTGGGGATCTCAGCGAACCGCCGTCATTTTAGCGGGCAGTGGTATTTCAGCCTGCGGGAAGCTGCTGCCCGGGTGAAGGATACTGTTTGGGGCATCACTAAGCCCCGCCCCACCTATTTGGGCGAAAGCATCCCCATTTTTGGCAATGGCGATCTGACCAACGACCGGTGAATGGGACACACATATGTTTCTGTGCCGCCGGAATGACTGAAAACATAAGGCTTTCCGGCGGCTTTCGCATGCGCAAATGAAGAACGCAAAAATATTCTCGAAAAAATGAAAATAGTTGTTGACATTTTGGCACAGTCGTAATATAATATCAAATGTTCCGCTAAGGAACACAAACCAAGTGAATATCTGGGTGTAGCGCAGTTTGGTAGCGTGCTTGAATGGGGTTCAAGAGGCCGGAGGTTCGAATCCTCTCACCCAGACCAAGAAAAAACCGTTGATTATCAACGGTTCAGACTGTCGAAAAAGTCCAGCGAAAGCTGGGCTTTTTCATATAAAAATGGTAAAATAGAAGAAAAGAGGGAAAGAAGAGAAGAAGCATGTTGAATCAGCAGCAGGAACTACGCCGTCGAGTGGTAGAGATTCTGAGCAT
>JAZSRK010000050.1:0-20559 GCA_045538465.1 Candidatus Limiplasma sp. | reverse complement strand
GAGCATCCAACGAAATGTTCAACTTATGTGAAAGCAGCAACAATTTTTCCACTTCCGGGTATCCTATGCCTTGCTCCCATTTGGAAACAGCCTGTCGGCTCACATCCAGAAGTTCTGCCAGTTCTTCCTGCGATAGATGGTGTTCTTTTCTGATTTGCTTTAGATTTTCTGAAAAACTCATATGAGCACCTCCTTTGGTGCCTTTATTTTAACGCAAAAAATCACAAATCACTACCAACCTGTTTTTGCGTTTGCGCAACTTAAAGTTGCCAATCGCATTACAACTCAATTTTCAATGGTTGTCTCCACAAATTCAAGTTTGTCGCCTTCATTCTATCACGCTGAACAAGAAACAGCAAGCCTTGGCGGGCTTGCTGTTTCGGTATTTCTTTGGTGCAAAGTGAAGGATAACTCCTTCCTTTCCATCCTCCCAGCTGGCGAGATAGCTTTTTGGGATGAGTTTATCCCCCCCATTTCAACAGCGAGCATCCGGTGATCGTGCCGGATGCTCGCTGTTTTGTGACTGTATAAACGCAATTATTTTTCTGTTATATTGCGCATCGGCTTACTGCTCGTCTGTTTTGTTGCGATGTGCCTTTCGATATCTGATAATACCAACCAATGCAGATATGGTCGAAATGACCTCGTTGATCATACCGCCGATCGAAAACACAAAAATGTTATAAATAAACGCCAATGGGCAAGTGATCAGCAAGCTTTTACGTAAGTTTTGCGGGTTGCAAGCGCCGACACAAAAAGAATTGATAGCAAGACAAACCAGCAAAAAGGAAGAATACCAGTCCTCCCACGAAAAAATAGCAAATACGCAGATCAGAACTGAAAAAAGGAGCGGGAACAAATACTTTGTAAGCAGTCTGTTCTCGATCTTTCCTTCGGTAAAGTAAAAGAACATCGTCCTTGTAAAGCATACAACATTCAAAATAGCACCTGTTGTCGCTCCGATCATGAAATATTGAGCCGAAATCAGTGCGATACCCGCTCCTTGTACAAGCAAAAGGGTTTTTCGATCTTTCATTTGATATGCCATAAAAAGTACAGCAACACCTATGAGCCCAACGATTTGACCTATCATCTCAAGCATAATAAAACCTCGGCAAATGTTTTTGTTTAAATCAAATGCTGATCAGTCGATCTGAGTCTACCACAACTACATAGAACATCGCAAGCCATACGTTTTTGCACAGCTTGCGATCGTAGTACCTGCTATTCTATTTGGGTCGCAATATCGTATAAGGTTGCAGCTTGCAGCGTTTATTCCTCATCCAGCGGCAGCTGTGCCAGGTCGCATACCTGCTGCTGGTTTTCGCCAGTGACGATGTAGAAACCATAGCGGGTGGAACTGTCGGTGACGGCAGCACCTTCGGGATCGTCCATTTCGCTGGCACGGCGCAGATTGTGGGGGTTGGTTTGACAAAGGGCTTCATAGTGCGCAATATCCTGCTGGCAGAACGCATAGCGGACAGCTGCGGCCGGGTAGGGTTCGCTCGTGGTCAGATCCAGCGGCTGACCGGTGGCGGCTTCAATGACCATGCGCACGAAATCGTAGCCGGTGGTCAGCTGTACCAAGTCGCTGCCGATGCAATCGCCGCCCATGCGAGCGCCGATCTCGATCAGGCGGATATCCTTGGTGCCGGGCAGCACCTTAAACTCTGCATGGGAAGCACCGGTGGTGATGTGCAAAGCATCCAGCGCACGGAAAACCAGCTCTCTGGCGTTGCAGATGGTCTCCTCGTCCAGATCGGAAGGTTCCAGATGGCCTGTCTCGATAAAGTGAGGGGAACCGGTGGTAAACTTTTTGGTGATGGTGAGGAAATGGTGCTGACCATTCTGGGAGATGGTCTCCATGCTGTATTCGTTGCCCTCGATATATTCCTCCACAATGGCTTTCTTTTCGAAGGAGGCTGCTACCGAATGGGCAATGGCGTCCTCCAAGCCATCAAAAGAAGAGAGCTTGTAGATGCCCCGGCTGCCGGAACGGTCGGTGGGTTTGACGATAATGGGCAGCTGCATGGCACGGACGGGGGAAAGATCGTCGCCGATAGACAGCTTTACAAAAGCGGGCGTGGGGAGACCCGCATCCCGGAAAGCACCCCGCATGGCATATTTGTTGGAGGCGATAAAGGCGGTTTCCGGCGGGTTGGAGGGCAGACCCAGCGCATTGGCCAGATAGTTGACAGTAATGGCAGCCAGATCGGATGCGATGGAGACCACAGCGTCGGGCTGTATTTTGCGGCAAATATCAAGGATCTGCTCTTTTTCTACAATGCTTACGGGGTAGAAATAGTCCGCTGTGCGCTCGCCGATATCTCCGCTTTTCCATGCGAAAACATGGGTCTCGAAGCCCATTTCTTTCGCCTTGAGAATCAGCGGATTCTGCAGTTCCGATGCACCTATGACGATGATCTTTCTCGGCATGTACTGCGCACGTTCCTTTCGTAGCTGGGGGCATAATGGTCGTGTATGCCAAAGCAGGCACTTCTGCTATGCAGAAGAGAACCCGATAAAAAGGCATACTAATAGTTTACTAAATATCCGGCGGGAATTCAATAGACAGCCCGTCTTTTTTCGAAAACACAGCCTGTGTTTTTTTAAAAACCGGCTAAATCCTTAGGGAAACAGGTGGTGCAAAAGTTACCATTCCTCAAAATACATGCTGTAAACGCCGGACCATTCACTGTCCAGATAATAATCCACCTCGCAAATTTCGCCAAGCATATCAAGCAGCAGCTGAGGCGGGGGATCCAATACACCGCGCACCAGACGAACTTCATCCGTCAGAAAATTCTCCGGTGTCCAGTTGTTGGGGTCGAAGCCGTAGTGTTCCAGCAAGGCGTTGTAAGAGGGAGATCGCATTTCCCAGCCGCCCCAGTAGGTTATGTTTTTGGATATGCCGTATTCGGTGGTGGGGAACATACGCGTGTCGCCGGAAAGGGTATTGTCCATAATGAGCAGGTATTCTTCATTGCAAATGGCGTAATCATCCAGCGCACCGAAGGTGTCGGTGGCAGCCTGCTCCTCTTGGGTAGCAGGGCGCTGGAGGATGGTCTGCCACATGGGCATAAGGTACATAGCGCACAATACAACAGTTGCGACAGCCAGCAGACTGCATAGGGCCGCAGAGGGGAAACGGAAACGCTGGGGCAGACAGGCCGGCATCAGACCGGTCATCAATGCCGCAAAAGGCAAAGCGGCTGTCAGTAGCCCTCGCATGGGCAGACGCCCCTTCATGCCAAGGTAGAAAAGCAGCGCCGCCAGCAGGCAAAGCCCCATCACAACGGCCAGCAACTGGCCAAGCCGACTGCGTTCTTTGTCAAACAGCAGCCCCATCAGGCACAGGAGCACAAGCCCAGCCAGCGCGGGCAGGCATTTAGCAGCCAATGGTTCATTACTTGGGAAGGCTTTCAGCGTGGCTACCGCTTTACTGATGCGTGCTGCAAGGCTGGTATCCTCCTGCGCTTCCAACGCATCGCCCATGGCTCGCAGGGTCTCGGTGTTCATGTCAGCATCCATCAGGTACCATTCGATCAGCATCGCCAGCCTGGCATCGGTAATGTTGTATTCCTCCCGGAAGGAAGCAGGCAACTGGTTCAGATCGTAGTAATCCCAAATGCGGATGCGCTGCTTCTGCCAGTCTACATACTCGCGTACGCCTTCTTTGGTGTTGATCTCCACTTCACGGAGACCGCAAACAGCGCCAAAGACCAAGCATACCGCCAGCAAAGTGCACAGCAAGGGCTTTATCCAATCTTGCCCTGCACGGGCACGGCGAAGACCCTGTGCTACAAAGGCAACACCGCAGAAGGCAAGGGAAGGCAGCGCCGTCATCTGGCGCATGGCATAGCCCAACAGCGCCATAACAAGGCTCAGCATGGCAGAGCAGATCCAGCTTGAACAGGAGGCGTTTTCGGTATCGATGCTCAAAAGCTGCAAAACAGCAGCGGCCCCCAGCAGCGCTGCAGTAACTGTGTAGGAGACCTGCGACATATAGCGCATCACAAACACGCCAAGAAACAACACCGCTGCTATCAGCCCAAGGTACAGCGGCTTTTTTGCGTTATGAAAGCACTGAAGAATGCTCTTGGCCATCACCGCAGAAGCCAGCCAAATGAGGAACAGCTGCATCCAGCTGAACCACGGCAGCCCGGGAAATGCCAAACTGAGCCAGCGCAGGGGATAAAGCAGAAGAAAATGAATGTACAGGTTAAAGTCGGGTATCTCTAATACGCCAAAACCCATCATCTGGCGCAGCACCAGCGTATCATCATTGGTGGCGAAGCGCATGTCGCAGAAAAGGCACACGGTAGCCAGCATCAGGGAAGCCAGTAAAAGCCCAAGGGGCCATGCTGCCTTCAAGCGGCGGGGGGATGTGTTGGTCATGGATGCAACCTCCTAAACAATGGGAAAGATAGAAGAAGAAAGTTTCAGCGTTCAGCCGTTCGATCCAGCAGGTACAATACGGCCTGTCCATCTGCAAGGTATGTCTGCACATGGGCTGTCAGCAATTCTGGCATAGCGGCATCCGGGATGGTCAGCCACAGCCGCCCTTCGGTATCGATGCCGTATTCCAACACCTTGCCAAGCCTGCCTGTATTTTTTTGCTGCCATAGCCCGCCATTGGAGGCCAGCGCTGTGTGCGCCCACAGTCCGATGGGCTGGGTGGTAGCCCATGTGGTGGTGCCTTTGGAAGCGTTGGTCTTTATATGAAAGTAGGTAAGCTGGCTTAGGTCGAGCTGTTCGCAGCAAAGCGGCCCCGCCTTGGCTAACAGATCGTCGGTGTTTTGGTAGTGCAGGGTCTGGCTGCGGTTGTATTCCTTACCGCTGCTGTCTTGCATAACGCAGGTAAGGGTAAAGGGCTCAGGCGTGTATGGAATAATGTTGCCTTTGATGGGCTTATCGTCTATCAAAATGGTGTAGGCTTGGTACAAGCTGCCAAACTTTGGAGAAATACAGATGCTTTCGCCCATGCAAAGTGCATCCATACGGGTCATCTCCATACTGCCGCCCACCTGATAATCCGGTTCCACAGGGCTGTAGCCTGCCTGCTGGTATGCGTATTGCTCGCCGAACAAGGCATCGTAGCTGAGCAGATCATAGGTCTCATCGCTGGTGATGCCCTGCTGGCGCAGCTTCTCCACATAGGCAAAGAAGGGGTCATCGCACAGCCCAAGCATACTCAGCACATAGGGGGATAGCTGATAGGCGTACAGATCGGTCTGTCCGGGCTGGATGCCGCCATAGTTGCTCCAGACGAAGTAGGGCACACGGTGGGCTTCCTCGCCGGAAAGCGGCAGGCCGATCTCCTTGAGCACATCGGTGCCCAAGGGAGCCAGATGGTCGCTGAAGAATACCACCACGGTAGGTTCTTCAAAGGTGCGCAGCTCTTCGATCCATTTTTCCAGCGCTTTGTCTGTTTCGGTCAAAAGATAGCAGAAGTTGGCGGCTACCTTTTGGGTCTCTGGACTGAACTGGTTGGTAAAGAGGGTGGGGGCACCGTATTTCTCCCGGAAGTCAAAGTAGGTATAGCCGCCATGGTTTTGCATGGTCAGGCAGAAGATAAAGTCTTGTTCGTCGGTAAGGCGCAGGTGCTCCATTACCGAGGTAAAATGCATCTCATCCGTTACATAGGAGCCGATGCGCTCATAGTTATAGCAGGAGGTATCCAGCGTGTGGAAGCTGTCAAAGCCCTGCATGTGCAGGTTGTTGTAGCGGTTGTAGAATACGCCCACATGCCAGTGCAGCGCCGTGGCGTTGTAGCCCTTATCGGTCAGGATATCCGCTGTGCTGCGAATGGGGGGCAGACCGATGGAATAGGGGTTGAGGGCATATCTGCTGCGCAGGGCACTGAGCACCTCAAACTCGCTTTCGCTGGTGCCGCCGCCGGCCTTGGGCACATAGATGAGCCCTCGGTGACATTCCGGCATCAGGGACTGGTAGTAGGGCATCAGCGGCTGGGTCAGGTTCAGGTGCTGCCCCAGAATGGCTTCGTCGGTAAAGGATTCTGCCAGCACAAAAATAATGTTGGGCTTCACCGCTTGCGGGTCGCTGGCGGGAGCATCCTGTGCAAGGCGGGCATAGGCGGTCTCTACCTGCGCTTGGTCGTAATCCACCCGCATTTGCTTGCCCCGGTATTCCTCCATGGCAATGAGGGTGAATAGGCTGCCGTTCTTACGCGCCTGCTCGTTCATATCGGTGGCGTTGTGAAAATGAAAAAGCGAGAACTTGCATATGCTCACCAGCCAAACCATCAGCACCATGCCCGCAAGCGGCAAAAGCCAGTTGCGGCGTACTGTTTCGCCCTTTTGCTTAATGAGCAGCACCAGTGCGCCAATGAGCAAAAGCGCCACAATGACGATCAGGATCCAGTTGATGTCAAAGCCTAAAACGGCTGCCTCGGCCGCATCCTTCAGCTGGGTCACGTCGGTAAGCAGAATGGGCTCCAGGCGAAAAATCAGCTTGTAATGGTTTACAATGCCGTACAGGCTGCATACTACGCCCATGCCCCACAGCCAAAGAGCGTGGCTTTTGGTGCTTTTGGTAAGCGCGGGCAGAGTGCAAAGCCCGGCGAACAGACCAAAGGAAAACAGCATCGCCAGAGGATAACGCACCATCCACCACAGCGCTGCAAAGGGGTTCATTCGGGTAAAGCCTTCCAATAGCAACACAAGGCCTAAAGGGGCCAACAGATACCAAATCGCCCAGCGGGGCAGTTTCCTGCGCATGAGAATACCCATCTCCTTGGTATACGATCACAAACGTGGTTATTATATCACTCAGCGGGGAGGACTGCAATTGCTTACATGTGTGTACTTGCATCAAGACAGGAAAACATCGTATAATGAGCCCATCCAACAGCGAAAGGATGTGAGCCTGTGCCTAAGGAAAGCCTTGCGCAGCAGTTTGAACGGCGCTGCGGTCCCTATGCGCCCATGGTATATAGACACTGCCTGCATATGCTGCGCCACCAGCAGGAGGCGGAGGATGCTGCACAGGAAAGTATGCTCCGGGCATTTCGTGCATTTGATAGCCTTGCCGGGCAAGGGGTGGCAACATGGCTGTTTCGCATTGCGCATAACACCTGTCTGGATGTACTCAAAAGCGCCAGAATGCGCCGCCAGCAAGCCATGCCCGAAGGCTGGGAAGAAACGCCGGATACCGCCCCTACGCCGGAAGCACACTACGAGACCAACGCCCAGCGGGAGGCGCTGTGGCAGGCCGTCAGCCGGTTAAAGCCAGAGCATCAGGTGTTGTTGGATCTCTACTATGCTCAGCAAATGAGCTACGAAGAAATGGCAGAGGCTACCGGTCTTGCTCAGGGTACGCTCAAAAGCCGCTTGGGGCGTGCCAGAGAAGCGCTTCGTAAAGTATGGGAAGGGGAGGAAAAGAAAAATGGTTGATTTGGGAACCGATCCCCGTTCCACCTCGTCTGTTCCGAATGAAAAGGAGGCAAGCGATATGAGAAGACCCCAATACGATGCATTGGATCAAGCGCTTGCCGATCTCTATGGAGAAGGCACGTCCCTGCGGTTTGAAAAAAACTGGCGGGAGGCCGTTAGAAGAGAGGAGCAGGCACAAATGAAACAACATAAGAAGCTCAATTGGAAAAAAACCGTTCTGCCCATCGCTGCCGCGTTGGTACTGGTACTGGGAGCAAACTGGGCCGGGCAGCAGGAATATGGCCGTATGGGCGACAGTCTCCCCGCCCCGAGCCCGAGGGAAGGCCGCAGCAGCAAGACCGCTTATAGCGACGCGCCGTCCTATGGCAGCGCGTCTTCCTCCGGTGTGGTGATGATGAGCATGTCGGCCAGCAATGATGCCGGCGCTGAGCCAGCAGCCTATGAAGAAAGCGCCGATCACGACTTTGCACAGGCGCCTGCCGGCGGCAGCAACGATGTGCAAATGGTGCCGAATACGGTCCGTAAGCTGATCCGCATGGTGGATATCAGTCTGCGCACCGAAACCTTCGATGCTGATATGGATGGCATCCAGCAGCTGCTAACGCAGTGCGGCGGTTACGTGGAAAACCTACATGTCAACGGCGAGGCGGGCAGCCATTACGGCCGCAGTGCCAGCCTGACGGTGCGTGTACCTGCCCAGCAGCTGGATCATTTCCTTGGCGGCGTTTCCGGGTATGGCCGGGTCACCTCCCGTTCCGAGACCACGCAGGATATGACGGAGCAATACGCCGATAACGAGCTGCGCATCAACACCCTGCGCACCAAAATAGAACGGCTCACCACCCTGCTCAGTCAGGCGCAGGATGTAAGCGATATTCTGGAGATCGAAGGCGAGCTCGCCGATACCCAGTACGAGCTGGATCGTTACGAGAGCCAGCAGCTGAGCATCGACCGCCGGGTGGATATGAGCTATGTGTACATTAACCTGCAGGAGACCGTGGTGCAGGACACGGTGGATGATGAGGAGCTTACCTTGGGGCAGCGCCTGAAGGCTGCATTCAAAGCTTCCATGGCTGGCACGGGACGCTTCCTGCGCAATCTGCTGATATTTATGGTCATGGCGCTGCCGGTGATCGTTCCCGTGGCGCTGGTCTGGCTGCTGGTACGGGTGATCCGCAAAAAGCGCAAGGCTGGCAAAGCTGGCGAAGAAAGCGCCAAGCAGCCCGATCAGGCGCCCCGCGATCTGCTGAGCGACCTGAGCGACCAAACAGCAGACGATACCGACGAAGCAGAGTAACATGGAGTGGAGGCGAAAGCTGTGCAAAGTATGTTTCCGGGGCCTGATGGGCTCACCTTACGCCTGCTGACCATGCAGGATGTACCGGCCATGCTGGCTTTGCAGGATACAGTACTGGCTGCGCTGGAGGAAGCCAGTTGGTATTTCCCTTCTGAGGAATGGGAGTTTGTGGACGGGGTACAGGCTGAGGAAGCATGGGGCTACTTTGACGGGGAGGAATTGATCGGCTTTGCCATCATGACCCCCGGCGAGCGACGGGGCGAGCACAGCTATGCCCGCATGCTGGGCAGACCGGCGGAGGCCAGCTTCGACTTTCACGATGTGATGGTGGCGCCCCGTATGCGCCGCCGAGGGGTGCAGTCGGCGTTTATTGCCATGTTGAATGCCTATGCGCAGCATAACGGCGGCCATGCGGTATACTGCACCGTAGACCCCGGCAATGGTGCCAGCTGGCGTAACTTTGAGCGCTTCGGCTACCGGGTGGTATGCACCAAGCCCGCCTACGACGGGCGCATGCGCAGGTTTTACAAGCTGGATCTGTAATGGCTTGCGTTTTGCCCACCGACTTGTTATACTGGTAACAGTTTCGGGGCGGTTTTCCTCGAAAGGGAAACTGCTGTCTACAGCAGACCCTCCCCGGCTATTCGAACGACCAAAACAAAGAAAGAGGGGCGAATGACCCATGGCAAAGAAGAAAAACCAAAAGCCCGTTTGGCTGACTGCGCTGGTAGCAGTGGCTGCTGTTGCCCTTGTGCTGGCACTGGTGCTGCATGACCCCGCCAAAGTGCAAGCTTCCGATGCGCAGCCCGCAGCGGAGTTTGCTGCCACCCACTATGTAGCCATTGAGGTGGCTAACTACGGTACCATTACCGCCGAGCTTTACGGCGATGTGGCACCCATTACCGTGGAGAATTTTGTCAAGTTGGTGGATGAGGGCTTCTATAACGGCCTCACCTTCCACCGGATCATTTCCGGCTTTATGATCCAGGGCGGCTGCCCCTTGGGCAACGGCACCGGCGGTTCCAGCCAGAACATCAAGGGCGAATTTGCCCAGAATGGCGTGGACAACCCCATTGCCCACACCCGCGGCGTGCTGTCCATGGCCCGTTCGATGTATCCCGACAGCGCCTCCAGCCAGTTCTTCATCATGCATCAGGATGCACCCCATCTGGACGGCGCTTATGCCGCCTTCGGCAAGGTGCTCACCGGTATGGAAGTGGTGGATGCCATCTGCCAGAACACCCGCGTGGTCGATAACAACGGCTCCGTGCTCAAGGATGACCAGCCGGTGATCGTTAGCATTACGCTGATCGAGAAGCCTGAGTAAATGAGTGAAAAGCGCCCCCTGTCTGCGCTGCATGCAGCAGACAGGTGGCGTTCTTTAAGGGAGGCAGCAAACCATGATCTTTTACCAAGACGAAAAGGTGGTCATCCGCAATATGGAAGAAGCGGATGTACCGCTCTTTGTGGATGCGTATACTGCGCAGGGCTGGCATCCGGACATACATGAATACCACAACCGCCTGAAGGATCAGGCAGAGGGGAGAGCCTTTGCTCTTGCAGCGGTCTATCAGGGGCAGCTAGCTGGTGGCTTGTATGTGTATCTGTCTGCGCATGAGGGGCCGTTTCAAGGGAAGGGCACCCCGGAGATCGTGGATTTTAATGTGCTGATGAAGTACCAAAGAAACGGCATTGGCAACCGCTTGATGGATGCCGCCGAGCAGCTGGCAGCCCGGTATGGAGATAGGGTGTGTCTGGGTGTTGGTCTAAGCAAGGAATATGGCAGCGCCCAGCGGATGTATGTGAAGCGTGGCTACATCCCGGATGGCACGGGCGTGTGGTACCGGGGGAAACCCTGTGTGCAATATGAGACGATCTGTACGGTGGATGACGATCTGTGTTTGTTTTTGTCCAAGCAGTTGCGGTAGTGGAAGCAAGTTGTAAAGGCGGTTTTGCCGACGTATCGCAAAGCTGCTTTTCACCCTGTTGACACAAGCCCCCGCCCATGCTACAATGCACCTGTGCTTTTTTGGAAACCCCAACAGAAAACACATACTCAATAACAGAAACGGAGTTGAAAAGATGCGCAAGTAAGCCTGCCACACCTTGAACCAATCAAGGGGAGAGCGTAAGCCGTTGCCGCCGGGGCATAGTCCGGAGGGCTTTTTGTGCTTGCCATGGCAGGAGAAAGAAGCGCATTTGTGGGCTTCGTTTTTTTGTTGCCGTTTTTTGTGTGCCTTGGGCTTCGCAAAGCTGCGCAAAACGTGGGCATACCAGCGCAAAACGCAGGCATCCAGCGAAAAATCGCTGGCCACCTTGCCAGCGCAATCGCTCACCATCCCTGCTAACTCCCTCGGCTTTTTTTGAAGGAGGGAAACCCAATGAACATCACCATTCAAAACCTGACCTATACCTATGATGGCAGCCCCGACCCCGTGTTTGAAAACCTGACCGCAAGGCTGGATACCACTTGGCGCTTGGGGCTTACCGGGCGCAATGGCCGTGGCAAGACCACGCTTTTGCGCCTGCTTTGCGGCGAGCTGGATGGCGGCAGCAAGGTGCATATGCCCATCCCGGCGGTGTATTTTCCCTATGCGGTAAAGGATGCATCCCTGTCCACCATGGAGGTGATGCGTCAGGCTGCACCGGATACGGAGGATTGGCGCTTTTTGTGCGAGTGGAACCAGCTTTTTGGCAGCGAGGAAGCGTTGGAACGTCCCTTTCACACCCTGAGCAACGGCGAGCAGACCAAAGCGCTTTTGTGCGCCCTCTTCGCCAGAGACGATGTATATCCCTTGATCGATGAGCCTACCAACCATTTGGATCTGCATGGCCGCCAGCTGGTGGCGGACTATTTGAGCCGCAAGGACGGCTTTTTGCTGGTCAGCCACGACCGTGCCTTCCTCAACCGTTGCATCGACCATGTAATGGCTATGGAGCGGGCCAAGATCACCGTGATGCAGGGCGACTATGACACATGGGAGGCGGCCTTCGATCTGCAAAACGAAAGCGAAGCAGCCCAGAATGAGACCCTGCGCCGGGATATTGCCCGCCTTGGGAAGAGCGCCCGCCAAGCAGCGGCCTTTAGTGCAAATGCTGAAAAAGGCAAATTCCACGTTGCGGAAAGCCAAGTGGCTTCGCTGGATCGGGGCTATGTGGGCGCACGCAGCGCTGCTTTGATGAAGCGCGCCAAGAACATCCAGCGCCGCCGGGAAAAGGAGATCGAGGAAAAAGGTAAGCTGCTGAAAAATGTGGAGCAGGTAGGGGAGCTGAAGCTGACCACCCTGCGCCACCCCAAGCAGGTGCTCATTCGTGTGGAGGATGGCTGTGTCCGCTACGATGGGCGCACCGTGTGCGAAGGCATCCGTTTTCAGGTAGGGCAGGGGCAACGCATCGCCCTGAGCGGCGCCAATGGCTGCGGCAAGAGCAGCGTGCTCAAGGCACTGTGCGGCGTGGGCGGCTCGCTGGAAGGCGGCGTATCCATCGCTACGGGCTTGACGGTATCTTATGTGCCCCAATCCACCGAAGGGCTCTCGGGCAGCGTGCGGGATTACATCGCCTCCAATGGCCTGGATGAGACTTTGTTCAAGGCCATCCTGCGCAACATGGGCCTGAGCCGGGAACAGTTTGACCGCCCGCTGGAATATTTCTCACAAGGACAAAAGAAAAAGGTGCTGCTGGCAGCCAGCCTGTGCACCCCAGCCCACCTGTATGTGTGGGATGAACCGCTCAACTACATCGACGTACTTTCGAGACGTCAAGTGGAGGAACTGATCCTCGAATACGCTCCTACGCTGCTGATCGTGGAGCACGACAAAACATTTTTGGAGAATATCGGCGCAGAAGTGGTGGTGATTGGATGAGACAGCCCGTTTTTATCCGGGATCTTCATCCGAATGAAACGGATGTGCTGAGGGAGTTCCTCTATCAGGCGATCCACATTCCACCGGGCGTGGAGCCGCCGCCCCGCAGCATCGTAGAAAAGCTGGAATTGCAATTGTACATCAAGGATTTTGGCACTCAACGCCACGACCATGGTCTGGCGGCCATCCATGACGAAAAGGTGATCGGCGCTTGCTGGGTGCGTGATATGCCGGATTATGGGCATATGGAGGACGGCGTGCCCTCCTTTGCCATTTCGGTGCTGCCTGATTGGCGGGGCATGGGCATTGGGTCAAAGCTGATGCAGGCCATGCTGGATAAGCTGCATGAACTGGGCTGTTCAAAGGCATCCCTGTCGGTGCAAAAGACCAACCCGGCATACCGCCTCTACAAGCGGTTGGGGTTTCAGACCGTAGCGGAGACCCGGGAAGAGTACCTGATGGTTTATTGTATGGAAAAGGAGAACCACAATGGAAGCGTATACGATCGTTGATCATCAGTTGAATGCTGACGATTTTATTCGCCTTTTTGCCGCCGCAGGCTGGGGCGAACTGCCCCGGGATATGGTGGAGGTGGTGCTTCGCAACAGCTGGGCAACTTTCTCGGTGCATATGGATGGGGAGACCATTGCCATGGCGCGCCTGCTGGGCGATGGTGCAATGTCGTTTTTTCTTAAAGATTTTGTGGTGGATCCTCGGTATCAGGGCAAGGGAATTGGCAGGAGCCTGCTTGCACACGTGGAAAACTATATTGCCGCACAGCTAAAGCCCGGCTGGAATGGCTATCTGCAGCTGGTCAGCGCAAAAGGGAAAGAAGGGTTTTATCAGCACTGCGGCTATGCGCTGCATCCCCATGAGCATAGCGGAGCAGGCATGTCCAAGTGGATCAACGGATAGCAATGGTATGGCAATGGTTTTTGCTGGGAAAGCCTTCCCGTTATTGACCAAGATAGCCGATGGATGATACAAGATCCATCGGCTGTTTTTTGTCAGCACAAAAGCAAACCAAGGAGATCATCAACATGGATAAGCTGGTTTACCTGTACTACCCGCTGGTGCTGCTACTGCTGTTGTGGGGCAGTAAGTGGTTCTTCGGACGCAACAAGTGGAATGAGGACTTTTTCTCGCTGGATCAGAGCAAGATGTGGCAGGGCTTCTTTGCGGTGTGCATCCTGCTTCACCATACGGGTCAAAAAACCTGCGCTCCGTGGATGCCCAACAAGAAATTCATCGTTCCCGGCCTTGAGTTTTTCGTGCCCATTGGCTACTTCTTTGTGGCGTTCTTTTTGGTGTGCTCCGGCTACGGCCTGTATGTAAGCTACAAGCGTAAGCCCGATTATCTCAAGGGCTTCCTTCGCAAGCGTGTACTGCCGCTGATCCTTACCTTCTACGCTGTGGAGTGGATGTATCTGGCAACCCGCCTGTTGATGGGCCAAAAACTGGATACCATCCAGATCATCTATTACTTCACCGGCATTCAGCTGGCCAACCCCAATAGCTGGTTCGTGCTGGCGCTGCCCATCTTCTATGTGATGTTCTGGCTGTGCTTCCGCTTCATCAAAAAAGAAAACGCTGCCCTGACCGGCGTGTTTGTGCTGGTTCTTGCGTATGTGATGTTTGGCTGCACCCTGAACCATCTGGATAAGGATATGTGGCTGTGCGGCGAGTGGTGGTACAACACGGCTATTTTCTTCCCGCTGGGGTTGTTGTTTGGCAAGCATAAGGATGCCATCGTCCGCGGCGTGAAGGATTGTTATTTGCCTATTATGGCACTGACCGTGCTGTTTGGTGTGATCGCCTACTTTGGCGGCGAGCTGGTGCTGAATAAGCTTGGCTATTACTGCGAGTGGGTGAAGGAGCCTACAGAACGCTTCCTGTTTCGCTTCATGAGCGTGATGAGCCAGACCGGCGCAGCGCTGATGTTTGTCAATTTCTTTGTAATGCTGGGGCTCAAGGTGAAGATCGGCAACGGTGTGCTCCGGTTCATGAGCGCCATTACGCTGGAGTTCTATTTGGTGCATGGCCTGTTTGTGGAGCTGTTCGGCTGCGACTTTATGGAGATCAAGGGCATCCAGAGCCTGTGCTACATTAAGAACGTGTTCTTGTATGTGATCGTGGTGGCTGCTTGCTCGCTGGTGGTCACGCTGCTGCTGCGCAAGATCCTGCACCCCAAGCAGCCCTTCTTCCCCAAGGGGAAGAAGCCTGCAAAGGTGGAGAATGTAGTGGAGGAAGCGGCTGCTGTGGAGGGCGCTGTGGAAACTGCTCAGGAGACGGTTGCTGAGGAGACTGCTGTGGAAGCTGCCGAAGAAGCAGTTGCAGAAGTCGCCGAGGGCGCTGCCATTGAGGCTGCTGCCGAATAACCCAACAACCCAATAGCATATGCGATCATACAAAAGCGCACAGGATGCAAGTCCTGTGCGCTTTTTTGTGCCAGCATATTGCCTGAATGTTGCTTGTTTAGAGCACGGTTTAGGTCATAGCTTCGGCTTGTTTTTCATAGAGGCATTCCCTCTCGCCAGTAAACAGGTTGTGGGAATAGACCGCCACGCAATCGTCACCCATAAACTGCATTTTCGATACCCACGGCATCCAGTTGCGGATCTTGTCAAAGCCAGCATAGCCAAAGGATCGACAGTAATGGTCAAGTACCACGCTGATGGCAGTCCCATGCCCGCCAATGACGATGTGCTGGCCAGCGTAGGTTGTCAACACCTCACTAAGCGCCCGCAGATTTCGCTGCTGCACCTCACGCAGGCACTCCCCGCCGGGCAGGGCGTAGGAAAAATCCGCCCATTGGGCTTTGGCATAGGCATCGAAATCCTCGATCCAGCCATCCGCCACCTGACGCTCCCGAAAATCCTCCATAGGCTGAATGACCAGCCCCTTTTCCAGCGCCAAAGTCGCAACAGTATCCATGGCGCGCCGGTATGGGCTGGATAAAACCATATCCACCGACCGCTGACGGAAAAACTCGCATACCAACTGCCGGTCGGATAATCCCTTTGCGGTCAGCCCACGGGTGCGGTCGTCATGGTTGGTGAAATCTGGCTGTGCATGGCGCACAAAATAGACGACCGTGCTCATGTGCGAATGCACTCCTTGAGCGGCTCGCCAGACCAAAGCTGGGCTTCGATGTAGGCACAGCCCTTGGTGCGATGCAATTCCCGAAGGATCCCTTGCAAATCGCCGTTGTTGCGTTTCAAAAGCAGCCGCAAGTCCTCCACGGTCAATAATTCCACAAACCCTTGCCGCTGGTAGAGGGCACCGCTATCCCCCATAGTGAAGCTGATGTGTTCCGGAGCAACACAGCGCAACGGCAGGCGGGTCTCGATGCCGTCTGCAAACCAATGCTTCAAATAGTCGCTGCCTTCCAGCACAAAGGATAGGGGATGGGTTTCCTGTGGCTTGCCGCCCAAGGCAAGGAAGGACTGGTGTAGATAGGCATCCTGCGTCATGCGCAAAGCGTAGTAGTTATCAAAATCCGCAAAGCGGCCAAAGGAGGTGGTATCCGGGTGTGCCTCTGCCATGCGCTTTGCCAGCGCAAAGGCCTCGGCTTTGGGTAAGCGGACGATGTTTTGCATGGGTTCGCAATCCGGGTGGCAGTAGTTGACTAGGGTCAGCTCATGAAACTGCATGTTAACCCTCCTTTTATCGGTACAGCAAAGACAGCGGAGAATATACCTTGCGCCCTGCAAAGCAGGGCGCAATCCGAAGGTGCAGGAGGCACTGTTCCGCAACCTCAGTCGGCGTTCTGGGCACTCACGTGCCCAGCCCTTGCTTCGGTTGACGACTGCGGGTCGCTAACGGCTGCACCGTTGTGCCCACTGGGCACCCGCTTCCCTCCGTCTCCCCTGCCGGGGTCAAGGGGCAGAGCCCCTTGCGTCCCCCCTACCGATTCATCAAATCATACATCATCACCGCAGCCGCAATACCAGCATTCAGCGACTCGGAGCCGCCCCGCATGGGCAGCTTGTAGCGGTGGGTGCAAGCGGCTTGGACGGCGGGGGTGAGGCCTTGGCCTTCGTTGCCGATGAGCACGCAGACCGGCTGGGAGAGTGGCTCGCGCTGGTAGAAGGGTTCGCCGTCCAGAGAGGCGGCAATGGTGGCATAGCCACGTTGGTTGAGGGCCTCCACGGCAGGGATGGCATCCTCCACAAAGGAGATGGGAATGCGCAGGGCGCTGCCCATGGTGGCACGCAATGCTTTGGGTGCAAAGGGATCGGCGCAACCCTTGGTAAGGATGCAACCGGCAAAACCGGCGGCATCCAAGGTGCGCAGGATGGTGCCCACATTGCCGGGATCCTGCACGTTTTCCAGCAGAATCAGCTGCCCGGTGAGCTGTTCCACGGGCAGACTGTCCGGGAAGGCCACCACGGCGGCAATGCCTTGGGGCGTTTTCACTTGGGAAATGGCGGCCATCACATTGGCGGGTACGGCGTAGATGTCCGCGGCAGCGGGCGCTTTGTCCAGCAGGGCGGTAAAACGCTCCACGCAATCCATGTCCACGAACAGGGTACGCACCCGCTCAGGGCATACGGATAGCGCCTCGGTGACCATGTGTTCCCCGTCACACAGGAATGCGCCCTGACGGGCCCGCTCTTTGGCGGCGTCAAGGGCGCGGGCAGCCTGCACGATGGGGTTTTTCAGGCTGGTGAGTTCCTTCATGTTACATCCTTTCCGGAGCCTCGATACCGATCAGGTACAGGCCGGTCTTGATGGTGTTCTTGACGGCACGGGTCAGGGCCACACGGGCGGCGCGCACGCCGGGCTCGTCCACGATGATGCGGTTTTCATAATAGAATTTGTTGTAGGCTTTGCACAGCTCGGTAACGGCACGGGTGACGATGCTGGGCTCGTAGCGGTTGGCGGCTTCCTTGATGGTATCGGGGAAGCGGCTCAGCTGGCGCAGCAGTTCCTGTGCAAAGTCGTCGCTGAGGGCGGAATAGTCGATATCGGCAGGCTCCAAGCCTTCTGCCTTGCGCAGAGCAGAGCAGCAGCGGGCATGGGTATACTGCACGTAGGGGCCGGTCTCGCCGTCAAAGCTGAGGACGCGATCCCAGTTGAAGTCGATATCCTTGATGCGGCCGTTCTGCAGGTCGGCGTAGACCACAGCGCCGATACCCACCTGCTTTGCGACTTCGTCCTTGTTTTCCAGATCGGGGCTCTTTTCATCGATGATGGAGCGAGCCTTGGCGATAGCGGTGTTGAGCACATCCTCCAGATACAGGATGTGACCCTTGCGGGTCGCCAGCGCCTGACCGCCCAAGCTGATCATGCCGAAGGAGACGTGCACCAGATCCTTGGCCCAGTCGTAGCCCATCTTTTCGATTACCTTGAAGAACTGCCGGAAGTGCAGGTCTTGCTGATAGGCCACTACATAGAGGCACTTATCGAAATCGTAGGTTTCCTTGCGGTAAAGGGCAGCGGCGATATCGCGGGTGGCGTAGATGGTGGTGCCGTCCTTCTTAAGGATGAGGCAGGGGGGCATGCCGCTTTCTTCCTCGTCCAGATCCACCACGGAAGCGCCCTCGCTCAGGGTGAGCAGGTTCTTTTCCTTCAGTTCATCCACCACGCGGTCGGTCTTATCCACATAGAAGCTTTCGCCGTTGTAGCTGTCAAATTCCACGCCCAGCATATCATAGACGGGCTTGGCATCGCGCAGGGTCAGATCCTTGAACCAACCAAACAGCCGCAGGGCTTCCTCGTCGCCGTCTTCGATGGCCTTGAACCAGCGGCGGCCTTCGTCATCCAAGGAGGGATCCTTCTCGGCTTCCTCGTGGAACTTCACATACAGACGGGTCAGCTCGGGCACGCCCTTTTCTTCCACTTCGGATTCCACGCCCCAAGTTTTGTAAGCGTAGATCATCTTGCCGAACTGGGTGCCCCAGTCGCCCAAGTGGTTGATGCCAACGGTCTTGTAGCCTAAGTGGCGGTAGATGCGGCCAAGGCTGTGGCCCAGCATGGTGGTGGACAGGTGGCCGATGTGAAAACGCTTGGCGATGTTGATGGAGGAATAGTCGATGCAGACGGTCTTGCCGTTGCCCAGATCGGAAGCTCCGTAGGCTTCACCGGCAGCCAGCACGGTATCCAAGGTCTTTTGGGCAAAGTTGTCCCGGTTGAGGAAGAAGTTCAGGTAGCCTCCCTGCTGCTTGGCGGTGCACAGGTCGCCCGCATCGATAGCGCCAGCCAAGGTGGAGGCGATCTGGGGCGGGCCCATGCGCAGGGCGCGGCTCAGCTTAAAGCAGGGGAAGGCATAGTCGCCCATTTCCTTCTGGGGCGGGATCTCCAGATAACCGCCGATCTCCTCGGCAGTGGGCAGGCCGTCAATGCCCATGTAGCAGTTTTCAATGGTCTCTGCGATCAACGCAGCAAGGCTCTGTTTGGTATCCATAATTGGTTGCTCCCTTCGATGGTATCAGTATCAGGCAGGCTGGAGGGGTTCGTCCTCCGGCTCGTTGTCGTCGTCGGTAAGAGATTCTTCCAAGCGCTTGCGCCACTTTCCTTTGAAGTAGAACACAATGCTCAAAAGGCAGCCCACGATCCATGCAGTCAGCAGGGAACCGTAGAGGCATACAGGGTCGCCGTTGGGCCACTCAGGGGACTTGGTGAAGTGTGCCCACAGGTAGGCCAGCGGCATACGCACCACCACTGTGGTGATGACGCTCATCCACATGGGCACCACGGTCTCGCCCGCGCCGCGCATCACGCCTTGCAGCACCTGCGTTACGGAGAAGGCAATGTAGCCCACGGCGAGCAGCCGCATCATGCCCACGCCCATCTCCACGATCTCCGGCGTAGAAGTGAACACCTGCATCAGGTTGCGGCCAAAGAGCAGGATGCCGATCACCAGCACGGTGGAGGTACCAAGGCCAAGGATCAGCGTATCGATGGCGCCTCGCTTTACACGATCCAATCGTCGGGCACCCACGTTCTGGCCGGTAAAGGTGGTGGCGGCGATGCCGAAGGTAAAGTTGGGCATCATGGCAAAGCCGTCCACACGCATGATGGCGGTGGTGGCGGTCACCACGTTATCGCCCAGAGAGGTGGTCAGGCTCTGCACCAGAATGTTGCTCAGGGCAAAGATCATCTGGGTCAGGCCCGCAGGCACGCCCAGCTTGACCACACGCTGCATGATGGGCTTGTCGATGCGCAGGGTGGAGCGGTTCAGATCAAGCAGCTCCTTCATGCGCCACAGCCGGATCACGCACAGTACAGCGGAGACCGCCTGCGCAATGATGGTAGCCCACGCCACACCAGCGGTGCTCATATCAAAAACAGCTACAAACAGAAGATCCAGCACGATGTTCAGACCGCAGGCTACCAGCAGGTAGATGAGCGGGCTGGTGCTGTCGCCAAGGCCGCGCATAACGCCGCTCAAAATGTTGTACAAACCATTGCCGATAAGCCCCAGCATGATGATGACCAGATAATCCGTGGCCAGACCGATCATGTTGTCGGAGGTACCCAGCAGCCGAAGCAGCGGGCGGCTGAGCAGCATGCCCACCACAGACATGAAAATGCCGCTGATCACCGTCAGCATGATGGTGGTGCCTACAGCGCAGCTTAAACGTTCCCGATCCTTGGCACCAAAATACTGGGATACCACAATGGTAGCACCTGTGGAAATACCCATAAACAGCACCAAAATCAGGTTGAGCACAGCGCCGCCAAGGCCTACGGCACCCAGCGCAGCATCGCCCACGTACTGCCCGACCACGATGGCATCCACTGTGTTGTACATCTGCTGCGCCAAATTGCCGATCAGCAGCGGCACAGCAAACATGGCGATCCCCGTCATGGGATTGCCCACCGTCAAGTCACGGGGCGCAAACAAAGCTTGAATCTTCTTGAGCATAGAGCTTCCTTTCTGTAGGGGGGGACGGGGGACGGTGGAGGCTCGTCCGCAACCTCAGTCGTCGCACAGTGCACTGCCGTGCTCTGTGCTCGCTTCGGTTGACGACTGCGG
>JAZSRK010000022.1:0-4675 GCA_045538465.1 Candidatus Limiplasma sp. | reverse complement strand
TGCGCAAGGGTTCCGAAACCACCGCACATGTCGCTGGTTTCGGAACTAGAATCGGAGGGTTGCGACCCTCCGATACCTCTGGGGGTTTATCGACAGTCTACGACGGGGCACAACGGGTGCCCCGGCTCGCTTGGGTGAAATCTGATATCATGTGTATTCGCAGTTCAAGTGCACAGACTTCTTCTGTATTCATTTTGATTGTTTAATGTCTACTGCTCCCCATCCTGCAGCTTGCACCACCTATATTAGGAAACGCCTGTACAACTGCCAAAAAGCTTTATCATCCATATTGCGCTGCAAGGCAGTTTTTCCATACAATAAGTATCCCCCGGCGTAGCCGGGGGGGTTCGATATACAAAAAGCATCCCGACGACCGAAGCCGTCGGGATGTTGTATGTTATTGGTTCAGCTTACAGCTGGGGGCCAGCGGCGACCAGAGCCTTGCCCTCGTCATTGCCGGTGTACTTCTCAAAGTTCTTGATGAAGCGGGCGGACAGATCCTTGGCCTTGGCTTCCCACTCGGCAGCATCGGCATAGGTATCACGGGGATCCAGAATGCCGCTGTCAACGCCGGGCAGAGCGGTGGGCACTTCGAAATCGAAGTAGGGGATCTTCTTGGTCTCGGCCTTCAGGATGGAGCCATCCAGAATGGCGTCGATGATGCCGCGGGTATCCTTGATGGAGATGCGCTTGCCGGTGCCGTTCCAGCCAGTGTTGACCAGATAAGCCTTAGCGCCGCTCTTTTCCATCTTCTTGACCAGCTCTTCGCCGTACTTGGTGGGGTGCAGCTCCAGGAAAGCAGCGCCGAAGCAAGCGGAGAAGGTGGGGGTGGGCTCGGTGATGCCACGCTCGGTGCCAGCCAGCTTGCTGGTGAAGCCGCTCAGGAAGTAGTACTGGGTCTGCTCGGGGGTCAGGATACTGACGGGGGGCAGAACGCCGAAAGCGTCGGCAGACAGGAAGATCACGTTCTTGGCATCGGGGCCCTTGGACACGGGACGCACGATCTTCTCAATGTGATCGATGGGGTAGGAAACGCGGGTGTTCTCGGTGACGGAACCGTCGTCGAAGTCGCACACGCCGTTCTCATCCACGGTCACGTTCTCCAAGAGGGCATTGCGCTTGATGGCGTTGTAGATGTCGGGCTCGCTGTCCTTGTCCAGGTTGATGACCTTGGCGTAGCAGCCACCTTCAAAGTTGAACACGCCCTCATCGTCCCAGCCGTGCTCGTCGTCGCCGATCAGCAGACGCTTGGGGTCGGTGGACAGGGTGGTCTTGCCGGTGCCGCTGAGGCCGAAGAACAGGGCGGTGTTTTCGCCGTTCATATCGGTGTTGGCAGAGCAGTGCATAGAGGCCATGCCATTGAGGGGCAGGTAGTAGTTCATCATGGAGAACATGCCCTTCTTCATTTCGCCGCCGTACCAGGTGTTCAGGATGACCTGCTCACGGCTGGTGATGTTGAAGATGGCAGCGGTCTCGCTGTTCAGGCCCAGCTCCTTGTAGTTCTCCACCTTGGCCTTGGCGGCGTTGTAGGAGACGAAGTCGGGCTCAAAGTTCTCCAGCTCCTCAGCGGTGGGAGTGATGAACATGTTCTTGACGAAGTGAGCCTGCCAGGCCACTTCCATAATGAAGCGGATGCCCATACGGCTGTCCTTGTTGGTGCCGCAGAAAACGTCCATGACGTACAGCTTCTTGTTGCTCAGCTGTTCCTGAGCCAGACGCTTGCACTCATCCCAAGCTTCCTTGGAAGCGGGCTTGTTATCGTTGGCGAATTCCTTGCTGGTCCACCACACGGTGTCCTTGGAGTTTTCGTCCATAACGATGAACTTGTCCTTGGGGGAGCGGCCGGTGTAGATACCGGTCATAACGTTCACAGCGCCCAGCTCGGTCAACTGGCCCTTTTCAAAGCCTTCCAGAGCGGGGTTCATCTCTTCTTCGAACAGCTTTTCGAAGGAGGGATTGTACACGATCTCGGTCGTACCGGTGATGCCGTAGCGAGTCAAGTCGATCTGCTTCATTCTGCGGAACCTCTTTTCTTTATTTTACAATATGGGTTTGTTGATGGTTGAGGATGAGGGCGTTTTTTGGGTAAGCCCTTATTTCCTCAATATACATCCTACACCATGTACAGGAAAAATGCAACATGGGATATGGGAAAATTTTCGGCAGATCGTGGGGGGATCGGTGGGTGGTGGGGGGGAAAAAGAGTGGGATGCAAGGGCGTCTACCCGCAACCTCAATCGTCGTCTTAGCTACTGCCGTAGCCAATTCTCGTTTCGGGTGACGACTTCAAATCGCCAACGCCTTCGGCGTTGGGCCCACTGGGCACTCGCTCTTTTCCGTCTCCACTGGGCACACGCTTCCCTCCGTCTCCCCTGCCGGGGCGTGGGGCAGCGCCCCACAACCCCTGCGCCGCAGCGCAAAAGCGCAAGCACAGCGAGCGCCAAAGGCGCAAGATGTGCGGCTTGGGCAGATTGTGTGAGTGGAATTCCTCTGATAACAAACAATTCCACGATCTCCTAACGATGACAAATTCTTTCGCTTGCAAGCAACATAAAACACGTTATAATCATTACAGAAAACAACAAGCAATTCATCAGGAGGCAAACCATGAATATCGAAAAATCGTGTGGTGCCGTGGTCTACACAAAATGCGATGAGCAGATCAAGTATCTGCTGGTTCAGAGTTTGGAAGGCTTTTATGGTTTCCCCAAGGGACATATGGAAGAAAATGAAACGGAACAGGAAACTGCCCTGAGGGAAATCAAGGAAGAAACCAGCTTGAACGTGGAGCTGCTACCGGGCTTTCGAACCGCAGATTCACACCCCATTCCTCAAAAACCGAACACCATGAAAGAAATCGTCTATTTTCTTGCCCATTTTGAGCACCAAACCCCGAAATACCAGTCGGAAGAATTGCTCTCCTTGGTTCTGTGTTCTTATGAGGAAGCCTTGAAACTGTTTCAATTTGAGAGCAGCAAAAGAATCCTCACCGAAGCAAGCAACTTTTTGCTGGGCAAATAAACCATCCAACACACAAAAAAGGCGCACACCCTTGCGGGTATGCGCCTTCCTTATCTCATCCATTAAGCCTTGCCATTGCAGCCCAGCACGTTGACGATCTTGTGCTGCACCATGCCGCCCAGAGCCTTGCGGGCATCGGTCAGGTACTGGCGAGGATCGAAGTGGCTGGGGTTCTCCATCAGGTGCTTGCGGATCATAGCGGTGAAGCTGATGCGCAGGTCGCTGTCGATGTTGATCTTACATACGGCCATGGAAGCAGCCTTGCGCAGCTGTTCCTCGGGGATGCCGACGGCGTCGGGCATCTTGCCGCCGTTCTCGTTGATGATCTTCACGAAATCCTGAGGAACGGAAGAAGCACCGTGCAGAACGATGGGGAAACCGGGCAGGCGCTTGGAGACTTCCTCCAGGATGTCGAAACGCAGGGGCGGGGGCACCAGGATGCCCTGCTCGTTGCGGGTGCACTGCTCAGCGGTGAACTTGAAAGCGCCGTGGCTGGTGCCGATGGCGATGGCGAGAGAGTCGCAGCCGGTACGGGGGGCAAACTCTTCTACTTCTTCGTGACGGGTGTTGCTGGAATCGGCGGCGGAAACCTTCACGTCGTCTTCCACGCCAGCCAGACGGCCCAGTTCGCCTTCAACGGTGACGCCGCGGTCGTGAGCGTAATCAACGACCTTCTTGGTCAGAGCGATGTTCTCTTCAAAGCTCAGGTGGCTGCCGTCGATCATAACGGAGGTGAAGCCACCGTCGATGCAGCTCTTACAGGTCTCGAAATCGGGGCCGTGGTCCAGATGCAGAGCGATGGGCAGGCCGGTCTCCTGAACGGCAGCCTCCACCATCTTGACCAGATAGGTGTGGTTGGCGTAGGCGCGGGCGCCCTTGCTCACCTGCAGGATAACGGGAGCGTTCACAGCCTTGGCGGCCTCAGTGATGCCCTGCACGATCTCCATGTTGTTCACGTTGAAAGCGCCAACGGCGTAGCCGCCTTCGTAGGCTTTCTTAAACATTTCCTTAGTGTTTACCAAAGGCATAGTTCAGGTCCTCCTTAATAGTGGGGTATCGTGGGTATTATAGCACAGACAAAGCCCCATGAACAAGGGATAGAGAGGAAAAAAGCGGGACAATATTCACCCGCCGGGTCGTGAGCATCCAGCCCGAGGGGTTGAAGGCAACTTCGGAAGGAGCCTTCCATGTGAGCCGGCTCCCCCTCCCCCGTGCAAACGCCTGCATGCATTATGCTTGCAAAGATGGGCAAAATAAGCTATCATGATAGATGATTTTCATTCGATTCATACCGGCGCTTGCCGGAACACAAGGAGGATCCTCATGAATTCTTACGTATTTATGACCGACTCGGACTCCGACCTGCCGTTCAGCTATGTGGATGAGCTGGATATGACCATGGTGTACATGCCCTATATCATCGACGGCAAGGAGTATCTGGACGATCTGGGCCGCAATGGCAAACAGAAAGAATACTTCGACAATATGCGTGCCGGAGCCACCCCGGTTACCTCCCTGCTGCCTCAGGCGGTGTACGAGGAGTATTTCGAGCCCGTGTTCCAGCAGGGCAAGGATATTCTGTTCGTATCCTTCTCCTCCCAGCTCAGCGGCACCATCCGCAACATCTACGCCGCCCGCGAGGAGCTGCTGGAAA
>JAZSRK010000099.1:0-7494 GCA_045538465.1 Candidatus Limiplasma sp. | reverse complement strand
CCCACCAGCTCATTATGGGCCCGGGTGCCGGCAAAGCCGATTTCGCACCAGGCTTCGTAATCCTGGGGATTATCCAGCACTTTGTGGGCGTTGTGGATGATGGTTTTCAGGGTGGCTTCGCACAGCCGGTCCGTCAGCTCCACATGGGTGGTGTTGGTGAAATAACGTTCGAACACGTGGCTCATCATATCGGAAATGCCGTTGGCCACTTGGTTTTCCGGCAGGGTGTAGAACAGTTCCGGGTTCATTACGCTGATGAGGGGGCGCAGAGCGGAGCTGCCGTAGCCGTACTTAAGAGCCTTTTCTTCGTTGGTGATAACGGTATCGCCGCTGGCTTCGCTGCCGGCTGCGGGAATGGTGAGGATGATGGCCACAGGCAGCGCCTTCTCGATGGGCTTGCCGGTCTCGTACATATCCCACACGTTGCCGTCATAGTACACGCCCATGGCGATGCACTTGGCAGAGTCGATCACGCTGCCGCCGCCAACTGCCAAGATCAGGTCTACGTTCTCTTTCTTGCACAGCTCGATGCCTTCCTGTGCCAGTGCCAGACGGGGGTTGGGCTTTACGCCAGCCAGCTCGACAAACTCCACGCCAGCCTCGTTCAAAGACTTGACCACACGGTCGTACAGACCGCTCTTTTTGATGCTGCCGCCGCCGTAGTGCAGCAGTACCTTCTTGGCATGGGGCTTCAGGGTTTGGCCGATCTCATTTTCGGTGCCTTTACCGAAGATCAGCCGTGCCGGGGAGTAAAATTCAAAATTCTGCATAGTGGTTTCTCCTTTCTCTACAGGGAGGGGTGCGCCCTGTTCGGTCGCGCAACACCCAATTGCTTTTGATGAATAATTTTCTGCCCGCCAACGCATTTTCCTGCTGCAAGCACTATTTTTTTACGCACATGCCCACCAGCGCCGGCGCCATTGCCGCAATGGGCAGGAAATAGCGGAAGTAGTCGTTTACCGGGCCCAGCATACATACAGCAAGGCTCATCAAAGCGGGCACAAAGGCGCACAGCAGCCGCCAGCGCCGCTGCTTCGCCAGCGACAGCCCAGCCCCTACCAACAGCCACGTATAGGCTGCGCAGCAATACAGCATGCTAAGCAGCGGGATATGCCGCCAGCCCCTTGCAAACATGGCCACAAGCGAACGGATGCTCTCCGGCACAGGCTGTGTCGTATGCAGCAGACGGGGGTCTTCGCCCATCTGGTCGATATAGGTCTCAAACACCAAGCGGTTGCCTGCCTGATCGTTGTAGGTCTCGCCTTCCAGCTTCGGGGCAAAGCAGTAATAGCTGATATTGCCTGCAAAAAAGGCTTCCGCATAGCTGAGGGGGTATTTCCTGAGCATGGCAAACCAAGTATTGCGATAGTCTGCGATCGCAGCTTTTTCCACCGCCGCCCCCTGCCCGTACTGACGGAAGGTGTACTTTACCGGGTCGGAGATCCAAGGTTCATACAGTTGCGGCAAGTTTTCCGCATCCAAGACCCGGTCGATGGCTTCGTATTCTTCAGGCGTAACGCTGCCGCCATGATCCCTGAGCACACGGGCGCTTTGCTGAAAGCACACCGAATAGATACCGGAGGAGCTGGTATCCAGAATGCCCAGCGCCGGTACCAGCACATGGCTGAACCCGACCGCCACTGCCAGCGCCGCTGCCAACGCAGCGCCTACCTTGATGCGCCCTTTGCCCTTTGCGGCAAAGGCGACCAGCAAAACAGCAGTGGGCAGCACCACATACAAGCCGTTTAGGCGCATCAGGCAGCTAAACAAGCCCCAAAGCGCCATTTCGCAGATAAGCCCTGCAGGCGCAGCAGTCTCCCCGCTTTCACGGCGCAGAAGCAGCTCGGCCCCGCGAATGGCAAACAGGCACAGGGCTGCGGTGTAGAGCGTATCCTTGCTGATAAACTGAGCATAACCGCCCCAGAGCGGGGTGACGGCAAAAAACAGCAGCACTGCCAAGCGTGCCCACCTGTTGAGGCCGCAGAAGCGCAAAAAGCGCAGCACCTGCGCTGCCATGTAGGCCAGCGTGCCCGTCTGCAAAAGAGTGTAGAGAAAAGCACCCAAATTATCGCTGCCCAGCAAGCGTCCCAACCAAATACAGCTGCCCAGCAGCCATGTTGGAAACACGCCGTGCCAAGTATTCATTTCTTCCAAGCCGAAAAACTGCGCTGCCATCTCGCCCAAGTCCCAGCAGACGGTACCGGGGTAATACACCAGCAGATACGGTGCCCAGCACAGCACAAAAAACGCAAAGAGGACGATCCCTTCCCGGCGGCGAAGGGCCGATACCGCCCGTTCCCAGCGGCTCAACGGCGGCTCTTGGCAAGGCAAGGGACGGGTAAGTGCATCGCCTTCCAGCAAATAAGTTAAGCCGCAAAAAGCCGCCATCATGGGCAGAGCCTGCCCCAAAGCACGCAGCAGCGTAAACAGGAGCATGGGCATGCTTTTGAGCATAGCCCAGCTATCGTAGGCGAACAGCAGCCCGCCCATGGCATTTACTACGCCAAACAGCAAACCAAAGCAAAGCTGACCGATGCTCAGGCGCATCTGTAATTTGAGGTACACCTGCCGAAACAAAAGCCAGAAGCACATTGCCAAAGCGCACCAGAGATAGCTGGTAGAAGCAGCAGGGAGCGCGCTCATGCCCACATAGCCCTGCCGATCCACCACAAAACTCATGGCGGACAGTATACCCGCGGCAGCACACAGAATTTCTCCAAAGGCATGCCGGGCTTGCTGTCTTTGCGTCATTTGGTTTCGGTCTCCTTTTCTTTGAGCAGGTTGAGTACGTTCAGGTTGATCTCAAACAACTGGCGGTGCTTTTTGGCCACCGTATCCAGCACCAGACCGCACACCAGCAACAGCAGCGCCATCACCGCCAGAAGACCCGATACGATCAGCGTGGGAAAGCGAGGCACCAAGCCGGTTTTTACATATTCAACAAGCACGGGGGCAAACAGCACCCCTGCCACCACAGCCGCCAGCGCCGCAAGTACGCCGAAAAACCGCAGGGGCTTGTACTCCTTCAAAAGGCGCACGATGGTACGGATCACCTTAAAACCGTCGGAATAGGTATTCAGCTTGCTTTCGCTGCCATCGGGACGGTCACGGTATTCCACGGGGATGCTCTTTACATTCAGGTTCTTATCCAGCGCATGGATGGTCATTTCCGTTTCGATCTCAAAGCCCTTGCTCAAAACCGGGAAGGATTTGACAAACTGGTAGCTGAAGGCTCGGTACCCGGTCATGATATCGGTAATGCTGCCGCCGAAGAACGAGTTGACCAAGCCGCGCACCATCCGGTTGCCAAGGTTGTGGAAGGGGCGCTTGTTTTCGGTAAAATAGGTAGCGGAGAGGCGGTCGCCTACCACCATATCCACCTTGTTCTCCAACACCTGCTGCACCATCTCCCGGGCGTTTTCGGCGGGGTAGGTGTCGTCGCCGTCGATCATCAGGTAGCAGTCGGCCGTTATCTCCCGGAACATGCTGCGGATCACATTGCCCTTGCCCTGCCGGGTCTCATAGCGCACGATCGCGCCCGCCTCCCGGGCGATCTGATCGGTGTGGTCGGAAGAATTGTTATCGTATACGTAAATATCAGCCTCCGGCAGCGCAGCACGGTAATCCTGCACCACTTTGGCGATGGTCTTGGCTTCGTTATAGCATGGTATGAGTACAGCAACCTTCATAAGTAAATACCTCCCGTACTTTTGCTGCCTTGGCTTTAATGATAGCATCCGCCAATGGGAATGTCAATTGAAAACCAAGCCAGAGGAGCATACAGACCCTGCTTGCCGGGCACCTTTACCTTGCACTTTTGCCTGCCGTGGCTTATAATATACGGTACGCGATCTGTCTGCCCGCCTGTACATTTTTCTGGGCGGCTGCGGCTTTCGGCGTCTTTTCCCACAGAATGAAAGGAGGATGTTTGCATGGGGATCCTGAACCGTCTGCAAGCATATTGGAGCTGGTTAACGACCGACCCTATCGGTTTTATCATCTATGTGGTGTATTTTGCCGCATCTGTTTTGGGCGCACTTATTTTGCACGAAGTAGGTCACGCCTACGCTGCCTACCGCTGCGGCGACCCCACCGCCAAAATGCTGGGTCGCCTCACTTTAAACCCTGTCAAGCATCTAGACCCCATTGGCACGGCTTGCATGGTGCTGCTGGGCTTTGGCTGGGCACGCCCTGTGCCAGTCAACCCCCGCAATTTTTCCAACTACCGCCGAGACGATTTCATCGTCAGCATCGCTGGCATTACCGTCAATTTGACGCTGTTCATCCTATCCCTTGCGCTGGCCGTGGGCTTTAACGGTCTTTTGTGGCCGCCGGAAGTGCTTGCCGCCAATGGAGGTGCACGGGCTTTCCTCTCCTCCGACGGCATCGGCGCCAATATCCTGCTCAGCGGTGCAGGGCGCGACTATATCTCCTTTATGCGGTACCCTTGGGTGCAGTACATCCAGCGGTTTTTGCTGATGTTTGCCTATATGAATGTGGGGCTTGCGGTATTCAACCTTTTGCCCATCCCTCCGCTGGACGGTTTCCACATTTTCAACGATATTCTGCTGGGGGGCAAGCTGCGGCTGAACCAGCAGACCTTCCAGATCGCGCACATGGCGCTGCTGGCGCTATGCTTTACCGGGCTTTTGGGCCGCCTTCTGGGCTTTTTGACCGGTGCGCTGGAGGACGCCGTTCTCAACCTGCTTTTGCTCATGGTGGGGAAGGCATAAATGGCAGTACATGTACGACTAAAACAATTTGACGGACCGTTGGATCTGCTGTTGCACCTGATCGGCAAAGCGAAGATCGACCTGAAGGATATTTTCGTCAGCCAGATCACGGAGCAATATATCGAGATCGTGCGCAATGCGCCCGACTACGACATGGACGAAGCCAGCGAGTTTATCGCCATGGCGGCGCTTTTGGTGGAGATCAAGAGCCGCAGCCTTCTGCCCAAGCCCCCCAAGGCCGAGGAGGAAGACCCTGAGCAAGCCCTGATCGAGCGCCTGATCGCCTACAAGCAATTCAAAGAGACCGCCAAGCAGATGGCAGATTTTGAAAAGAGCGCCAAGCTGATCTTTGGCAAGCTGCCGGAGGAATACCCCCTGCCCCCTGCCGACATTCAGCTGGATAACCTGACCGTGGAAGCCCTGTGGCAAGCGCTGAACCGCATTGCGCAGCGCGCGCCCGCAGAACCGCAGGAAGCAGTGTTTCGTCTGCGGGATATCCGCCGGGACAGTTTTACCGTGGAAGGCTGTATGGAAGCCATCGAAAGCCGTCTGACAGCAGGCATCGTGCGTTTTGAAAACCTGTTTTCCGAAGCGCCCACCAAGGAAGAAGCGGTCACCCTGTTTATGGCTTTGCTGGAATTGCTCAAACTGGGCAAGGCTCATGTGCTCCAAAGCCGCATGTTTGAGCAGATCACCCTGATGCCGGGAAGGAGACCTGAGGATGGAGACACAGACGCCTCCCAAGAAGCCTGATATTGCCAACATTATCGAAGCCATACTCTTTGTGGCCGGCGAGCCGGTAGCCATCGGCGATCTGGCCGCTGCGTTGGAACTGAGCGAGATGGAGACCATCTATGCGCTGGAAGAGATGCAGAAGCGCTACGATACCGACCGCCGGGGCGTAGTGCTCAAGCGCTACGGCGACCATGTACGCATGGAGACCCGCCCGGAATACGCCCCCTATGTGGAGCGGCTGTTGCAGCCCGTGCAGCGCCAAAGCCTGAGCCAGACCGTTATGGAGACCTTGGCGGTGATCGCTTACCGGCAGCCCGCCACCAAGGGCGAGGTGGAGCAGGTGCGCGGCGTAAAGTGCGATTATTCCGTACAAGCGCTGCTGGCCAAAGGGCTCATCGCCGAGGCGGGGCGCAAGGAAGCCTTGGGTCGCCCCATTTTGTATGTGACCACCGACAAGTTTTTGGAGCACTTTGGTCTGAGCGACATTCGAGAACTGCCGCCGCTGCCCGATGCCCAAGCCATCGAAAAGATCGAAGAACCCCTGACCCCCTGAAACGTAAACATTGACCCGCAACCTTTAAACCGTGCTGAGGCGCTGTGCCCAGCCGGTTTTTTTGTGTTTGTCCTCCATCGTGCTGCATAGAATGACCCAACGCTGCATAGGCTATCACCGGGAGGCGGGAACCTGCCTCCCGGCACAGCACCGGCTGCGCCATCAACGCCCGGGGAGAAACGCCATGAAACAGATTCTTGCCATACTGACCTTTCTATTGTTCTTGCTGCTGGTGATAACCACCGTAATGGCTGTCGGTAACGTGCACCAGTCGGAGCAGCTGGCCCTGCGTACCCAGCAAGTGAGCAGTCTTCGGGCAGAGGTGCTTTCCCTTCAGAAGGAGAACCAGCAGCTTGACCAGCAGATGCACAAGGCCCAGTCTGCCATGCAAACATCCCGCGCCCAAAGCAGCGCGCTCCTGAAGCGCTTCGACCAGCTGACCAAGATTCTTCGTCTCGAGCCTGTCTTTGCCCGAAGAGCTGCTTTGACCGGGTCGCCTGAGATAAGGCTGCCAGCAAACGGCGAAATCCTGCTTAGAGCCGGAGCCATGGAAGCCGTGCTGCGCAGGTTCCAGCAGCAGTGTGCTTCGCCGGACAAGCTGATCGCCGCTTTATCGCAAAACAAGCCTGTGCCGGAAGCGAGCCACTGGCCAAGCGAGCCAGATATGCACGCCCTGCAAGAGGCCCTTCAAGCGGCAGGGGTGAATGCTTCGGCTGCCGAAACCATGGATCCAGTAAAGGCAGCGCTTGCCGCCATGGCAGCAGCAAGCAGCCCGCCTACGCCCGATCTATCTAAGACAGATAGCCACAAAGCGGAAGCGGACATAAGCGAAATGCATACAGACGCATTGTTCGGCGATGGGATAAGTACACTGGCACCAACCGCAAGTGCTGCAAGCACGCCTTTGCCCAGCACGCTGCCGACCAGTACACCAGCCCCCAGCGCAGCGCCAACTTCTTTGGCTGCTGCGGCAAACACAACCATCTCTACGCCACATCAGACGCTCACAGCAACTAACAAACCAGCAATCACGCCGCCGACCAGCACACCAGCCCCCAGCGCAGCACCAACTTCTTTGTCAATTAGCGCAAGTACGCCCACCGTGCCCGGCCTCAGCTTTCCAGCCGGCATGCCTAAGCTTTCGCAGTTTTTGCCAAGCAGCGTTACAGACAGGCTGCAATGGGTACGGCAAATGATGCTGCAAACACAGCAGGCTCTGCGCCGTCTTGGGAACGATCTGCTCACCGGCGAAACGCAGGAAGAATAAAAAAACGCAGGCTGCTTATCACTAAGCAAGCAGCCTCAGACTGTCGAAAATCCCCGGGAGGGGTCGGAGGGTCGCAACCCTCCGACTGTGATCCGAAACCAGCGACATGTATTGCGGCCCAAATCCGATTACATCGGCTTTGGGCTTCGGCGCTGCGGAGCCTTTCAGGCTGTCCTCACGCCTCGGTTCGTTTTACTCACCCTTCC
>JAZSRK010000068.1:0-6706 GCA_045538465.1 Candidatus Limiplasma sp. | reverse complement strand
CTGCTGGCACACGGGGGTGGATTTTGCCTCCTCCTATTACCAGTCCCAGAATGATGAGCTGGACTGGGCTGCCGCCTTCACCCCAGGCACCCAGGCCCATCATGATCTTCTCACCGGCATGGACAGGGCCGTGCCCTATCTGCAGCGTCTGCAGCGGATGAACATCCCCGTGCTGTGGCGGCCCTTCCATGAGATGGACGGCAAATGGTTCTGGTGGGGCCGGGGAGGCGCGGCGGGCTTTGTGAAGCTGTGGCGGCTGGTGTACGACCGCCATGTGAATCACCACGGGCTGCACAATCTGATCTGGGTGCTGGGCTTCTCCGATGCCAGCGCCGATCTGGCTCCGTGGTATCCCGGTGATAAGTATGTGGACATCCTTGGCGGCGACAGCTACAAGGGTGGTGCGCAGGGCGGCTTGTACGCCCAGTGTGCTGCCATCGCCCCGAAAGGCATGCCCATCTGCTACCACGAAAACGGCGAGATCCCCAGCCGTGCGCAGATGGAGGAAGAAAAAGCTCCTTGGGTCTGGTTTATGACTTGGCACACCAGCTGGATCGTGGGCAGCGAGAAGAACCCACAGGAAAAACTGAATGAGGTGTTTCACGACCCCTATTTTGTCAATTTGAATGCTGTGCCGAATCTGATCGTAGAGAACAGCGAGAACAAGTAAGCTGGTTAGAAAACACAACAGCCTTCTTCCTGTAGAGCACAGCCACCGGCAGCGGTTTAAAAAAACCATCTGCACAGGGGGAGCTGTGTTCTATGTGTTTTCAAAGGTGAAACCAATTGACCTGCATAATAATGCGTGATACAATACATCCATAAGTTATTCGTTTCCCCACCAACTGCATAAAGGAGTGACTCATGTGAAAAAGAAACTGTTGCTGTTCTTGATGATCCTTGCCAGCATCGCATTGCTCACCAGCTGCGCCTGCGAGCATGAATGGGTGGATGCTACCTGCCTTGTACCTAAGACCTGCTCTTTGTGTGAAGAGATCGAAGGCGAAGCGCTGGGGCATACTTGGGTAGACCCCAACTGTGTAGACCCCAAAACCTGCTCTGCTTGTGGTCTGACCGAAGGTGAAGCACTGGGACATACTTGGGTGGATGCCGACTGCGTTACCCCCAAGACCTGCTCCGTCTGCGCTGCCACTGAAGGTGAAGCACTGGGACATACTTGGGTGGATGCCGACTGCGTTACCCCCAAGACCTGCTCCGTTTGCAATGCCACCGAGGGCGAAGCACTGGGACACACTTGGGTGGATGCCACCTGCGAAGTCCCCAAGACCTGCTCCGTTTGCAATGCCACCGAGGGCGAAGCGCTGGGACATACTTGGGTGGATGCCACCTGCGAGCTTCCCAAGACCTGCTCCGTCTGCGCTGCTACTGAGGGCGAAGCACTGGGGCACACTTGGGTGGATGCCACCTGCGAGCTTCCCAAGACTTGCTCCGCGTGCGCTGCCACCGAAGGTGAAGCGCTGGGGCACGCTTGGGCAGAGGCCACCTGCGAGCTTCCCAAGACCTGCTCCGTCTGCGCTGCTACTGAGGGCGAAGCACTGGGACACACTTGGGCAGAGGCCACCTGCGAAGTTCCCAAAACTTGCTCTGTTTGCGCCGCTACCGAGGGCGAAGCGCTGGGACACACTTGGATGGATGCTACTTACGAAGCCCCCAAGACCTGCTCCGTTTGTGGTGCCACTGAAGGCGAACCGCTCGTGCGCATTCCTCTGGATGGCGAACCCGCCAAAGCAGGTCCCACCATTGGCAAGTTGGATTATTCAATTCCCGCCGAGTGGGTCGCATATAAGAGTTATCATTACTACACGAGCCCCGACGACCATTTTCGTATCGCAGTCTATTCGGCAGATCCCAACGGCAAAAGTCTGCAGGAGTTTCATTCCACAAAATTCCCTGATGCCGTGATCGATACGAATAAGAATGGCGTGGAGTATATTTTCATTAACAGCGATAACAATGTACCTGGCATTGTCGTAACCAACGGCAGCTTCTTTTTCTCCATCGAATTGGCTCGTGCCACCGAAGATGCTCATGCGCTGGAAGAAGGCGATCCGATGCTGCTCTTGGCCGATGATATCATCGCCAATCTTTGCACATCCGAAGGCGGGATCCCTGCCTCCGTTGTTGGCAGCAGCAGCGGTCTGCCACTGCAGTACTTCCCCCTCCACGGCGAGTTGTATTATGCCGTTCCCGAAGGCATTTATTCTGATATCTTATACTCTCCTCCGACATACGACCGTTACATGAACGTGATCCAGAGGCCGGATGACCGTACCACCGCCGACCTTTTCTCGAATGTGCAAAACAATGGAATCGAATTCAACACCCTTGAGATGCGCACCAACAAAAACGGAGTGGAATATATCTTCTCTGAGATCGACAAAGGTGAAAGTGGTATTCAACTTGAAGAAGCTTTGATATACGACAATGTGTTCTACTCATTTACCATGGCCTACGACTACACCGTATTTGGAACGAACGACGGTTTGTACACTTTTGCACAAGATGTGACCGACAGTCTCATCATCATCGAATAAACCCACCCTCTATCCCCCATCGCCTCCTGCCGCTTGGCTGCAGGAGGCGTTTTCCCCTAACAGACGGTCAACCATCTTGACCTGCTAAAAAGTACAACACCAACTGCAAAGGAGCCATCCCCCATGCTTACCACCGCCCAACGCCTTTCTATGCTGGACATCCCCTCCGGGGTCATCGACGTGGTCATCGACAGCGATACCTACAACGAGATCGACGACCAGTTCGCCATCTCCTATGCACTTCTCTCCCCGGAGCGCTGCCGGGTCAAGGCCATCTATGCCGCGCCTTTCCTCAACCACCGCTCCACCTCCCCTGCCGATGGCATGGAAAAAAGCTATGAGGAGATCCAGCGGCTGCTCAAGCTGCACGGCAAAGATGTGCCGCACTTCCGGGGTGCACCGAGCTATCTGCCGGACGAAGAAACGCCGGTGGCATCTGACGCTGCGAAGGATCTGAGCCAGCGTGCCCTGCAGTATACTCCGGAGAACCCGCTGTATGTGGTGGCCTTGGGCGCCATTACCAACGTGGCCTCGGCCTTGCTGCTGGAGCCGGAGATCGCCGACCGGATGGTGGTGGCCTTTCTTGGCGGGCATGCCTTGGATTGGCCGCAAAACAAAGAGTTCAACTTGGGGCAGGATGTGGCAGCCGGGCGGATCATCTACCAAAGCGGTGTACCGCTGATCATGCTGCCCTGCCTTGGCGTGGTGAGCACCTTTACCACCACGGGGCCTGAGCTGGATTTCTGGCTTCGCGGCAAAAACGCCCTGTGCGATTTCCTTGTCAAAAACACCGTGGATGAGGTAAAGACCTATGCCGAGGGCAAGGTATGGAGCCGCGTCTTATGGGATGTGACCGCCGTGGCTTGGCTTTTAAACGACGATCACCGTTTCCTCCACTCCAGGCTGATCCCCACGCCGGTGCCGGAATATGACCACCACTGGGGCAGCGCCCCGCTGAATCCCCTATGCCGCTACGTGTACCACGTAAACCGGGATGCACTTTTGGGCGACTTGTTCCAAAAGCTGGTCAAGGGAGGCAATGAGGCATGAAAGCGCTGGTTTTCGGTTCGCTGAACATCGACCACGTGTATCAGGTAGACCATTTTCTGCGCCCCGGCGAAACCATTGCTTCCAACGGTTACAGCCGCAATGCCGGCGGCAAGGGCCTCAACCAAGCCATTGCGCTGGCCCGTGCAGGGCAGGATACCGCCTTTGCCGGTGCCATCGGCAGCGACGGGCTGTTTCTTCGGGATGCGCTGAACGATGCCGGAGTGGATACCCAGCACTTGCAAGTGCTGGATGTACCTACCGGTCACGCCATTATTCAGGTAGAAGCCAGCGGCGATAACGCCATTTTGCTCTATGGCGGCGCCAATCGCAGCATTACGCCGGCGTTGGCAGAAAAGATCCTCTCCACCCTGTGCCTCGGCGATTGCGTGCTTTTACAAAATGAGATCAGCAGCGGGCAGGAGATTCTTCGTCTGGCGAAAGAAAAAGGGCTGCGGGTCGCCATCAACCCGTCCCCCATTACCGCCGAGCTGCACTCATGGCCGCTGGAATTGGCAGATTGGCTCATCCTCAACGAAGTAGAGGGCGAGGATCTGACCGGCTGCACCGAACCTTCTGCTATGCTGGCCGCGCTGCACCAGCGCTGCCCCAACACCGCCATTTTGCTAACGCTGGGAGAAGCGGGCGCCTATTATCGTGACCGAGACCAGCAGCTGTATCAGCCTGCTGTAGGGGTGCAGCCAGTGGATACCACCGCCGCTGGAGATACCTTTACCGGATATTTTCTTGCCCACTGCGGCGAAGGGGTGGCGCATGCCCTGCGCATGGCCGCCACTGCTGCTGCCATCGCCGTCACCCGGCCGGGGGCGGGAGCATCCATTCCTACTTTGGCAGAAGCAGAGCAATTTTTGAATGAGCAGGGGCATTGAGCCGACAAAAAGCGTTAAGCAAAAACAATAGCTGCATACATGAACGAGCCGAACAGCACAAACTACCCGTGCTGTTCGGCTTTTCTGGTGTATTACAGGGCAGGGTGCATCAACGGCGTCATACGCTGTGCAGCCTTATTTCAGTGCTGGGTTGAAGGCATAGAAATTGCGCTCATCCAGCTTCTCCCGCACCATACCCAGTGCTTCGGCAAAGCGTTGGTAGTGCACGATCTCCCGCTGGCGCAGGTACCGCAGTACATCCTTCACATCCGGATCGTCTGCCAGATGCAGCAGGTTTTCGTAGGTGGTGCGGGCTTTCTGCTCCGCTGCCAGATCCTCGTGCAGATCGGTGATGGGGTCGCCCTTTACGCCGATATACGCAGCCGTAAACGGTGTGCCCGCTGCCGATTGAGGGTAGACCCCCAGTGCATGGTCGGTGAAATAGGCATCAAAGCCGCCCGCCTTCAGATCGCTTTCGCACATGCCCTTGGTGAGCTGGTACACCATCGCACCTACGATCTCCAGATGACCGAGCTCCTCCACACCGATATCCGTCAGCAGCCCTTTGATCTCCTTATCCGGCATGGAAAACCGCTGGCTCAGATAGCGCAAAGAAGCCGCCAACTCGCCATCGGGCCCGCCGTATTGGCTGATGATCGCCGCCGCCATACGGGGATCGGGGCGGGTGATACGCACAGGATATTGCAGTTTCTTTTCATAAACAAACATTTGGTCACCCCTCCTTACTGGCAGCCCTGTTCCCAAGGCCAAGGTGCATCCGTCCAGTTCCAACGGTCATCGCAGCCTTCCTCAAAGGCATAAGCAGCGGCATAGTTGGGCTGATAGGCCTTGCGGGCATACTGCTTGAACAGCTGCAATGCCTGTTTGTCGCAGGGGTGGGTGTTCAGGTACAGCCGCAGTTCCCACGCAGCAAAGGCTTCTGCCTGCCCTTGGCAAAGCGGTGCGCCGCAGGCATCTGCACTTTCACCCATCATGGGCATATACAGCTGGGCAAACAACGTTCCCTTGCGGATGGCTTCCTCAGCGTTATACAGCTTTGCAAGAGTGTGGGCTGCCTCGTACACCATGGCCGGGCTGTTGCCCGTGGCCGGGGGAAGCGGATCGGGCACGGGATCAGGAGCGGGTTCAGCGGGGGTACAAGTGGTGGTACAGGTGGTCACGCAGGTGGTGGTGCCCTCCGTGCAGGAACAAGTGCTATCGGCTGCGCCGTTGTTGCAGCCGTTGGCATTGTTGTTTTGGTCGGCGCAGGGGGTGCATGCTGTTAAGCCCGGGCAGGTGCCCGTGCAAGGGGTGCTTGTGGTGTTGCCGGGGCAGGTGCCCATGCAGGGGGTGCTCGTGGTGCTGCCGGGACAGGTGCCCATGCAGGGGGTGTTCGTGGTGCTGCCGGGGCAGGTGCTCGTGCAGGGGGTGCTTGTGGTGCAGCCGGGGCAGGTGCCCATGCAGGGGGTGTTCGTGGTGCTGCCCGTTTGGCTGCCCTTGCTGCAAGCGATTTGCTGTACCATTTCAGCCTTCACCACCGGACGAAAAACAGTAGCAGTGGGAGGCATTGCACAACCCACGCCGGGGGTAATGGCGCAGGTGATGGTCTCTTTTTGTTGCATTTTCTTCCTTCCCTTCTCAGGAACATTGTGTGGCGCTTGCCACAGTGCATCCTATGCAAGCGTGGGGAAGGTGTGCAAAAAGCCCTGCCGGTTTTATGGCAGGGCTTTCAGGTCCCTTGTTACGCAAGGGTTCCGAAACCACCGGAAGGGTGAGTAAAACGAACCGAGGCGTGAGGACAGCCTGAAAGGCTCCGCAGCGCCGAAGCCCAAAGCCGATGTAATCGGCTTTGGGCCGCAATACATGTCGCTGGTTTCGGATCACAGTCGGAGGGTTGCGACCCTCCGACTCCACCCGGGGTTTTTCGACAGTCTGAAAGCCCTGCCGGTTTTGTAGCAGGGCTTTGGATGTAATATAGGGAAAAAAGCATTTTGTGGGTGCAGGATACAAGGGGGGTGCAACCCCTTGGCTCTCCCTTTGGGAGAGCTGTCAGGCGCAGCCTGACTGAGAGGATCTCTCCACCAGCCAATACCCTCTCCGTCCTCGCTTCGCTCGGCCACCTCTCCCAAAGGGAGAGGGAAGTGGGGGCATATTTGGGGAGTGTGCGCCGGGGAGTGACTGGGGCTTTCTCAGCTTGGAGCACCCTCCGTCGCC
>JAZSRK010000139.1:0-6920 GCA_045538465.1 Candidatus Limiplasma sp. | reverse complement strand
GAGTAGGAGTCGGTGTGGGGGTTGGAGTGGGAGTCGGCGTGGGAGTAGGAGTCGGTGTGGGGGTTGGAGTAGGAGTCGGGGTAGGCGTGGGAGTCGGAGTGGGCGTAGGAGTAGGCGTTGGCGTTGGCGTCGGTGTAGGAGTGGGCGTCGGTGTAGGAGTAGGCGTGGGCGTAGGTGTTGCAGTAGGCTCCGGGGTAGCGGTAGACATGACCGAAGCGATGGTATCGGTGCACCACTGGCGCGCTTGCTCGTTGAAATAGCAGAAAGCGGCTGCGGCCAGAAGCAGGGCGATGAGGAGGAAAGCAAAAATGCCCTTTCCTTTACCCTTTCCCTTGCTATTGCCTTTTTTCTTTTTCTTTACTCCTTGCGGAGAATACTGCAGTTTTTCGGGCAGAGGCAGACCATCGTTGCAGCATTGCAGCGCGGTATACAGGTCGCCGGCAGTCTGGTAGCGATCCTCGATCTGGTATGCGCAGGCACGCAGAATAACCTGCGACAGCTGCGGGCTCGCATCGCAGGGGGCGGGCAATTCGGTGCCGTCGTAGCGCAGCTGGCGTGCACGCTCGCTGTCGGTCAGCAGATCGTCGTCCACGTTGTTGTTCAGCTGGAAAGTTTTATAGCTGACGGTGGCTTCTTCGGTAAGGTTGCCTTCTTTGGTAAGGAAGGGGAACTGCCCGCGGTTGAACAGGCGATAGAGGATGATGCCCAGAGAATAAATGTCGGAGCGGTGGTCGCTGCGCATCTTCTGGCGGGTATTTTCCTGCTCCAATACCTCTGGCGCCATATAGGGTCTCGTGCCGTGGAAACCGATGGTGGTGCTTTCGCTTTCCAGCTTGGCTTCGCCTACGTCGCTCAGGTAGAAGTGGCCTTCGTCATCCATCAGGATATTGCCGGGTTTGATGTCTCGGTGGAAAACACCCTTCTTTTCAAAACTCATCAGCGCCTGAGCCATTTCCATGCCAAGGCGCATGCGTCCGGATTGACTGTCGGTTACAACAGGCATCCATTCCTTGTGGTTTTTATAAAAGGGCATGCAAATGAGCACGGCGTGCTGACAAACCGTTTCGCCTTGGTGGTTTTGAAAGCTGCGCTGCAAAAATTCCGGCTCTTCAAGGTATTGAATAATGTTCTTGTCGCCCCGGAAACGCCCCATGATCTCCGCTTCCCGCTTGCTGGCGTTGAAGCGTGCCTGATGGTAGCGATCCTCCGGTGTGTTGGCAGCACCGCACCGGTTCAGATCCATGGGGTTGGGAATAAACTTGAGAACACCTGTTTCGTTGTTTTCGCTGTTGACAACTTTGAAAACGCGCGAAAACGTTCCTTGGTCAAGGTAGGAGATAACTTGCCACTTTTGCAGTATTTTACTTTGCGGCTTGTACTCCAATAGCTCTTCCAGGTACAATTCTTCGTATGCTGCTCTTTTGCGCCTGCTGTTATCTGCTTGCATATTCACACCTCTATGCAGTATGTTTTTGTGTTTCGCAATTCCATATGGCGCTCGATGGATGCGAAATGTTCCATTCTTGATAGAAGTATACCACAAAGGGAAAGAAATGGAAACCTTCGTGCGATAAATTGTTTGGTTATATTTACGCTTTATTTGTACCGAAACACCAACTATGAAACAGCGTGTCCATTTAACCAGCTGCGCATACCGCTAAACGCCATGCCCCACACATCCCACAACAAAACACCCCGCCCTGCGCCATAAGCGCAGGGCGGGGCACAAAATTCAGATGCAAAGCGTGGCTTTCCCCCTCACTCCAACCCCTCATAAGGGTTCGTTTTCAGCACGCCGTCGGCAATGGAACCGGTGGCTTCGCCGTCCATCAGCTCAAAGAAGGTGAGGCAGCCAGCGCCAACGGGCAGGGAGAAGCAGTACTCCGGCGGTTCGGGGATCACCGTGGTGGCATCGGCCATGTGGGCGGGCAGGGGCAGGGCGATGCACTGGGTATACTCTGCGCCGTTTTCCAAGTTGCGCAGACCCTTGCATTCGCCGCGCACGATCACATCCACTGTGGTGGGCACCGCGTTGTAGGATTGGATGGCGTAGGCATTGTTGCCGTAGGCCAGGAAGGTGTGCTTGCCCTCACCGGCCATGTACACCCGCTGACCGATGCTGATCTGCTTGGCAATGCCCTTCCATACATCCTTGGGCAGCTTGTAGAGGTCGGGATAGTTCTCCGGCACGTTGAGGATAAACAGACGACCCTTGCCGTAGCTGTCTTCTGTAAGCAGGGGATGGGTGTGCTCGCCGGCTACAAGGCTTACATCGGAGCAGGTGGCGTTGGTCTTGTAGGAGAGAATTTCGAACAGCAGCTTTTCGTTGCTCCGGCTAAAGGAAGTATCCCGGTAGTTGTAGTGCGCCACCATAAACTCGTCGCACAACACATGGCGGTGGGTAAGGCGCACGGAGGTAAGATCCTTCATGCCCTTGTCGTAGCACTCCCGGAGGAAACCGGTGGTCACCACAGCGTTGCCGCCCTTGCGCAGGTAGGCTTCCAGCTTTTCAATAGCAGTCTCGTCGTAGGCGGTGCTTTGGGTAAAGAGCACGGTGGGGGCGTTTTCGTCAAAGTAGGGGGAGGGCTCCACGGCAATGCCGCCCATGCCCAGATAATTGTAGAGCTGATCCTCGCCGTCGCCGTCGAAGGGTTCCCAGGCCGCCACGCCGATGGGCTGCCCCAAACGGCCCATGATGGCATCCATGCGGCTCAGTTCGTGCCCCAAAGCGGGCAAGAGGGCGGTGTTCTCCATCACGGAGAAGTTAAAGAGCATCAATTCCTTGGCCTTGGCCAGCATGGTCATATCGGCTTGCTGCAGGTAGTAGTTCATGTTGGCAGTGGAACCGAAGGGATCGATCCAGCCGCCGCCGTTGCGGTCGGGGGCGGTGTTCTCCATCAGGCGAATGATGGAATAGGAAAGATACCGCTGCAAATGCTGGGCGGAATACTGGGGATCGCGGGTCTCCGTGCCGGTGTAGATCATATCGAAGATGTCTTTTTGCTTGCCGGGGTTGTAGCCGCACTCCTGATAGCTCTCGTACCAGTTGGGGTACTTGATGATGAAGTTTACCTTGGGGTTGACTTTCTTGGCTTCATCCACGATCACATGGGCAAAGTCTTCCATCAGATCCAGCCGGTACTGCTGCCAAGACTTGCTGCCTTTGGCCTCGATGCACATTTCGCAGGTGCAGCTGGTAAAGAAGAAGTCATCCAGAATGATCTCGTCAAAAACCGAGGCTACGTCCCGCACGATCTGCACATAGCGCTCCCGATGGGCAGGGTCGGTGTAGCAGAAGGTGTCGTAGTAGCTGGGCTTGCGAATGCCATTTACCAGCACCGTGGAGGTGATGCCGCCGGAGGTCTCGATGCCGTTCTTTTCAAACAGTTCCTTTACATGGCGCAGCTTATCCACAGGAATATCCACCAGTCCACGGTGGTTTTCGATGTATACCTTATCCAAGTGGACATAGTGTTTGTAATAGTCGATGGCAGTTTGGATCTCTTGGTCGGTGGCTTCGTTTACGTAGTACGCATACACATAGGCAGCCAGTTTGAAGTGCTTGTACGGTTTCATAATGCAGCCTCCTTGGGCGTTGTATTGTTGAGGACATGGTATCACGAAAACGTTATCAATTCAAGAGAAAGTTTTGTGCTGACGGCAGTTTTTTTGGTCGGTAGCTTTTGTCTGGTGTGTAATATTGCGCTTCAAGTGAGGAAAAGTTGCAAGACATTCACAAAATGTTCTGTAAGATGCTCATGCAACAAAACGATGACCCTACCATTTCGGTGGGTGCGTTTGATATGCGGATGTATCGATCGTTAGGTTTTATATAAAGAATGGAGTGGTGACAACGCGAAAGACACTGAACGGAAGCAGACAGGTGGCGCAGGTTGAAGTTGTAATGAAATGATAGGTTTTGTGTAGTGACAGCATCCAGTATTCATAGCTTCTGCAAGCGCAAAAAGGCATCGTAGGTGGCTTCTTCCACCAAAGCGAGCCAAGGGGCGGCATCGCTTTCTTTCTGGCGGTAGATGGCGTGCATGGCCTGCACAAGCACATAATAGGCGTAGCTGGTTTGGTAGCCATCTTGCGTTCGGGGGCAATCGTACACAAGGCGGCGCAGAGCAAATTGGTACCGCTGCAGTTGAACATGGGGCATTTTGTCTCCCCGCTGGGAAAGCACATCCCGCAGCAGCGATAATACCAGCTGTTGCTGAGCGTCGGTCTGCATCATGGGGCGCCCTCCCTTACTTAAAAATTCACCTGCAAAGGTGCTAAAACATTTTAGCACTCTGATAGGCTAAAGCGCAAGGCGTTTCGCTCCAATTATTGTAAAATTGGGCGAAATTCATTTTTTGTACAATGCAGTAGTGTATGAAAAGGCTACCGAAACTGCATCAAAATAGAAATGCATTGCAAAACCGACCAAAAAATAACAAGTGGTGTGCTGCATTGATTTGATGATGATACTTACATATATTATAATGAAGAAACTCATTCCAAAATGGTAAACGTGCATCTCGCGCTACGAAGACTCGCGGTGTGCGTATCACGCTCAAAAGGTTCCGCAAAAGAAAGAGATCATTGGGCGAAAACGATTTATGCATGAAGGGCACACCTGCCTGTTGCATAGCATTCGGCATCTGCACCCATCAGAACATTTTACGAATATGCAACCAAACGCAACACAAAAGTTGCATTTGGTTGGTTGCGTTTCTTTTTCTTCTGTGCAATACTATCCATGAGGTGAGCAATATGCTGCATATGGTCCATCAACTTAAGCTGATGCGCTCTCAACGAGGGCTTACCCAAGAAGAAGTGGCCGAGCGGGTGGGCGTATCCCGGCAGGCCGTTGCCAAGTGGGAAAAAGGCGAGAGCCTGCCCGACATCGAAAGCTGCGTCAAACTGGCTGAGCTGTACGAGATACCGCTGGATATGCTGGTGCGCGGCCTGAAGGAAACCAGCGAGATCGCCGACCAGCAAAAGCTATTCGGCATAGTCAAGATGAATGATAAGGGGCAGATCACGCTGCCTGCCAGCGTGCGGGATCTGTTTGGCTTCAAGCCCGGCAGCATGGTGCTGGTGCTGGCAGATACCGAAAAAGGCATCGCCCTTGTCAACATGGGCGATCTGTCCCAGCTAAGCGATGCGACAGATCTTTTGTAAGACAGAAAGATAGAGGAGAAACGGAATGTACGCTTTGGAAGCCAAAAAACTGACCAAAACTTTCGGGCAAAAAACCGCGGTGGATGCCATCGACCTGACGGTGGAAGAAGGCGAGCTCTTTGCCCTGCTGGGTGTAAATGGTGCCGGTAAGACCACCACCATCCGCATGCTCAGCTGCCTGTCTGCCCCAACAGCGGGAAACTGCGCCGTCTTAGGGCACGATTGTGCTACACAGCAAGCGCAGGTGAAACAGATCATCGGGCTGTCGCCGCAGGATACCGCTGTGGCCGAGAACCTGACGGTGCACGAGAACCTGCATTTTATGGCGCAGGTGCACGGCCTCAAGGGCGACGCGCTGGCAAAGCGGGTGGAGAGCATGATCCAGCAATTCCGCATGGAAGAGGTGGCAAATAGCCGTGCCAGAACTCTCTCCGGCGGCTGGAAGCGCAAGCTATCCATCGCCATGGCGCTGATCGGTCAGCCCAAGGTGCTGTTTCTGGATGAGCCCACCCTGGGGCTGGATGTGCTGGCCCGGCGCGAATTGTGGCGCACCATCGAAAGCTTGAAGGGCAAGATCACCATACTGCTGACCACCCACTATATGGAGGAGGCGCAGCAACTGGCCGATCGCATTGCTGTGATGATCGGCGGCAAGATCGCCGCCTGCGGCACGCTCAGCGATCTGGAGCAGCTCACCGGCAAGACTGGGCTGGAGGATGCCTTTGTGGCTATTGCGGAAGGCGGTGTGGAGAATGCATAAGATGAAAGCTTTTGCGGTGCGAAATGCCAAGGAGATGCTGCGGGATCCGCTCAGCTACATTTTCTGTGTTGGTTTTCCGCTGGTCATGCTGGCGATCATGACCTTGGTGGATCGCAGCATACCGGCACAGGCCGGCATGACCATCTTCCACATTGAGAACCTGTCCGGCGGCATTATGGTGTTTGGGCTCACATTCGTCATGCTCTTTACGGCCCTTACTATCTCCAAAGACCGCAGCGGCGCGTTTTTGGTGCGCATGTATGCCAGCCCCATGACCGCTATGGATTTTGTAGCGGGCTATCTCATGCCCATGCTGCTGATCGCCCTTTTGCAGGCCGCGCTGATCGGGGCTGCCTCGTGGGTGGTATCGCTGATGACGGGCAACCCTTTGGCTGTTAGCGGGCTGCTGCTTGCACTGGTGGCGGTGGTTCCCGCGGCAGTGTTCTTTATTGCGCTGGGGCTTTTGTTCGGCATCCTGTTCAGCGAAAAAGCAGCGCCGGGGTTGTGCTCCATCGTTATCTCGCTGGGGTCGTTCCTTGGCTCCATCTGGTTTGATGCAGAGGCCACCGGCGGCGTATTGCTGGATATCGCCCGTTGTCTGCCGTTCCATTACTGCACCAAGAGCGTTCGCGGGGCGATCCAGCTCAATTTGACGGCTGATGGTTTCTGGCTGCCGCTGTTGGTGGTATGCGCCAGCGCTGCAGTGCTGATGGGCGTGGCAGCGCTGGCGTTTCGGCTGAAGATGCGGGCGGAACTGGCGTAGTGTGGATGAGGAAAGTCTCTTGTCCTTTGGCAAGAGCACTTTTGTGGAAGTGTTTTTCAATAGCAAGAAGCGAGCAACCGGCTATGATTGATATAGTCCCCATAGAGTAGACACACGAAAAAACAAAATTTCGAGACTACTCTAAGGGGGCTTTTTACATGCCAAGAAAAACACATAAGAACAAGGTATACAGTCCAGAGCTAAAGCTACAAGCAGTACAAGACTATC
>JAZSRK010000077.1:0-10092 GCA_045538465.1 Candidatus Limiplasma sp. | reverse complement strand
GCACCCGTTGTGCCCCGGCGGTCTTTCTTTTATCCCCAAACAAAAAACACCCTGCGCCCATAAGGGCGCAGAGTGGGTGCAGGGGTCACCCCTGCTTTTTGTAAACCAGCTTCTTCATCAGGAACAATGCAGCAACCATCAGCACGATGGCGATGGGCAGCACCACATACCACATGGGCAGGAAACCAGCGATGATGTACGCCACAAAGCTGACGCCAGCCACGGTGAGGGCGTAGGGCAGCTGAGTGGAAACGTGAGCCACGTGGTTGCACTGGGCACCGGCAGAAGCCATGATGGTGGTATCGGAGATGGGGGGGCAGTGGTCACCGCAGACAGCACCGGCCATGCAAGCGGAAACGCACACAACGCCCAGGGGATCGGTCAGGGGGAACACGGCCAAGGTGATGGGGATCAGGATGCCGAAGGTGCCCCAGCTGGTACCGGTGGCAAAAGCCAAGAAGCAAGCAATAATGAACACGATAGCGGGCAGGAAGTTGGTCAGGGTACCGGCGGAGCCTTCCACCAGACCGGCGACGAATTCCTTGGCGCCCAGAGAATCGGTCATGGCCTTGAGGGACCAGGCGAAGGTGAGGATCAGGATGGCGGGCACCATGGCCTTGAAGCCCTCAGGCAGGCATTCCATGATGGTCTTGAAGCTCATCACGCGGCGAATGAGGTAGTAGATAACGACGATGACGAGGGTAACAGCAGAGCCCAGCATCAGACCCACGGAAGCATCGCAGCCGGAGAAGGCGTCGATGAAGGGTGTGCCGCTGAAGAAGCCGCCGGAGTAGATCATGCCGATGACGCAGGAGATGATCAGGATGATGACGGGCAGCAGCAGATCGATCACCTTGCCCTTGGGATTGGCTTCCTCGTTGATCTCTTCGCTCTTGTGCTCCAGATCGGAGAACAGGTCGCCGTTCTCCTCGGCGTTGCGCTCATGCTTGGCCATGGGGCCGTATTCCAGCTTGGTAAGGGCCAGCACGATCATCATGACGATGGTGAGGATGGCGTAGAAGTTGAAGGGGATGGCTTTGATGAACAGCTCCAGACCGTTGCCTTCCTCCACATAGCTGCTAACGGCAGCAGCCCAAGAGGAGATGGGGGCAATGATGCAGACAGGAGCGGCAGTAGCGTCGATCAGGTAGGCCAGCTTGGCGCGGGAGATCTTCTGCTTGTCGGCCACGGGGCGCATAACGCTGCCCACGGTGAGACAGTTGAAGTAGTCATCGATGAAGATGAGCACGCCCAGAGCGATGGTAGCCAGCTGAGCACCGGCACGGCTCTTTATGTGGCTGGAAGCCCAGCGGCCAAAGGCAGCAGAGCCGCCGGCCTTGTTCATCAGGCACACCATGGTGCCGAGGATGACCAGGAACACCAGTATGCCCACGTTGTAGCTGTCGGCCAGGGAAGCGCCGATACCGTCCACAAACACGTGGTTCAGGGTGCCTTCAAAGTTGAAGTTGGAGTAGAGCAGACCGCCGGTAAGGATACCGATGAACAGGGAGGAGTAGACCTCCTTGGTGATCAGTGCCAGACCGATGGCGATGATGGCGGGCAGCAGGGACCAGAAGCTCTGCTGGAAGATGTTCGCAGCGGGAGCTTCTGCAGCGGCTTCCTCAGCCAGTACGCTGCCGCAGAGGGCGAATACCAGCAGAAACGCTGCCAGTACGAGGAACCAAGTACGCATTCTCTTAAGCATGGATACGTCTCCTTTGTAGAATATTGTCGAAAACAAAATGGAGCCATGAACTCCGTCAAGGCTCCATCGAGGTACAATGTATCGATGGATCGTGACAGCGCTCCGCCCGGCTTGGGCGACAGTCCGACGGATGTTCTCCGGCGGCCCGGGCACTTGCTGACGGGGTCTCAGCCAAGCCCCTCGGCGACGGCCCCTTTCCTTTCCCCTGCGAAAACCCGGCAGCTGTTGGGAAAGTACTGATGACGATCGCACCTCTATCATGTTCCTATTCTATTTTCCCCTACATTATTGCAGGGTTCGCCCTATCTGTCAATACAATGCTAAGCAATACAATGGAAGTACAAAATTGGATACAATCCCCTCAGGCCTCTTTGCAAATGTGGATGATAACGCCCTTTTCCCAGCCGGAAATGCTGCCGATGAGCGGGGTCTCCTCCAAAAAGCGCAGCGCCTCCGAATCGGTATGGATGACGGGATAGGTGGTGCACACGCCGTTTTCATCGAACACGCCGTTGTTTTCGATAAACAGGCGGGCAGGGTTGCCTTCTGCATCGGTGCCATCCAGCATGTAGCGGGCAGACAGCTGCCCCGGTTGACCGGTCAGGTACTTCTGGGTATCCACGCCGCCGGGCAGTACTTCGCCTTTGAAGCACGGGCAGTCGCAATAGCCGCTAAAGCGGATCATGTTGATCTGGCCGCCGTGGGCTTTCAGGGTGTCGCAGTTTTCCACGATGATGTGTATGGTAAGGATTTCTTGCATGGTGTTGTCCTCCGCATGCTGGTTGATGAGTGCATCATAGCATGAATAGGTGGGCGTGGCAAGGGTTTGAGAGTAAGAGATCAAGCGGACTTCCAGAAAGGCTGATCCATCCCAAATTGAATGTTCGGTTAACGTTATTCGATCTTTCCTGTAACATTGCGGCGGTATCCTATCCACGGAAACACACGAAAGGAAAGATCACTATGAACGATACCATCGTAAGAGCGGAAAACATCTCCAAAGTCTACGGCACCAAAACCGTGCTGAGCGATGTTAGCTTTACCATCGAAAAAGGTCGCATCTATGGCTTTATTGGGGAAAACGGTGCAGGCAAAACCACCAGCATCCGCAACAGCAAACCCTCTCCGGCTTCGCTACGCTCAGCCACCTCTCCCAAAGGGAGAGGCAAGACTTTCGAAAGTATCGCACTTTTCGGCAAGTGAAAGCCGCACCGATGTGATACCGGTGCGGCTTTGTTTATTTGGTTAATCCATGCTTTTGTATAGAAGTCGCACATCTTGCGCCTTTGGCGCTCGCTGTGCTTGCGTTTTTGCGCTGCAGCGCAGGGTTTGTGGGGCTCTGCCCCACGCCCCGGCAAGGGCCTGAGGCCCTTGCATCCCACTCATGTTAACCTTCCACAGCCTCTTCCGCTGCCACTTCCACCTCAGCGCCGGAAGCGACCTGGTCAAAGATAGCAGTCACTTCGTCGCTGGGGGCGGCGGTCAGCTTGGCGACTACGATGGAAACGATCAGGCCAGCCAAGAAGCCGGGGATGATCTCGTAGATGCCCAGACCCTTGAGGAAGATGAGCCACAGAATATCCACAGCAGCGCCGGTGATGATGCCGGCCAGAGCGCCTTGGAAGTTATAGCGGCGCCAGAACAGAGCCAGCAGGATGACCGGGCCGAAAGCAGCGCCGAACACGCCCCAAGCGTTTTCCACCAGACCCATGATGGTGCCGGAGTTGGGGTTGGCAGCGATGAACACGGCGATGAGAGCGATGGCCAGCACCACATAGCGGCTTGCCCAGTGCATTTCCTGCTCGGTCGCCTGATCCTTGCGGATGATGGGCTTATACACGTCGCTGGCAAAAGCGGAAGCGGAAGCCAGCAGCTGGCTATCAGCAGTGGACATGGCAGCAGCCAGAATGGCGCTGAGCAGCAGGCCGCTGATCAGACCGGGGAAGATCTTGCGAACCATCTGGATGAACACGGTGGAGCTGTCGCTGAGCTCGCCCAGCAGCATGTGGCCGATCACGCCGGAAGCCACGGAGAAGATCAGGATCAGAGTGGTCCAAGTGATGCCGATCTTGGCGCTCTTCTTCAGGTCCTTATCGGAACGCAGGCTCATAAAGCGGATGATGATGTGGGGCATGCCGAAGTAGCCAAGGCCCCAGCCCAGACCGGAAGCGATATCCTTCCAGTTGGCGAACAGGTTCCAGTAGTTTTCCGGCAGCTGATCCATGGCAACAGCGCCCTGACCGGCGTTGATGATACCCATGGCGAAGATGGGGGCGACCAGCAGAGCGCCCAGCATCAGCAGGCCCTGGAAGAAGTCGGGCCAGCAAACGGCGGAGAAGCCGCCCAGGAAGGTGTAGGCGATGATGATGACGGCGGCGATGTACATGGCCAGCGTGGCATCAATACCCATAACGGTGTTGAACAGGGTGCCGCAAGCCTTGATGCTGGAAGCAGCATACACGGTGTAAGCCAGCAGGAAGATGACAGCGCAAACCACCTGCAGAGCCTTGCTCTTAGACAGGAAGCGGTTGGTCAAAAACTGGGGGATGGTGATGGAATCCTTGGCAGCGATGGAGTAGCGGCGCAGGCGGGGCGCTTCGAAGATCCAGCTGAGGGCATAGCCGATGCCAAGGCCGATGGCGATCCAAGCCTGACCCAGACCAGCGGCGTAAATGCTGGCGGGCAGACCCATCAGCACCCATGCGCTCATATCGGAAGCGCCAGCGCTCAGGGCGCTGACCCACGGGCCCATCTGGCGGCCACCCAGGAAGTAGCTCTTCTCGCCGCCGCTCTTGGAGCGCAGGAAGAAGTAGATGCCAATTCCGATCATGAAGAGGAAATAGGCAATGAAGATAATCAGTTCAGCAATTCTCATGATGTCACTTCCGTTTCCCGGTGGCAAGCACCGTGTTCTATACATGAACAAAACTAATGCAAAACAATACTTGATTTCATGTATGTGGTAGATTATACTGTGCCATGAGATAAAATGCAAGAAGGTTTGAAAGATGGCACAATCAAAATACAAGATTTTTGCAACCGTGGTGGAACTGGGCAGCCTGACCAAGGCAGCGCAAAAATTTGGCTGCACCCAATCTGCCGTCAGCCACGCTTTGCACGCTTTAGAAGAAGAAACGGGTCTTACCCTGCTCATTCGCAACCGGAGCGGTCTGCGCCTGACCCCCGCCGGGGAAAAGCTGATGCCTGCCATCCAGCGCATCAGCGAGGCATTGGACACTTTTCAAACCCAAGTGGAGGAACTGCGCCAGCCGGAGGGTGGCTGCGTGCGCATCGGCGCTTTTTCCAGCGTGGCGGTGCATTGGCTGCCCCGCATCATCAAGGCCTATCAGGCTTTGCACCCCAAGGTGGATTTTCAGCTCTTGGGGGGTGATTATCACGATGTGGCGCAGGGCTTTGCCAATGGCACCATCGACGTGGGTTTTGTAACGCAAAAGATGGCCCTTACCGGCTGCGACACCCTGCCCCTTACCGAGGACAGGCTGCTGGCAGTCTTGCCCAAGGAACATTCGCTGGCCGGGCGGCAGCGCATCACAGCTGCAGAGCTTAGCGGCGAGCCCTTCATCAGCCTGATGGAAAACAGCAATCAGGATGCCCGCAGCGTGCTGGAAGCCGCCGGGGTCACCGTGGATGTGAAATACACCGCCAAGGATGACTACGCCATCATCGCCATGGTGGAGGCCGGGCTGGGGGTCAGCATCATGCCGGAGCTGCTCTTGGAAGGGCACTCCGACGGTATTGCCACCGTGGAGATCGAAGGCGCAGAGAAGCGGATCATCGGGTTGGCGGTGTCGCCGGCTGGGGCTGGCGATCCTTTTGTGGAGAGCTTTGCACAGTTTGTTCGGGAGTGGGTACGGGAGAACCGGTGAGGGGGATGGTGTGTTTTCTTGCCTTTCCGGCTGGGAGAGGTGGCTGAGCGCATAAGCCACCCCTGCTTGCCTCTCCCTTTGGGAGAGGTGCCCGAACGGAGTGAGGGCGGAGAGGGTGTTGTACCGGTGCGAAAGCCCTCTCAGTCAGGCTACGCCTGACAGCTCTCCCAAAGTGAGAGCCAAGGATGGGGCAGCGTCGCCTTTTCTTCCAGAGGGAGAACTATGGGTGGATGGTATCGTAGCCAGCCCACCCAAAGGGAGAAGCCAAGGATACAGAGCAGCCGCAACTCAGAATCTCATATGAAATCACTATTTGGAGGCTGGAAGCAGATGAGCAGCATCAAACGAAAATCGGTTGACCCCATTTATTCGATGGTCGTACAGCCTGCATTCATTATCGGAACCAACAACGAGGATGGCTCGCACAACTTTGCGCCGATCACATGGGTAAGCGTTACTCATGAAGAGGGCGATGGGTATTTGTTGATCATCAGCATGTTCGGAACCAAAACAACGAAACAGAACGTTTTGCGCACAGGGGTATTCAGTGTGAATCTTGTAAACCGCGAAATGCTTCCGCTAATGGACTACTTTGGTACGCATCAGGCCGTTGATGGCAACAAAAACGCCATGGAGTATGGCGTGTCAAGAGGCGAGGTTTTGGATATACCGGTTCTTGATGCAAGCCCATGGGTCTATGAATGCCAAGTGAAGCAAACGGTTGAGACAGGTGATTCAACAACATTCTTTTGCTATATCAAAAATATCCAAATGGATGAAAGATTGGATTGCAAGGATATCTTTGATGTTGACCTTACAAAGCTGGATCCCGTGGTTTATTCGGGAAAGTATCACAGTATAGGGAAAGTCCTTGGATGTATTGGGGATTTTCAGGGGTAAGATCGAGCATTGCCACCCCTCTTGCCCCTCCGTGTAAGAGGGATAGCTGAGCGCATGAACCACTTATCCTTGCCTCTCCCTCTGGAGAGGTGCCCGGGCACAGCGAGGACGGAGAGGGGGTTGCTCGAGGGAAACCCTCTCAGTCAGGCTACGCCTGACAGCTCTCCCAGAGGGAGAGCCAAGGATAGACGGCATCCACAAGCACGACAAAAGGCCGGAGCACTTGCTCCGGCCTTCATCTTATCTTCCCAAACTCTCCTTACTTTACTTCCAGCATATGCACACAATTATCCCGGAAGCTCAGGTAAGCCTCGTCGCCCACCTGATACACCTTGCGGCCAACAGGGCAATAGTCCGCCAGCTTGACCAGCGTATCGCCCACCATCAGGTGGTAGTTCTGGTAAGCGCCCATAAAGCAGCTGAGCACTACCTTGCAGGGCAGGGAGCCTTCGTCCGCCAGAATGCCGGCCTCGGGGCGAAGCACCAGCTTGCAGCTTTGGCCTACTTCAAACCCGCCAGCAGGTACCTTGACGGTATGCCCGCCGATGTTCACTTGGCAACTATCGCCCTCTACGCTCTCCACAGTGCCTTCCAGGAAGTTGACCTCGCCGATAAAGTCAGCCACGAACTCGTTCTGGGGATGTTGATACACTTCGATGGGGCTGCCCATCTGCGCCACAACACCCTTGTTCATGATGATGATGTTATCGGAGATGGCCATGGCTTCGGCCTGATCGTGGGTAACATACACAGCCGTGATGCCCAGCGTCTGCTGGATGCGGCGGATCTCCGTACGCATGGAAACACGCAGCTTGGCATCCAAATTGGACAAAGGCTCGTCAAAGAGCAGTACGCTGGGCTCTACCACCATGGCACGGGCCAACGCCACGCGCTGCTGCTGACCGCCGGAAAGCTGGTTGGTCATGCGGGTCTCCATGCCCGTCAGTTCCACCAAGTCCAGAATGCGGGCGATGCGCTCGTCCATTTCGGCCTTGGGTACCTTGCGCAGCTTCAGACCGTATGCGATGTTGTCGTACACATTGTAGTGGGGGAACAGCGCATAGCTCTGGAACACCATGGCGGTGTCGCGCTTGTTGGGGGTGAGGGCGTTGATGGGTTCCTCGCCCAGATAGATCTCGCCGCTATCCGGGCTTTCAAAACCTGCGATCATGCGCAGGGTGGTGGTCTTACCGCAGCCGGAGGGGCCCAGCAGGGTCACGAAGCTGCCGGGCTCAATTTCCAGCGACACATCATTGACGGCGTAGAAATCCTTGCCGGTTTTGGGGTCCTTATAGATCTTGGAAATATGATCGAGGCGAACGCCTTTCTTAGCCTTCTCGGTCATGTTCAGTCACTCTCCTTTATACGCATCTGTTTACTGGTGCCAAAATGTTTGATGACGAAATTCATCAGCACGATAGCGGCATAGGTGATGGCGATGAGGATGGTCGCATAGGCGCAGGCCACGCCGTAGGCACCCTTCTCAGCAAACTCGTTGATGCGGCAGGTAATGAGCAGATAACGGGGAGTTACCAGCAGGATAATGGCGCTGATAGCGGTAATGGAGCGCACGAAGGTGGTTACCAGACCGCTCAGGAAGGAATCCTTGATCAGCGGCAGGGTGACGGAGGTGAATACCTTGGCACTGCCTGCACCCAGATCGTAAGCAGATTCCTCAATGGATTTATCGATCTGGCGAAGGGCGGAGATACCGCTGCGGGTACCCACCGGCAGCGAGCGCACCACGAAGACGATGATCAAAATAACGCCTGTACCGTAGATGCCTTGCAGAACGCCGGAGCGGAACACACCGTTGGCAAAGCCGCGGATGAAACCAACGCCCAGCACGGTGCCGGGCACGGCCATGGCCAGCATGCTGACAAACTCGATAAAGCCCTTGCCCCGGAACTTCTTTTTGACCACCAGATAGGAGATGATCATACTGAGCAGCGCCGTAATGGGCGAAGCGATAATGGACAAAACGAAGGAGTCCTTGAATGCCCGGAAGCCGTCATCCCGGAACAGCTGAGCAAACCACTTGGTGCTCAGGCTGTAGTCTCTGCCCCAGAGCTTGAACAGCGCGCCAAAGGGGATGGCTATGTACAAAAGCAGCACAAAGGCAGAGATGACGCTGGCGATCACCGTCAGCGGGACGCGCACGCTGCGATCCTCGATCAAAGCGCGGGCACGGCTGGCTTTGCCGGTGAGGGTGGCGGCGGGTTTGGCCTCCAGATAGTATTTCTGGATGAGGAACAAAACCAGCGTGATGGCCAGAAGCACCACAGCCATAGCAGCTGCGCCGGTAATGTCGTAACTGCCGCCGGTGATGCGCAGGTAAATGGTGGTGGCAAGGGTGTCGTAGTTGCCGCCGATCATCATAGGGTTGGCAAAGTCGGCTACGGACTCGATGAACGTGACCAGGAATGCATTGCCCAAGCCCGGCAGCATCAGCGGCAGGGTAACGGTGGTGAACACCTTGAACCGGCTGGCGCCCATGTTGCGGGCAGCTTCCTCCATGGAGGGGTCGATGTTCTTGAGCAGACCCTTGAGCATCATGTAGCACACCGGGAAGAAAGTCATGATCTGTACTACGGCGATGCCGCCAAGACCGTATACGTTGCTGTCGTAAATGCCCAGCAGCTGGCGGGTCACCAGACCGCCGCGGCCAAAGAGCAGGATCATGGACAGCGACAAAACGAACGGCGGCGATACCACCGGCAGCATGCTCACAAGATCAAACATTTTTTTGACCACACGGGAGCGCACTTGCACATAGGAGTCCACATACGCAAACAACAGGCCGATCAGCACCGAGCCAAAGCCGGTGATCATGCCCAGCAGCAGTGTATTGTAGAAGGCTCTGTTAAAGGTATAGTCCTTAAAAATGCGCGGGAAGGCTTCCAGCGTCAGGTAGTTGCGCTGTACCTTCACGTAGCAGTTGGCCGGATCTATTTCGTCCCCTTCTTTGAGGACGCGCCCATTTTTGGCAAACAGGCAGCCCCATGCCCCGTCCAGCTCATCCAGCTTTAGCTGGGTGGCCTTGTTTTTGTTGTTGAGCACGGTGATGGTACCGTCCTCGCCGTAGGGCATGTCTGCCGTTCCGGCAGCCACATCGGTGGCCAAGATCAGATTGGTCTCCCGCACCTGTATGCTATCCAGCAGCAGCATCGCCAGCGGATAGAGGATAAACAGCGCGAGCAGCACCATCAGCAGTGCAATGGTGATCACCATCACCGGATCGGCAAAGAATTTTTTGCGTTCCAGCGAGGCACCCTGACGTGTTTTCACGGGCCTTCACCCCTTTTGATTCGTAAAGTTCGGAAAAAGGGGATGGGATTTTGCTCCCATCCCCCATATGGTTCTTGCAATCGATTACTCGGTCTTGAAGCGGCCGTCAGCGGCATCGCCCAGAGCGGTGAAGTAATCGTTAACGTAGTTGGTGGTGTTGTTCTTGGCATCTTCGAAGTCGTAGTCGATCACGTTGTTGGGATCCAGACCGAAGGGCTCCACGGCAGCGGGCTGCTGAGCGGAGTTGATGACCAGGAACTGATAGCTTGCGGCGTCGTCAGCCAGCTCCACGCACTCGGGAGACAGGGCGTA
>JAZSRK010000174.1:0-6939 GCA_045538465.1 Candidatus Limiplasma sp. | reverse complement strand
TGCGGCGTAGATAGATGATCGTCCTACGACAGAACTCGGCTTACGACCGCACCGGCAGCACCACCCAAACCAACTGACTCCCGAAACTAACTGGCTTCCGGAGTCAGGTCCCCAAAAAACTCGCCTATGGCGACTTTTTCGACGAGGCTTGCACCGTTTGCCTACTCGCCTACGGCTCGCCGGGCGGCAAACGGCGATAGGAATCCCTTGCTACGCAAGGGTTCCGAAACCACCGGAAGGGTGAGTGAAACGAACCAAGGCGTGAGGACAGCCTGAAAGGCTCCGCAGCGCCGAAGCCCAAAGCCGATGTAATCGGATTTGGGCCGCAATACATGTCGCTGGTTTCGGAACACAGTCGGAGGGTTGCGACCCTCCGACTCCACCCGGGGTTTCTCGTCAGTCTGAAGCAAAAAGCCGAGACCATGTGCCTCGGCTTTTTGCTTATGAAAGTGGATAGTTCTGTCCCATATTTGTTTCGAGGTTTCCATCGCATTGGCTGCTGCCCTCTTGCATCCCAAGGCGGTTTTTCGTACAATGGTATCAATCATAATGGGATATGCAGCTGGGGGAGTGCTTTGAAACCGTCCGTGCCAGAGGAACGAAAGAGACCGCCGCTGCAGGGGAAGGAAGGTTTACCAATGAAGAAACTCGGTTTTAACCCTTATCTGCCCTCTTGGGAATACATCCCGGATGGCGAACCTTATGTTTTTGGCGACCGCGTATATGTGTACGGTTCTCACGACTATTTTAACGGCTATGTGTTCTGCATGGGCGACTATGTGTGCTGGTCCGCTCCGGTGGACGATCTGGCCGACTGGCGCTATGAGGGCGTTATCTATCCCCGCAACGAAGACCCCATGAACAAGGATGGCTCCATGTGCCTCTACGCCCCGGATGTGACCGTGGGCCCTGATGGCCGCTACTACCTGTACTATGTGCTGGATCATTTGGATATCGTGTCTGTTGCTGTGTGCGATACTCCCGCTGGTAAGTATGAGTTCTACGGCAATGTGCACTATGCGGATGGCACCCTCTACGGCCGCAAAGAGGGGGACGAGCCCCAGTTCGACCCCGGCGTGCTGACCGAGGGCGACATCACCTACCTGTACACCGGTTTCTGCGGCCGCGGCGATAAGAGCCGCCACGGCTCCATGATGGTGGTGCTGGGCCCGGATATGCTGACCATCCAAGAAGATATGCGCTTTGTGGTGCCCGGCGTGGAGTATGCCGAGGGTACCGGTTTTGAAGGCCATGCCTTCTTTGAGGCTCCCTCCATTCGCAAGCACGGCGATACCTATTATTTTGTTTACTCCTCTACCCCCATGCACGAGCTGTGCTACGCCACCAGTAAGGATCCCCGTCAGGGCTTTACTTATGGCGGCGTTATCGTCAGCAATGTGGACTTGCACATCGGCGACGAGCCGACTTTGCCCAAGGCCTACGGCGGCAATAACCATGGCAGCATTGTAGAGATCGCTGGCAAGTGGTACATCTTCTACCATCGCCAGACCCACGGCACCGATTTCAGCCGTCAGGGCTGTCTGGAACCCATCGAGATCCTGCCCGACGGCAGCATTCCGCAGGTGGAGATGACCTCCTGCGGCCCCAACGGCGGCCCCCTGCCCGGCAAGGGTGAATACCCCGCCTATATCGCTTGCCATATCTTTGATAAGGAACGCCATATGTACACCGGCGCTCCCAACTCTGCTCGTGTAACGCAGGATGGCAAGGATGGCGACGAGATCCCCGGCCATATTGCCTGCATTCACGATGGCACGGTGATCGGCTTCAAGTACTTCGACTTCGACGATGTGAGCAAGATCACTTTGATGGTGCGCGGTTACGGCTGGGGCGGCACATTGCATGTGAAGACCAGCAAATTCGGCCCCTCCCTTGCTTCCATGAAGCTGGAAAACACCAACGTGTGGACGCCCTTCTCTGCGCCTATCACCCTGCCCAAGGGCAAGTCTCCTCTGTACATCACCTACGAGGGCTTCGGCAAGATCATGCTGAAATCCGTCATCTTTGAATGATCTTTTTCCCCTGCCTGCATGGGCGTTTCATCGCACCGGTGCGGGCAGGGGGTGTTTATTGTTTTATTGCTCCGCAGGTCCAAGGGCTCTGCCCTTGGAGAACCCGGCAGGGAGACGGAAGGAAGCGCGTGCCCAGTGGGCACAACGCCGAAGGCGTTAGCGACCCGCAGTCGTCAACCGAAGCAAGTACAGCCCACGGCAGTGGGCTGTACCCCGACTGAGGTTGCGGATGCAATGCCCCTGCACCCGTTCTTTGCACTCATTTCATGAGTGCAAGGATGGGTTTGTTATAATGATAGAAAAGGAGAAAAACTTCATGAAGAAAGCAAAATTGACTCTTCATCCTTCCTACCAGATCGGCGAAATTTCCGGTCGCCTATTCGGCGCTTTTCTGGAGCCCATTGGTTCCATGGTCAATGGCAGCATGTATAACCCCAAGCACCCCACCGCCGATGAGCAGGGCTTCCGGCAAGATTTTATCGATGGCCTGAAGGAGGCGCAGCTGCCCTGCATCCGTATGCCCGGCGGTAACTTTGTTTCCGGCTGGAACTGGAAAGATTCCATCGGCCCCAAGGCAGAGCGCAAAGTGCGTCTGGATACCGCATGGGCCCAGTACATCCCCAACGATGTGGGTCACGATGAATACCTGCAATGGGCAGAAAAATGCGGCACCGAGGCCATGTATACCATCAATCTGGGCTCGGGCACTTTGCAGGATGCCATGGATATTGTGGAATACACCAACTTTGAGGGCGGCAGTGACTGGTCGGAGCAGCGTAAAAAGAACGGTCACGCAAAGCCCTATGGTGTAAAGACTTGGTACTTGGGCAATGAAATGGATGGTCCGTGGCAGCTGGGTTCCTACCAGAAGGATCCCAAGGGTTACGGCGTGCTGGCTCACGAAGTCTCCAAAGCCATGAAGTGGATCGACCCCACCATTGAGACCATCGCCTGCGTTTCTTCCTCGCCCTTTTTGAACCATTACCCGGATTGGGATCAGCAGGTTTTGCAGGAGTGCTACGATGTGGTGGATTACATCTCCCTGCACCATTACCACTCTGCGCCCATCGGCAATGTACCGGCGCTGATGGCGGGTTCTCAGGCCTTTGAAGACTACATCAACACCGAGATCGCCCTGTGCGATTTTCTCAAAACCAAGCTGCGCTCCGACAGGATCATGATGCTGTCGCTGGACGAATACGCCTGCTCCTACCGCCCGGCACAGGGGGCAAAGCTGGGTATGGCAGGCCGCCAGCCCTCCATGATGTTCCTAGGGCTGGATCCCGAAAAGAAGTACGTACTGCACGACCCGGACGATTGGTCCACCCGCCGCAGCTTCCCCAAGAATGGGGAGATGCCCCGCACCGTTGCGGCCGCCACCGTGATGCTGACCATGCTGCGACATGCGGATCGCATCAAGATCGGCTGCGCCACCAGCGGCATCAACATGCTCTGTGCCACCGACCGGGAGCATGTGTGGAAGAGTGCTGCCTACTATCCCTTCACCCAGCTGATCCGCTATGCCAAGGGCGTTTCCCTGCGCCCAGTGGTGGAGAGCGAGACCTTTGATGTGGAAGGCTACGCCATCGACGATATGAACCAGTACAAGGGCTTCACCGATGTGCCCTATGTGCAGGCTGCCGCTGCCCTCAATGAGGAAGCTGGCGAAATGACCGTGTTCGTAGCCAATACCGATTGGGAGGAAGCCCACCACTTCACCATGGATGTGACGGCCTTTGAAGGCTGGCAGTTTGCCGAACATGTGGAGCTGGCTACCGATGATCTGGAAGCCTACAACGACTTTGAACGCCCCGACACCCTGCTGCCCGCCCCGGTGGCTGCCACCACCTGCCATGGCGGTGTGGTGACCGCAGTGCTCAAGCCGGTATCGTGGAACATGTTCCGTTTTGTAAAAAAGGCATAAACTGCCTCGAAAAGGAGAAACACATATGGGCATGAAAATCGCACCCGTGACCACCACCCTCCCCAGCGGCGAAGTGTGCTGGACGCAACCCTTTGACCGCTTCCGGGTAAAGGTGATCGTACCCAAGGGACATGAACTGTCCGATCTGATCAATTTTGGTTTTATGGCACCTTACCTGCTGGTGCTGGAAGAAAATGAAATGACCATGGAAGAAGCCGCTGCCTTTGCCAGCACCCATGGCTTTACCAAAGTGGCTGCCGAGCACTCCGGCAGCGTGGTGTTCGTGTACCCTACAGCCCCCGGCGGCTGGGCTGATGCAGATGAAAACCTGTTTATCGACCTGATCGCCGAAAGCCGCATCCAGCAGTATTACAAGGATGGTATGGTATTGAGCCGGGATCGCTTCACCAAGGAATGGGGCGAAGTGTTCATTCGTGGCGCCATCTTCCGCACCTTCCTGTATGGCTTTGGCGCTTCGGCGGATTATATTGCCAAGCACCTGCTCAAGACCTTGAACGGGCTCTACTTGTGGGGCCCCGGCGAGATCACCCCCACGGTGGCTATTTTGGAGCGGCTGTCTGTTGTGCCTCAGCCCCAGCGGCGGGATCTGCCCATCGTATCCGTAGGCAATGCCCCGGAGATCAACGAAGCCCTTGCGGCGGCCTGCGACCATCTGCTGGTGAAGGATGCTGCGGATGTGGTTGCGGACTACCATCAGTTTGTGGGTCGCTTCAAGCGTTGGTGCGGCGTATTGGAGACCGAGGACGTGATGGACGAGATCGGCATGGTGCGGGATATCGACTTTGCCGTTGTGCCCACCTCGCCGGATAATCTGGGTGACGATCAGGGCACCAAGGAGCATCGCATCGGCTATGTGGCACATTACAACAAGGGTCTGCTTAACAACGGCCCGGTACCGCTGCTGCTGGCCTTCCACGGCGGCGGCGATTCCACCTTCTACCTGAGCCACGTATCCGGCTGGTATCGGGTAGCGAACCGGAATAACTTCCTGCTGGTGGCTGTTGAAAACCATCTGAACTCCACCGCTACCGAGGTCATCAGCTTGATCGAGGTGCTCAAGCAGCGCTATCCCATCGACGAGCACCGCATCTACGCCAGCGGTTTCTCCATGGGCGGCTGCAAGAGCTGGGATCTGTATCAGGAATACCCGGAAGTGTTTGCTGCCTTGGCTCCCATGGATGCCACCTTCGAGGTGGGGCTGAATGTGTATGGTCAGCCTGCGCCCAAACCCATCAACCGCACCGTGCCCGTGCCGCTGTTCTATGCCGGCGGCGAGATCACCCCTCTGCCGGAGCTGCCCTTCCAAGCAGAAAAGTGCTGGGATCGGATGCGCTATGTGTTTGAGGTAAACCAGCTGAAAACGCCGTACAATGTTACTTTTGAAGAGAAGGACAACTGGCCGGAGTCCATCTGGGGCATCTGCGGCGACAGCGTGGAGAAGTATGATGACCATAGCCGTGGGAGTGTGCTGACCATCCATTCCTTTGAAAGTGAAGATGGGGTGGTGCGCACGGCTTTTGCCAGCATCAGTGGGCAGGGGCATGAGTGCCGGGAGCATACTTGTGAGTATGCTTGGCGGTTTATGGCGCAGTTTAGGCGGTAAATGGTGTTGTTTTGACGAACTTGCTTCTCCCAATGGGAAAGGTGCCCAAGCATAGCCTTCCCACCCCCTTGCCTCTCCCTCTGGGAGAGGTGGCTGAGCGCAGCGAAGCCGGAGAGGGCACACCCTGGCAAGCACCCTCTCAGTCAGGCTTCGCCTGACAGCTCTCCCAAAGGGAGAGCCAAGAAGTTTTCGGCGATCTGTCTGGACACAACCCGTAAAGGAGGCTGTATTGACGAACTTGCCTCTCCCTTGGGAAAGGCGCCCAAGCATAGTCTCCCCACCCCCTTGCCTCTCCCTCTGGGAGAGGTGGCTGAGCGTAGCGAAGCCGGAGAGGGCACACTCTGGCAAGCACCCTCTCAGTCAGGCTTCGCCTGACAGCTCTCCCAAAGGGAGAGCCAAGGATTTTCGGCGATCTGTCTGGACACAACCCGTAAAGGTGGCTGTATTGACGAACTTGCTTCTCCCAATGGGAAAGGTGCCCAAGCATAGCCTCCCCACCCCCTTGCCTCTCCCTCTGGGAGAGGTGGCTGAGCGCAGCGAAGCCGGAGAGGGCACACCCTGGCAAGCTCCCTCTCAGTCAGGCTTCGCCTGACAGCTCTCCCAAAGGGAGAGCCAAGGAGTTTTCGGCGATCTATCAGCACACAGCCCGCAGCGTAAATTTGCGGGCTGTGTTTTTGTATTCGACCGGCATGTGCACCACCAAACCGGCAAATAACCTGTGCAAATATTGTAAAAATATGCTATAGTATGGATACAAGGATTTGTTCGGTAAAAAGGTGAGGGCATACTTACGCTCGCTCTGCATAAACCGACAACAAAGGAGGATCCTCCATGAAAAACACCAGCATTGAAAAACGTATACTGGCATTGCTGCTGATGGCGGCCATGTTGCTGACCCTCACCAGCTGCACCACCGGCAAGTACGAAAAAGCAGCACAGCTGATCGCGCAGGGCAGGTACGAAGAGGCTGCCCAGATTTATACAGAGCTGGGCACCTATGAGGATTCTGCCAAGCTGGCGCAGTATGCTAAGGCAGCTGATGCAGGCGAGAAGGGCAATTTCGAAGCCTGCTTGACCATCTTTGGCAGCTTGGGCGATTATCAGGATAGTCCCCAGCGATTGCAATATTATACTGCTCGCCAGTATGAAGCACAGGCTGCCGCCAATGGTGCAGCTAATGCATACGAAGCTTACGAAAACTATATCAAAGCAGCAGTGATCTACCATTCTTTGCCTCTGTATCTGGATGCCGATGCCCGGGATGCGGCATGCATTCAGGCAGCATACGATATGCCAGCAACGCTGGCAGCAGAGGGAGACTATGGCACTGCTGCTGAAATAATGGGTGATTTTGCTGA
>JAZSRK010000124.1:0-14545 GCA_045538465.1 Candidatus Limiplasma sp. | reverse complement strand
CTGCGCACGGACAGGTCGGTGGGCACTTCGGCTACCCACTCGTTGTAGATGTTCATACGGGTCTCGATCTGATCATCGGAGCTGGTGTAGCCCTTGGCGGCTTCCACAACTTCGCCGTTGATCTTCACTTCCTTGATGTTGTTCAGGTAGCCGGGGGAGGTCTTCTCACCGGTCTTGATGCCCAGAGCGGCGAAAGCGACATCGGCAGCGGGGGTCTCAAAGGTGAGGGAGGTGGTGTAGGTGCCGGGGCCTTCCACGGTGGCGTTGTTGGCGGTCACACCGGCATACTCGTTGCCGTCCAGCCAGTACTGCACAGTCCATGCGCTGTCGGCGAACATGATGTAGGCGGTATCGGTCACGGGCACGAGGGTGAAGTCGATCTCGATGCTCTCAACGCTCTCGAAAGCAGCCTTGTCCACGATGATGGGGGCAGCGCCTTCCACAGAGCCGTCGAAGGAACGTACGGAAGCATCGGTGGGCACTTCAGCTACCCACTCGTTGTAGATGTTCATACGGGTCTCGATCTGGTCGTCGGAGCTGGTGTAGCCCTTGGCGAGCTCAACAGCATTGCCGTTGATACGCATTTCGTTGATCTTCAGCATCATGCCGGGGAAGGTGATCTCGCCCTTCTTGATGCCCAGAGCAGCGAAGGCAACGCCGGTGGCAGGGGTCTCAAAGTTCAGGCCAACGGTGTAGTCACCGGCACCGGTAATGGTGGCGTTGGTGGCGGTCACACCGGCATACTCGTTGCCATCCAGCCAGTACTGGGCGGCCCATCCGCTGTCGGCGAACATGATGTAAGCGGTATCAATGGCGTTCTTGGTCAGGGTGAAGTCCACCTCAACGGAGGTAACACCCTCGAACAGGGCCTTATCCACGATGATGGGGGATGCATCGGCGGTGTTGCCGTCGAAGGAGTGGGCGTCGGCAGGCAGCTCGGTGACCCATTCGTTGTAAATGTTCATACGGGTCTCGATCTGGTCATCGGAGCTGGTGTAGCCCTTGCCGTACTCAATGGCCTCGCCGTTCACACGGATGGCATTGATCTTCAGGTAGTGCTTGGGGAACAGGTTTTCACCGTTCTTCAGGCCCAGTGCCATGAAGGCCAGGCCGTTGGAGGGGTTTTCGAAGGTGAGGCCGACGGTGTAGTCGCCTTCGGCGGTCACATCCACGGTGGTAGCGGTCACGCCGGCGTACTCGTTGCCGTCGTGCCAGTACTGGGCAGACCAGTCAGCGTTGGCATACATGATGTATGCGGTGGCGGTCCCGGCAGCGGCTTCCTCAGCCACGGCGGGCACCATGCCCAGCACCATGATGAGTGCCATCAGCAGAGCTACCAGTTTGGTCATCCGATTGCTCATTGTAAGTTTCCTCCCGTTACAAAGTTTATCTTGCGCCTGCTCTTCCGCAGGGACAATTCTTTCCAAAAACGACCGCATCCTTCCCAGAACCGGTCATCTGTTGCTATTTTACAATCGGATATTGCACTTGTCAATTGGTAAGTTAATTATCAAACTTAATTTCAAAATAATATTAAGCCGCTATATGCATTAATTTATTAAGAAAGTTTCGATACGATATTCAAAAACAGGCATGCCTCCGGAAAGGAAAAAACAGAAAAAAGACTGCTTCGGCATCTGTGTCCGAAACAGTCCGTTTGTTTATTTTTCTTCCCAAAACCGTCTGCGCAGAAAGGCCACCCGTTTTTGCACCATCCGCTGCGTGGTGGGGGCGTGCCATACGGTATCAAAGCCGTGCATGGTGCCTTCCGCTTCTGTCAGCTCCGCTTCGATGCCGTTTTCCTGTAGCAGTCGGGCATACAGCACACCGTCATCGTGCAGGCAGTCGAACTGCGCTGTTTCAATGTATGCCGGGGGCAGCTCCGCATGGCTCTCCGCCTCTGCAGGGGAGCGGTAGCTCAGCGGCGTACGGGAGGGATCCGGGTCAATGAGGGGGCCGACCTTTTTGGAAAGGGTGCTGTTCCACACAGGGGTATCGGTAAAGCGGCGGCAGCTTTCGCTGTTGTTGCGCCCATCCAGCCAGGGGTACACCAGCAGCTGCAGCATGGGCTTCACCGCAGCGCCCCGGTCCCTTGCCATCAGGCATACGGCTGCGGTCAGGGTACCGCCGGCGCTGTCGCCGCCCACGCCCATGCGCCGGGGATCGATGCCCAGCTTGTCAGCCTGCTGTGCCAGATGACAGAAGGCGGCATAACAATCCTCCTGCGGCACGGGAAAGGTGTGGGCAGGTGCCAGCCGGTAAAGCACATAAGCCACTTTGCACCGGGCCTCTTTTGCATAGGTCAGCGCCAGCCGGAAATGACTGCCGGAACCCTCGAACACGAAGCCGCCGCCGTGGAAATTCACAAGGCAGGGCGCAGGCTCCCGGATGCCCTTGGGGCTGAGCAGATAAACCATGATCTCATCCCCCTGCCAGCCGGGAACACGCAGCGTTTCCACCTGCACCTCCGGGTCACGCCACAGGAAGCCCGGGGTCTTCATATGCTTCTGCGCCAGCAGCACGAACCGGCGGCTGATGGGCGGTGTGAACAGGGAAAAGGGAAAAAACTCTCTTTTGATGGGATATTTGCCCATGGCATACTCCTTACTGCTCCATGCGCAGTACTGCGCTGGTCTGCCCGGAAAGGGTCAGCGTATTTCCGTCGAGGGTAGCGGTGCCTGCACCTGCGGTACCGGCGATCAGGCTGAAGGCTTCGCCGGTCGCCGCTGCCAGGTCCACCGTAACAGGCTGAAGGGTGGTATTGTGCACCACAGCAACGGTGCTGCCGTTCCAGGTGCAGGTAAAGCCGCCCAGCTTGGTATTCTCGAATGCCAGCGCTTTGTATTCGCCCCGGGCGATCTCCGGATTGGCTTTGCGCAGCATGATCAGCTGTTTGTAGTGGTTGTACAGGCTGTCCGGCATGTGGGAAAGATCCTTGACGGTATAAGTGCTCTGCTTGGTGTAGGTGGTGCCTGCCGGATCCCGTACCGTATCGCCGTCGCCCCAGAGCATGGCCATGCGCCGGTTGGCATCGGTATTGGAACCGCCCCGGGAGCCTCTCAGACCGATCTCTTCTCCGTAGTACAGGAAGGGAGAACCGGGGGAGAGCAGGTACAGGCTGGCAGCCACCTTCATGTGTCCGCTGGCGGCGGTCAGGTAACCGGCGCAGCGATCCATATCGTGGTTGGCAATGAACAGGGTCGGACGTGCGCCCAGCGCCCTTACCCGGGTGATGTAGCTTTCCATGGCGGCAGTAAAGCGGTTCACATCGCCGCCCTTGGCAGTGGCGGCGATAAGCCCCTCAGCCTGACTGGCGGCAAAGTGGAAGCAGCTGGTCATGGGCAGGTACTGCTGAATGATGCCCTCTCCGTCCCATACCTCGGCAACGGTGTACACATCCGGCTTCACGGCCTTCAGTTCCCCGATGTACCATGCCCAGAAAGCGGCGCTGGCGGCATTGTCGCCAAAGTAGATGTATTTGGCGGCATCGAAGCGGAAACCGTCCACACCCAGCTCCAGGTAGTACAGCGCCACATCCAGCATGGTCTGGCGCACGAAGGGGTTGTCAAAATCCGGCTCCGGCATCTGGTCGGAGAAGTTGGCTTCGTAAAGCAGATCGGTGCCGAATTTTTTGGCAAAGGTGCGCCCTGCAGGCAGCGCATCCCCTTCGGTGGCCCAGGTGTAAAAATCGTAGTACTGGTTGCCGGGGTTGTTCAGCAGGTGGGCATTGGTAAAGTTTTTGAACCACCGGCTGTTATGACCCGTGTGGTTGATGGGCAGGTCAAGGATCAGCTTCACATCCCGTTCGTGGCACAGGCTGATCAGCTCCTTCAGGTCCTCCATGGTGCCGAACTGGGGGTCTATGGTGTAGTAGTCGGTCACATCGTACTTGTGGTAGGAGGGGGAGAGGAACACCGGGGTCAGCCAGATGCCTTCCACGCCAAGACTCAGCCCGGAGTCGGGATCGCCGTCGTTCAGGTAATCCATCCGGTTGATGATGCCCCTCAGGTCGCCCACGCCGTCCCCGTCGGAGTCGGAGAAGGAGCCCACGAAGATCTCGTAGAACACACGCTCGTTGTCATCGGGCGCAGGGGCTGTGAGAAAGGGCACATCATTGACGATGCATTCGCCGCTTTCACTGAGGGGATAGGACCTTGAGAAAAAATCTTCCTCTGCCAGGCAGCTGCCGGCTGCCAGCATAAGCACCAGCAGAAAACTCAAAAAACGCTTCATTCAAACATCTTCCTTCCGTGCAGTTGGCATGCTTCCGGCTCAACTATACAGAGAAAGCCGCTTGCTTGTCAAGGCGCTGAAAACATGCTATACTCCCTGCAAAGAAAGGAATTGAACAGTATGAACAAATGGTATTCACAGCCTCAGGCAGCGAAATACCGGCGGCTTGTCTCCCTTGGCAGGTTGCTTGCCTGGCTTTGTGCAGGGCTTTCGCTGGCGGCATGTATTTTTCTTTGTACAAGGGTCAGAACGGGCAATGCAAACCGTATGCTTGGCTGGGTGGTGGGCATTTCCACATTGGGCGGCTGGCTGTTTATGCTGCTGACGGTGTTCCTCATCCGCCCGGCAAAGGCGCAGGCAGAGCATATCCTCGGCTTGCTGGGCGATGCGGAAAGGAGCTATACCGGTCAGCTGACGGTTGCTCCTGACCGGATCCTGATCCCGGGCAGCATCGTGGTGCGCAAAGTGCAGCTGCAAACCGGGGAGGAGACCCTTCACCTGAGCCTGAACGACCGGCTGGCCGGGCAGCTGCCCCCTGCCGGGCAGCCTGTACGGGTCAGGGTGGTGCGCTCGTTCATTATCGGGGTGGAGGTGTGTGCCCATGAAGATGCGTAACCGCTTTTGGCACATGCTGCCTGCCATGGTGCTGTGGCTGATGCTCAGCGTGTTTTTCTGGGGCTGGATCTTCACCTTCCTGACCGATGCGGAGCCGGAAAACAAGCTGACCCTGTTTGCGGATGCCCCTGTTGCCGATGCCACGGGCCTTGCGGTCAAACTGGAGCAGGAGCTGAAAAACGATGCCATCCGCATGGTCAAGGTGCATCCCTTCACCTATGCCATGCTGGACGGAGAGCAGCTGCGCAGGGCGGATGTTTACATCGTGCGCGCCTCCCATGTGGAGGAATACCGGGAGTGGTTCGCTCCGCTGCCTGCCGGCTTTGTGCCGGAAGGGGAGGAGGATGCTGTTCTGCTGCTGGAGGGCGTTCCCTGGGGTCTGCGCATCTATGATGCAGCCGGCGGCACGGGCATCGCCCGGGAGCATATCGGCTATCACGACCCTTCTCTGCCGGATGAGGATTTTTACCTCATGTTCGGAAAGGCCTCCGTCCATTTGACCGCCAACGAGGGCGGCGTGGATGATGAAGCCGTTCATCTGGCGGAAACGCTGCTGACGATCCCCTGACCTGCTCTGTGTATTGCAAAGGAGGAGAAAAACATGTTCCGGAAATGGATGGCCCTGTCGCTGCTGGTAAGCCTGCTGGCAGCTGTCTGCTGCCCCACTGCACTGGCGGAGGAAAGCTCCCTCTATGTTGAAAAGGTGGAAAACCTGCCGGAGGATTTCATCTTTGGTATGGATGCCTCCTGTGTGCCTGCGCTGGAGAGAAGCGGCGTCAGGTATTACGATTTTGACGGTAACGAAGCGGATGTGTACAAAGTGCTGGCAGAAAACGGCATCACCCACATCCGTGTGCGCATCTGGAACGATCCCTTCGATTCCGCAGGCAACGGCTATGGCGGCGGCAACTGCGATATCGATAACGCCATCGAAATCGGCAAACGTGCCACCCAATACGGCATGAAGCTGCTGGTCAACTTCCATTATTCCGACTTCTGGGCGGATCCCGGCAAGCAGATGGTGCCCAAGGCATGGGTGGGCATGGAGATCGAGGAAAAGACCGAGGCTGTTTACCAGTACACCCGGGACTGCCTTGAAAAGCTGAAGGAAGCCGGCGTTGACGTCGGCATGGTGCAGATCGGTAACGAGACCAACAACTACATGTGCGGCGAAAAGATCTGGTTCAATATCCAGTACCTGATGCAGGCCGGCGCAAAGGCCACCCGTGAGGTGTTCCCCGAGGCGCTGGTGGCGCTGCACTTTGCCAACCCGGAAAAGGATGGCTCCTACCTGACCTATGCCAAGAAGATGGACTATTATCAGGTGGATTACGATGTGTTTGCCACCTCCTACTATCCCTACTGGCACGGCACGCTGGATAATCTGAGCGCTGTGCTGACGCAGGTTTCCGAGACCTATGGCAAAAAGGTGATGGTCATGGAGACCTCCTATGCCTACACCGGTGCCGATACGGACTTCAACGGCAACACCATCGGCGATGGCGGCGCTGTTGTAAAGGATTACCCTTTCACCGTACAGGGGCAGGCCAATCACCTGCGTGCCATTACCGATACCGTCGTCAACCGCACCCCTGCAGGCATCGGCGTTGTGTACTGGGAGGGCACATGGATCACTGTCGGTATCGAAAGCTGGGAAAAGAACCATGACCTCTGGGAACAGTTCGGCTCCGGCTGGGCCAGCAGCTACGCCGCCGCCTACGACCCGGCAGATGCCGGCAGATACTACGGCGGCTGTGCCGTGGATAATCAGGCGCTTTTCGATGCCACCGGTCATCCGCTGGAATCCCTCAGGGTGTTCCGGCTGATGCGTGAGGGCAACGAGATCCCGGTTCAGGCGGATGCGCTGGAGGATGTGACCCTGATCTGCGATCTGAATGCAGAGCTGGTGCTGCCGGAAACGGTGAATGCCGTTATGACCGATGACGGCCGTCAGCAGATCCCTGTGGAATGGAACCTGACGGAGGAAGAGAAGGAGCGCATGTATCAGGGTGGTGTGGCGCAGTACACCGTCACCGGTACGGCAGGCGGTATGGAAGCCCGTTGCTATGTTTCCATGGTGGAATACAATTACCTGACCGATTACAGCTTTGAGGAGGGCGGCAACGGCTGGACGTGGACAGACCTTGCCGGTGCCGATGAACTGTATGTGGAGGATAAGCTCACCGATTCCCTCACCGGCAGCAAACACATGCATTTCTGGAGCGCTGCTCAGAACAGCGTGGAGTTTACGCTGGAGCAGCCGGTGGCGGCTCTGCCGGAGGGCCGGTTCCGCTTTGCCGTCTCCATCATGGGCGGCGATGCCGGCGAGCATGAAGTATATGCCTATGTGAAGGTGGACGGAGAGACGGTTGCCACCGCACCCATGACCATCACCTCCTACGGCGAATGGTGCGAGGGCGTGACCCCAGCGTTTGATCACGTCGCCGGCAGCGAAGTGACCGTGGGCGTATATGTAAAGTGTCAGGGTGCCGGCAACGGTGCCTGGGGCAAGATCGACGATGCAAAACTGAATTCCGAAAAGTAAAAACAATCGGCATTCCGCCAACAGTCTGAGAGCTGCGCCATATGCGCAGCTCTCAGACTGTCAGGAGGGTCGCAGCCCTCCGACTGCGCTCTGAAACCGGACAGCACGGTTACATTTCTTTGCGGATTCCGCCTTTCTTGCGTTACTGCAACGGTTTTTCACCAGAACCCACTGGATAGAATGTATTTTCGGGTCAAAATTTCTCCGTGGATGAAAAGTGAGTAATTTCAACACTTTCGATCGTTCTCACAGAAAAATTTTTCTTGTGCAAACGATTTCCCTTGACAATGCAACCGGAATTGGGTACAATGGTCTTACAACAAAGGAGACAAAAAACAGAGCAGACGGAGCCTCTTCGTCAGTCTTTTTTGTCACCCTAAAATGCTTCAATGGCTGTTATGCCTAAAGAAAAAAGAAAGGATGATTTCATTATGAAAAAGTTCCTGGCTTACCTGCTTGCTGCCATCATGGTTTTCTCCATGGTGGGTACCGCCGGCGCTTCTGAGCTGGCCGGCACCTACGACATCACTGTCTGGGTCGCCGAAGCGATCGCCGATCTGACCAAGACCCAGATCGAGAACTTCAACAAGACCAACGAGCTGGGTATCACCTTCAACGCCACCGTTGAAGCGGTTTCCGAAGCGGATGCCGCCACCCAGATGATCACCGACGTAGAAGCCGGCGGGGACCTGTTCTGCTTTGCTCAGGACCAGTTCGCCCGTCTGGTGCAGGCCGGCGCTCTGGCCAAGCTGGGCGTGAAGGCCGGTGAAACTGTTGCTGCCGCCAACGACCCCTCCGTCGTTGCCGCCGCCACCGTGGGCGACGCCCTGTACGCCTACCCCCTCACCTCCGATAACGGCTACTTCATGTACTACGACAAGAGCGTGATCCCCGAGGAGCACATCGACTCTCTGGAAGCCATCATCGCTGACTGCGAAGCTGCCCAGAAGTACTTCTCCTTCGAGATGCAGACCTCTGCCTGGTATCTGGCTTCCTTCTTCTTCGCCACCGGCTGCGAATCCACTTGGGAAACCGATGCCACCGGCGAGTTCATCTCCGTGAAGGATACCTTCAACAGCCCCGAAGGCCTCATCGCCGTCAAGGGCATGGAAAAGCTGGTCAAGAGCCCCTTCCACCTCAGCTCCTCCTCCGGCGCTGAGTTCTCCTCCAACGCCGCCGTGGTCGTGACCGGTACCTGGGATTTCGAAACCGTTAAGGGCATCCTGGGCGACAACATGGGCGTTGCCGATCTGCCCTCCTTCGAAGTGGACGGTCAGAGCTACCATCTGGGCTCCTTCAACGGCTGCAAGCTGATGGGCGTGAAGCCTCAGGTCGACCCCGTCAAGGCCGCTGTTATGCATCAGCTGGCTCAGTACCTCACCGGTGAAGCCTGCCAGATGGAGCGCTTCGAAGCTCACAGCTGGGGCCCCTCCAACAGCGTTGCTCAGGCTTCCGAGGCTGTGCAGGCCAACCCCGGTCTGGCTGCTCTCATGGCTCAGTCTCCCTACTCTGTGCCTCAGGGCCAGATCCACGGCTCCTGGTGGGATATCGCCAAGGTTATCGGCGATGACGTAAAGGCCGCCACCGATGAAGCCGGTCTGCAGACTGCTCTAGATAACTACTACGACAAGATCAGCGCCCTCTTCGCGCTGGACACCTCTGCCCTGCTGTTCGTGGGTGCCTGGAACGGCTGGAACAACGCCGATACCAACGAAGCCTACTACCTCAAGAACAACTCCATCACGCTGGATGTTCCTGAGAGCGATTACATGGGCGGCCGCATCGTCAACCCCGGCGATTGGGGCACCGATAAGGGCTTTGCTCAGGTTACCGTCGGCAAGGAGCTCATCAAGGATCTGGGTGCCGATAACCCCGATAACAACATCGTGTTCGCCGAGGCCGGTAACTACACCGTCACCATCAACGGCGCCGATATCAACATCATCAAAAACTGATGCGTACAGGCTGCTGAGCTGCCGAAAGGCCTGCCGCTGCAGCTGACGGACCATCACACATCTGGCCGGAGCCAACTCGGTTGGTTCCGGCCTTTCCTTCAAAGGAGCGAATTCCGGTTATGAAACAGTATACGGATCTTGAATATCTGAAGCTGTCCAAAGGCCAGAAGCTTCTCTACCGCATTGCCTCCTTTTTCACCTCCATCCCGAAAAAGCTCGGTGGGCTCTTTGTGGCGCTGTGGAACCTGATCAAAACCGCCGGTCAGGCCATCGGCAAGGAAGCAAACGATATCTGGAGCACCTTTGTACACGGCGATTGGAAGACTAAGCTCTCCTATCTGGTAATGGGCTTTGGCAATCTGGCGCGGGGGCAGATCCTGCGCGGCCTTCTTTTCCTTGTATTTGAAATCGTCTTTATTGTATACATGATGCTCGCAGGCGGCTACTGGGTCTCCATGCTGCGCAGCCTTGGCAAGGTAGGCCCCACCGAAGAGTACAACATCATCTTCGATACCTACGTTACCACCTATAACGATAACTCCTTCAAAATTCTGCTCTACGGTGTGCTGACCATCTTCTTCATCATCGCCTTCATCTACACCTGGCGTGTGAATGTAAAGCAGAACCAGATGGCGGAAAAGATCCTCGCCTCCGGCAAAAAGCTCAAGTCCGGCAAGGATGACCTGCGCTCTCTGGTGGATGATCAGTTCCACAAGACCCTGCTTTCCCTGCCGCTCACCGGCATCCTCATCTTTACGGTGCTGCCCATCGTGTTCATGATCCTGGTGGCTTTCACCAACTACGATGGCACCCACGATGGTTACTACAACAACCTGTTCACATGGGTGGGGCTGGATAACTTCAATACCATGCTCAACTGGAAGTCCGCAGGCGGTGGGCAGTCCTATGCCGCCACCTTCGGCGAGGTGCTCTCGTGGACGCTGATGTGGGCGTTCTTCGCCACCTTCACCAACTACTTCCTGGGCATGTTCGTGGCAATGGCCATCAACAAGAAGGGTATCAAGCTGAAAAAGGTCTGGCGTACCATTCTGGTGCTCACCATCGCCATTCCCCAGTTCATTTCCCTGCTCTATGTTTCCAAGATGTTCGCCAAGAACGGCATCATCAACGGGTTCTTAATGAGCATGGGCTGGATCGATCAGGCACTGCCCTTCTGGGAGGATCCCACATGGGCAAGGATCACCGTCATCCTCATCAACATCTGGATCGGTATCCCGTACCTGATGCTCATCACCACCGGTATCCTGATGAACATTCCGCAGGATCTGTACGAATCCGCCCGTATTGACGGTGCCAACGCATGGCAGCAGTACACCAAGATCACCCTGCCCTACATGCTGTTCGTTACCGGCCCGTACCTGCTTACCAGCTTTACCGGCAATATGAACAACTTCAATGTCATCTACCTGCTTACAGGCGGTGCGCCCACCAACCCGGCGGCCTCTTCGGCAGCAGGTACCGTGGGCTACACAGACCTGCTCATCACCTGGCTGTTCAAGATCACCACCGGCGCAGAAAGCCAGTACTATCTGGCATCCGTTGTGGGTATTCTGGTGTTCATTGTGGTTGCCCTCATCTCGCTGGTGGTCTACAATGTGCTGCCGTCTATCAAGAATGAGGAGGATTTCCAGTAATGAGCAATGTACAGAATCCCTCCACCACGGCGCGCCGCCACATGGGCCTGCGCACCTCCCGGCTCATCGGCAACACCGCCATCTATGTGTTCCTGATCGCCATCAGCATCATCTGGCTCATTCCCTTTGCATGCATCCTGCTCCAGTCCTTCCGTGTGGAAAGCACGCATCAGGTGGGCTATGTCATTCCCCAGAAGTGGGGCTTCGATAACTACGTAAACCTCTTCAATACCGACTTCCCGCGCTGGTACATGAATACCTTCATCTCTGCACTGGTCACGGCGGTATTGCAGACCGTTATTGTGCTGTGCATGAGCTACACTCTCTCCCGCTTCCGCTTCAAAATGCGTAAGCCGCTCATGCGCTTCATGCTCATTCTGGGCATGTTCCCCGGCATGCTTACCATGATCATTCTCTACCGTGTGCTCAAGGATCTGGGCATGACGCAGGAAAATTCCGTGCCCGGCCTCATTCTGGTGTACATCGCCTCCTCCGGCATGGGCTACTATGTATCCAAGGGCTTCTTCGACACCATTCCCAAATCGCTGGATGAAGCCGCCCGTGTGGACGGCGCCACCCGTTTCCAGGTGCTCAAGAAGATCATCCTTCCGCTTTCCAAGCCCATCGTCATCTACACCATCCTGACGGCCTTCATGGGCCCGTGGGGAGACTTCGTGTTCGCCCGTTACATCGCCTTCGGCACCTCCAAGGGCATGAACGTGGCAGTGGGTCTGTACAACTGGCTCAACAAGGATCAGATCTCCAACTGCTACACCATGTTCTGCGCAGGCGGCGTGCTGGTAGCCGTACCGGTAACGGTGCTGTTCATGTGCCTGCAGAAGTACTACGTGGAAGGCGTTACCGGCGGCGCAGTCAAGGGCTGATGCGCCCTTCGCCTGCGTTCCCTTTAGGATGAAAGGAGACTACAGATATGGCAAGCGTCAAATTGACGGATGTGAAAAAGGTATACGACAACAAAGTAACAGCGGTGCACGATTTCAATCTGGAAATTCAGGATAAGGAATTCGTGGTTTTCGTCGGCCCCTCCGGCTGCGGCAAATCCACCACCCTGCGCATGATCGCAGGCCTTGAGGATATCTCCGGCGGCATTGTGGAGATCGACGGTGTTGTGGTCAACGACCTGCAGCCCAAGGACCGTGATATCGCCATGGTTTTCCAGAACTACGCCCTTTACCCCCATATGACGGTGTATGATAACATCGCCTTCTCCCTGCGGCTGAAGAAGATGCCCGAGGATGAGATCTACGAGAAGGTGACCAACGCCGCCGAGATCCTTGGCATTACCGAGTACCTGACCCGCAAGCCCCGTGCCCTTTCCGGCGGTCAGCGCCAGCGTGTGGCCATTGGTCGTGCCATGGTGCGCAATGCCAAGGTATTCCTGATGGACGAACCCCTTTCCAACCTGGATGCCAAGCTGCGCAACCAGATGCGTGCAGAGATCATTCTTCTGCGCCAGAAGCTGGATACCACCTTCATCTATGTTACCCATGACCAGACCGAGGCCATGACCCTTGGCGACCGTATCGTCATCATGAGGGACGGCATCATCGAGCAGGTGGGCACTCCCACGGAAGTGTTTGAGATGCCCCGGAACATCTTTGTTGCGGAATTCATCGGCGCACCCAAGATGAACATGATCGATACCGAGCTGGTCAAGGAAGGCGACCGTTACTTCGTTACCCCCTTCGGCGCAAAGCTGGAGGTGACCGGCGATAAGAAGTCCGAGTTGCTGCAGCAGGGCATCGAAAGCGGCAGCATCAAGCTGGGCGTCCGCCCCGAACATATGGTGCTGGCAGCGCAGGGCGGCGAAAACACCATCCCCTGCAAGCTGGAGGTAAACGAGATGATGGGCAGCGAGCTGCACCTGCACGTTTACACTGAAGATGGCACCCGTCTCATCGTGCGTGTGCCCACCATCAACCTGACCATGGAGCAGCGCAACAGCCTTGTGTATGGCGCACAGCTGTACATCACCTTCGAAGGCAAGGTCATGCATTTCTTCAACAAAGAAAGCGAACTGAACCTGATCTACGGCTGATGACCGTGAGTGGAGAATAAGAATTCTTTTCGCAGTGTCCTAAACTGAATTTGCCCCCTGATTGTTATTCAGTATCCCTACTGTCCAACAATCGGGGGGCATTTCGATTTTTATGGGGGGCTGTGGCTGTTCTTTGTCAAATGGGGGTACGCCAGCGCGGGGGATGGAAAGGAAAGAGTTATCCTTCCTCATTACACCCAAAAATGCCGAAACCGCAAGCCCGCCAAGGCTTGCGGTTTCGTGTACTGCTGTGATATATTATTGAATAACGTTCTATGGAGGTTGCGAAATGATTACGGCTTTGGACGCAATCCGATTGGCAAAAGAGATCGGTGGAAAAAACGGACTGAACTGTATAGCGGAGCTTGATGAGACTGCTGCTGTAGAATCGGGGAAATGTTCAGAAAATGCACATTTTCCGCCCTTGTCGGGTATGCCGATTCTTGTGAAGGACAATATCGATGTCAAAGGATTCCACACGACTGCTGGAAGTTTGGCCTTGGCCGATAATATGGCATTGAACGATGCGCCGATCATTCAGAATCTCCGCCGTAACGGCGCCGTAATCATCGGCAAGAGCAACATGACAGAGTTTGCGAATTATGTATCGACAAAGATGCCCGGGGGATACAGTTCACGTGGTGGGCAGGTGATACATGCTGTGAAGTCCGGGCTTGATCCGCTTGGCTCATCAACTGGTTCGGCTGTTGCAGTTGCCGCCGGAATCGTACCGATGGCGGTCGGAACGGATACATCCCACTCGATTACAGCCTGCGCTATGGGAAATGGAATCTGCGGGTTAAAGCCTCCGGCCGGTGTTCTTTCACAGGAAGGAATCATTCCGATTTCAAAGACGTTCGATAGCGCAGGCGCAATGGCACAAAATGTGAGCGATACCCTTAAACTGTATTCTGCCATGCGCGATGAGCCACTGCCTGAGATTACACAGACTCCTGCCGGAAAACTTCGGATCTCTGTAAATATCGCCAATGCCGATATGAACCCGCAGGAAAGAAGAAAATACCTTGATGGGGTAATCGAAACACTCAGGAATAACGGCGTTGTCATTTCGGAGGTTAATCAGCCGCCAACACCGGAGCTTCCCAGCATTATGAAACGGGAGTTCGGCACGGGGCTTGAGGCATATCTGATAAAGAGCGGGGCAAAGCTTAAGACTCTTAAGCAAATTGTTGAATACTATGAGGCACATCCGGATACAATGATGAAGTATGGGTGTGATTTGTTGCGGGGAGCGTTGTACGATTCGTCACAGGAAGTCTATGTTGTGGAAGAATACCAAAAGGCCATGAAATCCCGTGCGAATGAGATGCAGAGGATTACGGAGGAAATCTCGGATTACGACGCTGTGCTGATCACCGGTCCGACATATGCCAATCATCTCTGCGGTCTGCCAACGATTACCGTCGCCGGGGGTACCCTTGACACAAACGGCGTAAGACAGGCAGTAATGCTGTATGGAACA